>JAJPHU010000265.1 GCA_021325115.1 Planctomycetota bacterium | reverse complement strand
CCGCGCGCCCGGCCATCCACGACCACCAGATCGAGCATCTCGGTGCGCGGATGCATCTTGATGCGTCCGGCCCGAATTTGCCGGCACATGGCTTGATAAGCTCCAAGCAACAATTGCTGTCCGGTTTGTCCGCGACAATAGAAGGTGCGCGATACCTGAGCACCGCCGAAGGAGCGATTGAAGAGCTGGCCGCCGTATTCCCGAGCGAACGGCACACCCTGGGCGACGCACTGATCGATGATGTTGACACTGATCTGGGCCAGGCGAAAGACGTTGGCCTCACGTGAGCGGAAGTCGCCGCCCTTGATAGTGTCGTAAAAAAGCCGGCGGATGCTGTCGCCGTCGTTCTGATAATTCTTGGCAGCGTTGATGCCGCCTTGAGCGGCGATGGAGTGGGCGCGACGCGGGCTGTCCTGGAAGCAGAAGCTCTCGACGTTGTAGCCCAGTTCAGCTAGCGATGCCGCTGCCGAAGCGCCGGCCAGGCCAGTGCCCACGACAAGAATGCGAAACTTGCGTTTGTTCGCTGGATTGACCAGCTTCATCTCGAAGCGGTGCCGTTCCCACTTCTGGGCCAGCGGCCCGGAAGGAACATGGGGGTCGAGTTTCATAGGATGTCACTCCCGCATGATTGGGCGATTTATCCTTTCGCGCGAAACGCTAAATCTCAACTAATAAATCCACCTCATTAAAATGACGAGCGGGATCGAACAATTGCCGGCGACGACGACCGCAGCCACCACCGGGCCCACATAATTGACCACGGTATCATAGCCGCGCCCGTTTAGTCCCAGGTGTTGCAGCCAACTGCTGCCGCCGTGCCACAAATGCAATCCCAGAAAAACCTGCGCCAGAATGTACGAGGCCGCGATCAGCGGTTGCTGAAATCCAGCAATGACCATGCCTGCTACGTCGCCTTCCTTGGGTTCAATAGCGTACTTGAAATCGTCGGGATCGACGATACCGAAAGTAAAATGGAGCAGGTGATAGATGACGAAAAGGAGGATGACCACGCCGGTCAGCATCATGTGCCGCGACGCCCAGCTGGCCTGGATGGTGTCTTCATAGACGTAGCGAATGGGCCGGGCTGATTCGTTGTCCCGTTCGGTGCGCAGGGCAAAGAGCAGGTGAATCAAAAAGATGGCCAGCAAGCCGCCGCGCGCCGACCACAACAAGACCGGATGCTCCGTAAAATTATGGGCGTAGGCGTTGAGGGCATCTTTGCCAAAATAGATGAGCAGGTTTCCGCTCATGTGGACGATCACGAACATCATCAGACCAAGGCCGGTCAGCGCCATGACATATTTGGAACCAACCGACGAAAGAAACAACCGCGATAACCGATTCATCCTCATTCCTTCGCTGACCCAGGCAGTCGGCCGGCCCCAACATTGCGCCAGCCTTCCCTATTCTTTATAGATGTTCTTCATGCGAGAGCGAGAGGTGAATTTGAAAACGGCAATCCGCTTCCTGTTTTGGTCACTGCTGTTTGGCCTCGCCTACACGCAGCCGCCCTTGTACTACTCCAACCAGAACCAGTATTTCCTGCACGGTCTTGCTCAAGGCGGCCTCGGCTTTCTCAACGAAGACTGGCTGGCGAACACCGCCGATCCCACCCCCCTCTTCAGCACCGTCGTGGCCCTGACGTATCGATACTTGCACGAGTCCATTTTCTATCTTTATTACATCCTCATTATCGGCGTTTATTTCCATGCTCTCCTCGGCATTTTCGAGTATCTCGGTGGCAGGCGTACTACAACCCGGATGCGTCTTGGTTTCCTCGCTCTCCTCGTTCTCCTGCATTCTGCCCTGTTGCGCTGGACTTCAGCCCAGTTGTTCGGTGTCGATTATCCCTGGTATTTTCAGGCCGGCCTTGCCAATCAATACGTCCTCGGTGCGGGCTTGCAGCCCTCGGTGTTTGGCACCCTGCTTATCCTTTCGGTCTGTACCTTCCTGAACGATCGGCCCTTGCTGGCCGTGACCTGGTCATCGCTCGCCGCTGTCATGCACTCTACCTATGTACTTTCTGCTGCTTCTCTGACGCTGGCCTATCTGTATCTGCTTATCTGCGACAAGCGTATCCGTGCAGCTTTGTTCGTAGGCGCGTGGGCGTTGCTGTTGGTTTCGCCGGTGCTGGTTTACGTCCTTCGCACCTTCGCGCCCTCTTCGCCGGAAGCGTTCGCTGAGGCGCAGTATCTTCTGACTCATTTCCGCATTCCGCATCATGCCCTGGTGGACCGCTGGCTGGATGGCATTGCCTGGGCACAAATCGGCTGGATTCTGACAGCGATGTATCTGGTCCGCGGCAGTCGGCTGTTCGTTATCCTGGCAGTGTGCTTCCTCATCGGTCTGGTGCTGACACTCGTGCAAGTGAGTACCGGTAACGATACGCTGGCCCTGCTTTTTCCCTGGCGCGTGTCATCTATCTTGGTCCCCATCGCTACGACAATCATTCTCGCACAGATTATCCAGCGCCTGGCCGCCTGGTTCACGCCGGCTTCTCGGCGGCAGGAGCGCATTCTGCAAGCCGTTTGTGTCGCGCTACTCGCCCTCGCCGTGGCCGGAGGCATTCTCACGACCTATTTCGGTCTTGGTTATCGCACAAACACTCAGGAATTGCCCTTGCTGGAACACATTCGCGCCAACAAAACAGACGGCGATGTTTACCTGCTGCCTGTAGAAGTGCCTGATCTCACCGCCGGCAAGCGGGGCGCTGCCTCGCTCAATTTCACATTACCGCCGCGCCGCCGCACACAGAAACAGACTATCTCGGTCGATCTGCAACAATTCCGCCTGTTCACCGGTGCGCCCATCTACGTTGATTTCAAGTCCATCCCCTACAAGGATAGCGAGGTCCTGGAATGGCATCAGCGCCTTCTGTGGAACCATCAACTCTACGAACAACGCGCCTGGAATGATGAACAGATCAAAGATGAGCTGAGACGTCGGGGCATTACGCATGTCGTGGCGGCAACGGACCGCGATGTACACTGCGATATCCTGCAATTGATTTACACAGATGAATATTACCGGCTCTATCGCGTGCGGTTGCCATGAGCGCGTCTGTTTAGCTATATTCCCTTTCTGAGAATCCCAAAAGGACTCCGGCGTGTTGGTGGCCAGCAGTTGCTCAGTATGGGTTATGGCATCTTCTTTGACAAGCCAAGATCCTTTGGTCCAGGACGAAAAGCACCTCCTTGGCGAAACGTCGTGTGAACGCAGCTGCGCCCCAACTTAAAAGATGATGCCCATCTGCAAAATCCCAATCGGCTATCCAACACCGTGCGTCGATCAACGGTGTGCCGTATTCGCACTGCAGCGCGGCCAGATAATGCGACAATCGGAGCCGCACTTCGGGCGGATACCAGCCGCGAAACTCCGACGATTCCGGCATGAGAAACAACACGACGGCGATACGCTGGGTACGGCAGGTGTCCAGCAGTTCGCGGAGGGCGCGGTCGGCATCGTCGGCGATGCGAAGGTGTTGCAAGGAGGAAGCATAGCGGCGTCGCGCATCGTTCGTGAGACGGCGGCGTTCCGCGACGGAGACCTTGTCGCCAAGGACGCGCCATTCACCGCCTCGATAATCCCACAGGTTCTCGCCCCAGCGGGCTTGAGGCAACAGCCACTGCGGAGCAACCCAGGCCAACAAACCGCTGCGGTACTTATGCCATAGCAGCAGCCGATCTTGCAACCACAATGCCCACGTTCGCCCCTTCACCGGATAGCGCCGCAACACGGGCCAATCGCGCAGCGTCGGTTTGTAAATCAGAGCACTTTCCTCATTTTCGACCAGTGCAGGGGGAAATATCTCGATGAGAAGGCCATCGGGATGGATGCCGTCGGCCAACAGGCGGTGAAGCGTCAGCAGATATAACAACGGACTGCTGCCGCCACGTGCCATGTTGTAAAAGAGGGGGCCAGACAAGCGGCCGGCGTCAGCCGGCTGACGTTGGCCACTCATCAGCAGGCTCGGGCGAAATCCTTGCTCTGCTCGCGATGATCCCAAAACCAGCAGCAACGTCCGTCTCTCCGGTTCTTTACGGAGAGCACGGAGGGCGAGCAAGCGGCAGCCGTATTTCGGATCAAGGAATTCTGGATGTTGCCACTCCAAAAATATGACAATCGACACTTGCCCCAGTGCCATCCAGACCAGTCCCCAAGCCAGGACCGCACGCCAGCGAAACGAGTGGCGACGTTGCATTCCAGAATGATTGTCGCCAGATGGATACACCACTTCCTCCGCCAGGGCTATGATCCAGGCGACCGCACGAACCAGCGTGGCGGCTGATTCTAGCGTGGAATAGCGTTTTCTAGCAAGAGAAAGCCCTGTTTCCTGCCAGGACAATCCGAACTTGTCATAATAAATGTTCGATGATCGCATCGGCGACGTATTGACCGCGCCGGGTCAAATGGATGTTGCGGCCGTCGTCGGCAAGAAAGCCCTGATCGACATACTGCGCCAGCACTGCGCCGGCCAGGGCATCCAAATCGAAACCTGTCTGTGTGCGAAAAGCCGTGCGATCGATGCCTTCGGCACGGCGCAGCTGGACAGCCAACGTTTCGCGGGCACGCTCCTCCGGCGGCAATTCTTCTGTTTGCCATGTTACAGATTCACCAGACAACGCTTGACGAATGTAACGCCGTAAATCGCGCGTGTTCAGCTCGCGCCGGCCCAGGACGTAACGCGCCGCACCCATGCCGAAGCCGAAATACGCCTCATTGGCCCAATAAGTTTGATTGTGGCGACAGCGCCGGCCTGGACGTGCGAAATTGGAGATCTCATAATGCTCAAAATGGGCTGCCTCCAGCGTGTCGATGGCCAGCGCATACAGGGTTAGTTCGGCGTCTTCATCCAGCGGTTGGAGTTGGCCGCGCTGTCGGCGTTTCCACAGCGGGGTTCCCTTCTCGTAGGTCAGCCCATAGGTTGAGAGATGATCCGGCTCCAGGGCCAGAGCGCGGGCAAGGTCGTCGCGCCAGAGCTGTTCTGTCTGTCCCGGAATGCCGAAGATAAGATCGAGAGACACGTTGTCAATCCGCCGCCGTACGCGCTCGACGGCGCGGGCGATTTCATCAGGATGGTGTGCCCGCTCCAGTACGGCCAGCAAATGGACATGGAACGATTGGGCGCCGAGACTGATGCGGTTGACGCCGTGATCGGCCAAGACAGCGATCTTGTCTGCTGTCAGCGAATCGGGATTGCATTCGATCGAAAATTCGCTGTTGGCATCCAGAGGCAGCCAACGGAGGACCGTGGATAACAAGCGTTCAAGCTGAGAGGCGCTCAGCTGCGTGGGCGTGCCGCCGCCAAGGAAAAGCGTTTGCACCGGCTGGGGTTCGGCCAGCATGGCTAATTCGACCGCCAGGGCATCGAGGTATAACTCGATAAGATAGTCCTGCCCCACAGCGATGGCAAAATCGCAGTAGCCACAGTGATGGGCACAGAAGGGGATATGAACGTAGGCGGCGCGCGGCCAAAGCCAAGGCGGCAGCGAACGATGATGCATTATTTTTCCGACTGCTCACTCGACTGGCCGGGCCTGACGACGCTATCGGCCAAACCTTGGAACAATTCCTTGCTAGGTGGATCGCTCTGCGGCGAACTCCACCAGGTCTGTTCGTTGGGACTGATCTGCGCGCTGTTGATAATTTTTGTGAGGAGCTGTGTGCCCTTGTCGGCGATCTGGACCACATATGGATTTTTCTCGTTATTTCTCTTGAGGTCTGCCAGCGCCTCCGTCAACTGGGCGGCAAGGATCTTCCAGGGATGTGTTCGTATCTCTTTGTTGGCACGTTCGCGTTCGGCCTCTTGGGCCAAAGCTCCCAAGCACTTGGCGATTTGGCCGGCGGCGTAATCAACCTGATATTGCTTGTCCTTGGGCGGCGCCTGCATGTGTGCCAGGCCGATAGCTGCTTCCACCCGTTCATCGATACGCGGCGGCGGCTGAATGCTGGCATCGTTGCCAGCGAATCGTGCCAGCACCAGAGCCGGGCGTACCTTGTCGTTGACCGCCGGCGCACGGGTCTTCGCCAAAGCGCGAACCGCTTCCCGGCGGAAGAAGCGGAAGCCCTCGATCTCCTCCGGTGTGGCGTTTTTACCCGGCCCCTTCTTCTGCTCCAGAAACTCAACCAACGCCACGGCGCACCTGGACTGCTGTTCCGGCGGCAATTTCGGAATCAGCGTGGCCAATCCTTGCAGCACATAGTAGCGGACGCCATCATTTTGCTGAGGGTCTTTCAACACCGTGATGAGCGTATCGGCAAGTTGGGGATCTCCCAGCTTGGCAATCTTGGCCAACAGGCGTGCATTATGGATTTTATGGATAGGTAGAGCATTCTTAAATTGAATGACCTCCAGCGCATGGATGCGCACCCGGTCCCGGAAAATCTCTGCGAACGTCTGCATTGCCTGGGGATCCTTGGCACTGAGGATGTCTCGGTCCACAAGGGTCGAGAACGCATCGAAATCCTTGGCGATGGCATTGGGCTGCGTGTCCAGTTTGCGGAGATAGACGCCGTAGGTGTAGACCTTGGCGAGCAGATCGATTGCTTCGCGGTGGTTCCGATCGTTGGGATCAACTCGGGAGCCTTTGGTGAAACCACGCGCCAGCCCTTCGGGTCCTCCCTTGTATTTCTCCTCCAGTTTGCTCCATCCTTCTTCCAAGGTCTGGGCGCGGGTTTGCCCCAATCCCAGCGTCAACATTCCTGCCCCGGCCAACAGGATCACCCAGCCGAACCAACGCACTCGCGGAGCCATCGATAATACCTCTTCTCAAGGATGAATAAACGGAGAAGGGCGAACGGCCGGCGTCAGCCGGCTGGTAGGGGCTTTTTTCTACCAGCCGGCTGACGCCGGCCGTTCGCCCTTTATCCTTTTAACCAACCGGATGCGGCCTCTGTCAACAGAGCGATCTCTCCACAAAGTAAAACGGGGATGCCGTTCTGGTCGTTGGCGCTATTTGTGGGAGCTGTCCTCGGCATGGCGGCGGCAGGCCAGGTGCAAGCGGCGCTGCTCGGCAGGGGTGAGATAGCTGAACGGAGCAGCTTCATCGGCGGCGCGAAGCCAGCGCGTGGCCGGCTGGCACAGGGCCAGCTGCGACCATACTTCATGCAGATACCAGCAGGGGCGGGCTTCTTCCGGCCGCTCGCGTCGCGCCAGCACGAACTCGCTGGCCGATTGACACAACAAGCCTTCGCTCGACAATTCGTCGCCGGCATCGGTTAATTCCGCACGCTGGCGAGCCAGCCAATACAGGGCGATGCCGCGGTGCAGGTGAACGGCGTAGTCGTCCTCCAGGCGCTCGGCAATTTCCAGAAGCCGGCTATGGCAATGCACGAGGTGCTGGCGTGCCAGAGTTTCATGGTCCTGAATATCGGCCTCGAAGCGCTCAAATTGCTCGCGGGCCTCTTCGAGCCGGTCCAACCGCAAGAGCAACTCGGCGAATTCACCACGCACCACGTAATGGTCCGGCTGTTTATCCAGATATTGTTTCAGCTGCTCGGCCGCCTGCTCCTCTTTGCCCAGGGCCAGATAGGCCGCCGCCAGGCTCAGGTAGTTGCGCACCAGGGCAGGATCTTGTTTCAGGCTCTGCTCAAACGCGGCGATGGCCTGTTCGGTTCGGCCTTCGAGCATGGCTTGCTGGCCCTTCTCCCATTCCGGCAGGCCCGGCGAGGCCAGCTGGGGTTCAGCGGAGCACAGCAGCCCTGCGGGCAGAAAAAAGGCGACAACGGCGCAAGTACGGCAAAATTGGGTCATTGGCGGGCCTCCACAGGACAACAGGTGGTGGGAAAAGTACAGACTAATTATCGCCCGGCAGGGTGTATGGGATTGACCGAAAATAACGAAAATGAGACGGGATCAGGGTACGGTCAACCAGATTTGATTGAGCGCTTCCTGGCAAATCGTACCGAGGACCGGCAGAACGAAGATCCCGAAAGGATTGAGAAAAAAGACGGTCTGGCGCAGCTGGGGTGTTTCCGGCACGCCGGCCACGGTTTGCGCCCGGCGGATCAACTCCGGCAGCACGAACACCGCCAGGTACAGGGCGTAGGGGGGAAAAATCAGCATCAGGCTTAGCTCAGCACGGAGCGGAACCTCTTTGTGTCCCAGATAATCATGGCACTCACTCAGAGCGCGATAGAGCCAATAGAAGAAATAAAATCCAAGCGTTAGATACGACAGCAGCAGCACACCGAAGGGGTGTCGTACTTTTCCCAACATGCGGCCGGCGCTATCGAGCTTACGACTGGCCGCCTTGGCCGCGTACGTCCGACAGACCTTATAAGAAAAGATCAGCCCGAAGATGCCGCCGCTGGCAAGCGTCAGCACAAGGACCAGGAGCGGGTGTAGATTGCGCCAATCGCGCGGCGGACGGATCTTTTCTGTCTTGCGTCCCGTGGTGATTTTCGTGGTGGTGGAAAGAACGGCCGCTGAGTTGCTCCCTCCTGTCGCCCCCATTTGGGGGGAGGTAGAGGGGGGCGGGGGAAACAGCCCCTTGATGGAGCCGGCCGGCGCCCATTCCAGCATGCCCTCCTGCCAAACGAGGTCGGTCGGTTTCAGCTGTCCGGAGATTGCCAATTGCTTGAGTTGGGCGGCGCTGACGGGTTTGGCGGCGGGTTGACCGTCGATTGTGTAATGCCATTCCGTAATCGCCATGATGCGTTGCCACCAGGGAGTTTGCATAAGCGATAAGAAAAGACAGCGTTATCGATTGTATCACGAGCGCCCTCTTTCGTCCCGGTCTCTGGTATGACGAATTGCAAAATCGTATGATGACGAGGACGACAAAAGGAGAACGGAGATGCGATTACCACTATGCAGCATGGTGGCATGGCTAAGTTGGTTCGCCGGATCGGCGGCGGCGCATTTCAACATGCTATTGCCGCAAACTGCCTCGGCGAAAAAAGGCGAAACGCTCACCATTACTTACCAATGGGGGCATCCGTTCGAGCATCAGCTTTTCGATGCGCCGCAACCGCAAAGCCTTGTTGTTCTCGACCCGGACGGTAAGCGCGTCGAGTTGACGGACCAACTGGTCAAGACCACGCGTCAGGCCGGTACGAGAGAAGTGACGGTGTATCAGCTTCGTTTCACGCCCCAACAGCGCGGTGATTACGTCTTTGTGTTACGGACGCCGCCCATCTGGATGGAAGAAGACGGCGAGTTTCTGCAAGACACTGTCAAGATGGTGCTGCACGTTCAGGCCCAGAAAGGCTGGGATGCCGCCGCTGGCGATTTCGAGCTGGTGCCACTGACACGCCCCTACGGCCTGCGTCCAGGCATGGTGTTCCAGGTCGAAGTACCGCCAGCCCGCCGCCCTGGCAAGAGCGATCCTGGCTTGCGCAGTGGATTGGTGGAGATCGAGCGTTACAATGCTGCACCGCCGCAGAAACTGCCGCCTGATGAGGAGATCACGCGCACGGTTCGTCTCGATGCCAACGGCGTGGCCACGACCACGCTGAGCGAAGCAGGCTGGTGGTGCCTGACGGTGGCTCGCCTACAGGGGACACGGATGCGCGCCGGCAAGAATTATCCCTTGCGTCAACGGGCGACCTTCTGGGTCTTCGTGGACGGGGCGGACGGCCGGCTGACGCCGGCTGGCAGCGAGTAAGCGAGGAACATCATGGGTGTGGCGTCGGTTTCGTTCGGCTTGCTCTGGGCGATGCATCTCTCTGACGGAGTATTGACTGCGCCGTGGCTGGCAGCGGGTTTTATCCTGTCGGGATTGCTGGCCCTTATAGCAGCGTACCGGGTGCGCGAGGAAGAGATCCCGCGTATCGCTGTCCTCAGCGCTGCTTTCTTCGTGGCCACGCTGATGCATCTGCCGCTGGGGCCAACGCGAGTGCATCTGTTGCTCAACGGCCTGGTCGGTGTCGTACTGGGCCGGCGGGCGCCGTTGGCCATCCTCATCGGCCTGGCGCTGCAAGCAGTCCTCCTCGGCCATGGCGGTTTCACGACCATCGGCGTCAACACCTGCGTAATGACGCTGCCGGCCTTGCTGGCCGCTGCCTTATTCTCCATGATGCGACGCTATTTTCTTGTTCCCCAGCTCCGCCAGGGAACGCACAGCTTGCGCGGCCCCACCGCGCTGCCTCCCAACACTCTTACCTGGCTGTGCGGTTGTCTTCTCGGCATGATCTCGATATTGGCCACGCTGGTCCTTCAAGCGGTGGTCCTTCTCTGGGGCGGCGTCGAGGATTGGTCGGGGATTGTCCGGCTTGTTTTCTTGGCCCATTTGCCCCTCGTCGCCCTGGAGGGCGTGGTACTCGGCTTCACGGTGAATTTCCTGATGCGTGTCAAACCCGAAATGCTTGGTTTGAAGTGTCGCCCGCCGGTTATGCTGGCGGCGCTTGCCGCCCTGTTGCTGACGGCAGAGCCAACACACGCGCACCGTCTGCAGGCCGATTATTTTATCGTCGCCGGTCGGCAAGTGCGCATTGAAAGCTACTTTGATGATGGTAAAACTCCTCAATCTGCGACCGTCGAAGTCCGCCGGCCCAACGGCCAATTGCTCACCAAAGGGTCTGTGGACGATAAAGGTTGTTTTGTTTTCACCTTCGACAAAGCCGAGCCGTTCGAAGTGACCATCCATGCTGGCGCGGGGCATCGCAAATCGTTCGTCATCCCGCGCCAGCAGCTGGAACAATCTACGGCCGCGCCTGTCCAGGGGCCATTTCCAGGTAAGGAAACATATGATGCCTGGCGCGAACAGATCAAAGATGTGCTGATCGGCGTCAGTTTCCTGCTCTCCCTTGCCGCCTTTTTTTTGAGTTGGCGCACGAGCCGACGACTACGGCGAAGCGAAAAAGAAATCTGAGCCGAGAAGTAATCCCGCTTGCCTCTGCCGCCGCTTCCTGTAATCTCTAAAAGCATCCCCGGTTCCGTCCGAATCTTTCCTCCATACGAAAGGGGCCGCCATGAGCAAGCACAAACGAACAATCACCCGCCGCCATTTCATGCAAGGAGCCGCAGCCACGGCTCTGACATTGCCGATCCTCCCTCCTACTTCTGCCCCAGCTGCGGATGACAAAAAAACGACCCCGCCCAGCGAACGCCTCACCCTTGGCTTCATTGGTGTCGGTACCATGAATCGCTTCCATCTCGGCCATTTCCTTGGCATGAGCGATATACAAGTCTTGGCTGTCTGCGACGTAGACAGCAACCGCCGTAACAACGCCAAGGAAATCGTCGAGAAACGCTACGCCGACAAAAAGAAAAACGGCGCTTACAAGGGCTGTGCTGCTTACAACGACTTCCGCGAATTGCTGGCCCGCAAAGACATCGATGCCGTGGTCATCGCCACACCTGATCATTGGCACGCCATCCCCGCCATCGAGGCGTGCAAGGCCGGTCTGGACGTGTACTGCGAAAAGCCCCTGTCGCTGACCATCCACGAAGCCAAGCTGATGCGCGACGCTGCCCGTAAGTATGCTCGCGTTTTCCAGACAGGCAGCCAGCAGCGCTCCGATAAGGAATTTCGCCTGGCCTGCGAGCTGGTGCGCAGCGGCCGCATCGGCAAACTGAAAGCTGTTTACGTCAACGTCGGCGGTCCCAGCCGGCCTTGTGATCTACCAGCCGAACCGGACGAACCCGGACTCGATTGGGACCGCTGGCTGGGACCGGCGCCGAAACGGCCGTACAACTCGGTCCTCAGTCCGCGCGGCGTCCACAATCATTTCCCCAACTGGCGCGCTTACCGCGAATACTCCGGCGGTATGATGACCGATTGGGGAGCGCATCATTTCGACATCGCCCAGTGGGGCCTGGGCATGGACGAATCCGGGCCGATCGAGATCATCCCGCCCGAAGATCCCAAGGCGGAGAAGGGACTGCGCTATGTCTATGCCAACGGCGTCGTCGTTTTCCACGCCGACAAGGACGATGCCGGCAAGAACGTTAAGGGTATCACCTTCGCTGGCAGCGATGGCAAGATCTTTGTCGATCGCGGTTATCTCAAAAGCGATCCGGAGGACATCATCAAACAGCCGCTAGGCGTCCACGATGTGCGGCTTTATCAATCGCCGGGGCATCAGCGCGATTGGATCGAATGCGTTCGTTCGCGGCGGCGGCCTATCGCCGATGTGGAGATTGGCGCACGCTCGGTGACGGTTTGCCATCTCGGCAACTTGGCTTACTGGAACCATCGCAAGTTGCGTTGGGACCCGGACCATTGGCAATTCATCGAGGACGCCGAGGCCAACAAATGGCTCGACCGCGAGCACCGCGATCCCTGGAAATTGCCGACGATCTAAAAAGAAAGGAGTGCTTCCGATGGCTCGTTCTTCTAGTCCCAAGACGATGCGTAAGCGCCGACGCATCCGCAACAAACGACTGCGTCATCTGAAGCCGATCAAAAAGGCTTGGAAGATCGCGTGAAACCAACCGGGTAAACAGGAGAACGTCTCATGGCTTACGCTGACCTCACGTTAGCCACCCCACCCCATCAAGCGTTACAGGAGGCACCAGGCGACAGCCGAACATTAATCCCGAAACGGATCGTAGGGTTCATCCCTCCAACGGCCCGGCCGTAGATTCATCCGGGCAGCCGGCGTCGAGATATGCTTGCAGGAGTATCTGCGCCGCCACGCGATCGCGGCGTGCTTTGCGCTTCTTGTGCGTCAGTCCTGCCTGCCACAGCGCGGATTCAGCTTCGACAGTGCTGAAGCGCTCATCCCAAAACCGTACCGGCAAACCCGTCGCTTCAGCCAGCCAGGCGCCGAAAGCGCGGACCTCCGCTGCTTTCGGTCCCTCGCGGCCATCCAAATGCACCGGCAGACCGACAACGATGGCGCCGATTTCTTCCGTCTCCACCAGAGCACGGAAATATTCGGCGTCGCGTTCTGGACTGCGTCGTTGGTATACGACCAATGGCGACGCCAGCCGCCGTTCCGCATCGCTGACCGCCAGGCCGATGCGCACCGAGCCGTAATCCACGCCAAGCAATCGAGTCCGTATACTCACAGATATTTTTCGAGTCCCTTTTTCTTCAAAAGATCGACAAGCTGTTTGACGGCGCCTTCATCGCGACGGTCGGCAATCAGTGTGGCATCGCCGTCCTGTACGATCACCAGATTCGATACGCCGATGGTGGTGATGAGCTTGCCGGCATCGCCGACGATGATGCAGTGGTTCGTTTCCAGACCGCAGTACGTGGCCAGAATCGTATTGTGCTCGGCGTCCTGCGGGTTCATACGCTCCAGCGCCAGCCAGCTGCCGACATCATCCCAGCGATAGGGGGCCTTTACGACCAGCACCTCGCGGGCATGCTCCATGACGGCGTAATCGATGCTGATTTTCGGCAGCATTTCGTATTCATGACACAGTACTTCATCGCGTCGCGGCGTGTCCCAGGCATCGGCGATGCGGCGCACAGCGTCATGCAAGTGCGGCTGCTGTCGCCGCAATTCCTCCAACACCGCCGCTACCCGCCACACAAAGATGCCGCTGTTCCAGAAATATTCGCCAGAAGCAACGAAGCGCTCGGCCCGGTCGATGGCCGGCTTCTCCTCGAAACGCTGGACGCGGAACATGCTGACGCCCTGACGCTGGCCGATCTCGGCGCCGCGATGGATATAGCCGTAGCCGGTGGACGGAAACGTCGGCGCAATGCCGAAGGTGATGAGCGCATCCGGATGCTCTTCGGCCATCAAAGCGGCGACCTGAGCGGCGCGCTCAAACTCGCGCACCGGTTCGATGACGTGATCGGCCGGCATTGCCAACATGACGGCGGAAGGATCGTGACGGGCGATGAGGGCTGCGCCCAAACCGATGCACGGCGCCGTATCGCGGCCACATGGCTCGCCGATGATGTGCGCGATCGGCAATTGCGGCAACTGCCGCCTCGTTTCGGCCTGATACATCTGCCCCGTGATGACCCAGGTGCGTTCGATCGGCAGCAATCCTTCGATGCGGTCCAGGGCTTGTTGCAACAGCGTTCGTTCGCCACTGAGAATGAGGAACTGTTTGGGACGCTGTTGCCGGCTGCGTGGCCAAAACCGCGTGCCGCCGCCGCCCGCCAGGATCGTCGCATGAAGCATGTTCTTGTACTCCGAAGAAGACTAACCACAGAGAACACAGAGAACACAGAGAAGAGCCACCACGAATCACACGAATAAAGAGAAGAAATCAAAAGATGAAATATCTTTTCATATTTATTGAGCTTTTATCTTTTTTACGTGTTGTTCAGGTGATTCGTGGTGGCTCTTCTCTGTGTTCTCTGTGGTTTATTTTTTAAACAAAATACGTTGCTCCGTTGATCCGTATGTTTCGATCCACGCGGGCGGCGAACTCCTCGGCATCCAGGGCGAACAACGGACTGACCTCCAGTGCCACGGCCGGCTCGCCGTTTGCTGTGCGCGGCACCTCGATGCCGGCGCACCTCAGCCAATCTGCCGCGAGATTCGTCAACGCTGCTTGCACCGTCTGGGGCGAGTCGGCTCCCTCTGCGTTTTTCAAGGGTGCGAACTCTTCTCGATGCGATGTCTCCATCACCAACCAGCGCTCGGCCAAGGGCAACACATCGAAAATGAAACGCTCGAACTTGAGGGCATTCTCTTTTTGTGGCTGTACTATCTGCCCTGTGTCGTCGAGATACGGCACTTTCTTACGAGCGATATGGAACGGCAGCAGGCCCGCTCCCGCCGTCACACGCGCCAAGAAATCCATATCGAAAATATGGATGGCAGGACTACCGGCCCACAGACGCAGCCGGCCGTTAGCGTCGCGTTCATTTGCCAAACTGTCGGGCAGGTCGGAATATTCGATCATGGTGCAGCGGCCATCGACCAACACGAGATTGCCGAGTCGGTCTTTCGGTCCCTGCTTGGGCACAATTTTCGAGGATGCCTCGGAGCGCTGCGCCAGGTGCCGGCCCAAGAAAATCGGGTCGGCTACTTTCACGAGCGGATTATCTACCTGGAAATAAAAGAGGTGGCGAATACCGCGTCGGCGCAACTGTTCCAGCAGGCCGCTCTTGCTCAGGGCCGTCAGTGTGCCGCCATGGCCATCAGGGCTGAGGAACAAACGCCCCGGCGCTTCCAGGAGTAGCTTGCCGGTGGCCAGATCGAGGGCCGGCATCGTGCCCTGGCAGAAGAAAAATACTTCCTCCCTGGGCAGTCCAAAATAGGCATGGTCGGCGAAGAATTGCCGCGTTTCAGCATCGGTGGCCGGGCTGGTCATAATGAGGAACGGCGGCTGTTTGCCGTAGCGTCGGCCCAGTGCCAACACTTTCTCGGCATGGATTTGAAACAAACTCTTGCGGCTAATCGGCCCGATGGGATACATGCCCTTGGGATGGTCAAAGCCAAGCCGGCTGCCTTGTCCTCCAGCCACGACCAGCGCTGCTACTTCGCCACGCCGCAGTGTTTCTTCACCGGCCGCACGCATGGCGGCATTGTCCGGGGCATCGGCCGGCACAATGGCCAACGGCTTGATCCGTGAAGAATCCGGCGGCCGGTAGGTATGTTCACGCTCGGCGTAAAGCCGAGTCAGGCGATCCAGGTCGATGCTCGAAAGTTGCTCGATCAATTGGCGGCGCTCGTTCTCGGTGAGCCGGTCCCACCAGGCCAATACGTGTTCTTGCCGATATTGTTGTAATTTTTGCCGTAATTCTGCCGGTACAGTCATCAATCCCTCATGCCAAACTTATGCTTGGCTACGAGTCGCAGACGAGCGCAGCTGCGCTCGTCTGCGACTCGTAGCTAAACTAAAATGCAAAACGCAATCCATCATAAGCCAACTGCACATGGGGCGGCAACATGCGATTGACCGTTTCATGCTCCAACTCATGGCTCATGTGCGTCAGGTAGGCGCGCTCCGGCTTGAACTGGCGAATGACATCGAGCGCCTGCTCCAGGCCGAAGTGAGCGGGGTGCGGCTTGAAACGCAGGGCATCAAGCACCAGGACGCGCAGCCCTTCCAGGCGCGGCCAGCTCTCGCGCGGGACCTGGCTGACATCCGTACAATAAGCTACATCTCCTATCCGAAATCCCAACACATCGAAATGGGCGTGGATCAGCGGGATGGGCGTCACCTGCTGGCCGAGGACGTAGAACGGCTCCGTACCGATGCGCTCGAAGACGAGCTTGGGGACCATGCCAGCGGGGAGCGAATCGGCTTCTGGACCGAAGGCGTAGGAAAAGACGGTACGAATCCGACCCTCGACTTCGGCAGTGCAGTAGAGCGGGACTGGCCGGCCCAACAGGCGCGACAGTGGCCGAAGGTCGTCGAGTCCGAACAGGTGGTCCGCGTGATAGTGCGTGAACAACACGGCATGGATGAGGCGGACACGCTCGCGGAGCAGTTGCAGACGCAGCTCCGGCGGCGTATCGATAAGCAAATTGCCCTCCTCGGTACGAATGAGCACGGCGCAGCGATAGCGATGATTGCGCGGATCGGACGATTGGCAGACAGGGCAGTCACAGCCGATCATGGGCACGCCCATCGACGTGCCCGTGCCAAGAAAGGTGAACGTTCGCGTTTGTGCCATCATGCACTCAATCGGGACTCATGGCTTGCAGGCTTCTCCGTAATTCTTGCAAAAGGAACTGTCGCGCTTCGAGGAGGATATCGTTGCTGTCAAACGAGCGGAAATGGGGTTCCACGCCCTTGCCGCTGTACGGCTGCCAATGGGGCGACAGTAACTTGGCCACCGTGATGCGGATACCGGCCGGCATGCGCTCGAAATATGGCTTGTCCAGTGGGAGGACGCATTGCAGAGTGCCCTTGCCGAAGGTAGGTTGGCCAACCAACCTGGCGCGGCCATTGTCTTTGAGCGCGCCGGCCAAAACCTCGGCGGCACTGGCTGTTTCGCCATCGATCAGCACTACCATTGGCATCAACAGTGCTTCGGGATGCTCGCTGGGACCAGCGTCGCGCCGGTCCGCCCGGATTATTCCACTCAATTTGCGATCTTTAATGGCGTGTGTTTGGGAAATGACAATAATCCCTTCGGGCAGGAACAGCTCGGCCACTTCAATTGCCGATCGAAACAAGCCGCCGGGATTGCGGCGCAGGTCAAGAATCAGAACTTTCATACCGGCCAGCTGAAGCGTGGCCAAGGCATCTTTGACCTCCTGTAGCGTCGATTCCTGGAAATAATGGATGGTCAATCGACCGACCGGGAAGACGGCTTTCATCCCATTGTCTAGCTCGAACTCGAACGGCTCATCCATTCCGTACTCGACGCTAGGCGCCACCACCGGAGCGCGTTTGATCGCAACAAACTTTATCTCCAGATCGACGCTATCAAACGGAATGATTTCCAGTCTCACGAAGGTACCTGCTTTACCGCGCAGCAGTTCAGCTGCCCTTTCGACCGTCAGCTCGCGGGTGGATTGGCCATCGATGCGCACGATACGATCATACAGCTTCAGGCCGGCATCCTTGGCTGGACTGCTCGGATAAACACGGCGGATGACCAGCTGTTCATCGATCACTTCCAGGTCCACGCCGATGGAGACGAGCCGGCCGCGCAGGGCGGCCTGCACTTCGCGATAATGTCCCGGTGTCAGGAAAAAGGTAAATTCATCCAGGGCGTTGCAGGCGCCACAGAGAAATTCCAGGACGATGACCGTAAGACGGATCGGCTGCCCTCCAGAACAGAGTTGCTGTGCCGTGCGGCCGATCACTCCGACCTGCTCGCGCGCCTCGGAGCGATTGGCAATCTTGCGTTGCTGCCATTCATCCAGTTTTTTTCGGAAAGAACGCAACTGTTCCTGCGTGACTGTAGGGAAATATTCATGAGTAAAGATCGGTTCCTCGAAAGCGAGGCGCAATTCTTCCAGCCCCTGGGCGAATAGCGCGGCCGGACTGCTCTTTTGACGATCCGTGTACACGCGATCGACCGTTTCCAAGACGTGAACATAGAGATCCAGCGCCTGGGCCGGCGTCAGACGCTCCAGGGCGGTGCGATACAACTTGTCCTGATGGCGCTGGACGATGCGATAGCAGCGCAGGCAGCGCTGATAGGCTTGGCGGAGGCGTGCATCATCGCGGCGACGGTGCAGCAGCTCATCGTAAAGGCAACAGGCCTCACGCCAATCGTGTCTTTTCTCGCAGGCCGCCGCTTGTTTGAGAAGTTCCTCGTTGTTGAGCGCCTGAGCGGCAACCGAGGCGGGACGAATCAACAGCCCCAACAGAAGGACCAAAGATCCGACGCCAACACCTATTCGCTGACCCAGAGATCGCAGAGTTGTTGTCGCCAAGGGGCACCTCATCATGGGATTCCATTCGCTTGGTTTGAGTATACAAGGATCTCTCTTGCCGCGTCAAACATTCTCGTTCCCAGGTAGAGTCTGGGAATGAGGGTGGGGCCGCGTAACGCTTCTGCGAAGCGTCGCTACCCACTATAAAAACAAGCATGGCCAGCGATCCGTTGGACGTTGGGCCGATTTTCGCGCAGCACGGAGAAATCCCCCATGCTCGATCCGGTTCGGCAAGAGGTCATCGCCTTGGCTCATACCGTGGTGGTCAAGGTCGGCACCAATGTCCTCACCCACGAGAACGGCACGCTCGATCCAGAGCGCTTGCAAGCGCTGGCCGATCAACTCTACCGCTTGCGTGCCGGAGGCCGCAAAGTCGCCCTGGTCAGCTCCGGGGCCATTGGCGCCGGCATGGGCCGGCTCGGCCTGGTACGGCGGCCAACCGATCTGCGGCAGCTGCAGGCCTGCGCCGCCGTGGGACAGGCTCTGCTCATGCGTGCTTACGAAGATTGCCTGGCCCGCCACGGTATTCCCACGGCTCAGATTTTATTGACCGCTGGCGATTTCGACAGCCGCGGCCGCTATCTCAACGCCCGCAACACCATTCTGACGCTCTTCGAGCACGGCTGTCTACCCATTATCAATGAAAACGATACCATCAGTGTGGCCGAGATCCGTTTCGGCGATAATGATCACCTGGCCGCGTTGGTGACCAATCTGCTGCAAGCACCATTGCTCATCTTGCTGACCGTCGTGGATGGTCTATATGCTTCTGACCCACGCCACGATCCGTCGGCACCGTTGTTAACCACAGTGCCGGACCTCAACGCTTCCATTTTGGAGAAGGCTGGCAGCAGCCGCAGTGCCCTGGGGTCCGGAGGGATGCGCAGCAAACTGCGCGCCGCGCGCTTGGCGACGGTGGCCGGCGAATCGGTGTTGATAGCCAACGGCCGCGTGCCGAACATTCTCGATGCGATCTTTCGGGCCGAGCCGGTCGGCACATTGTTTTTGCCGCACGATCGCACCATGCCGGCCTGGAAGCGCTGGCTGGGCTACACGGCTCGGCCATGCGGCCGGCTCATCGTCGATGCCGGAGCGCGCCAGGCCGTCCAGTATCAGGGCCGCAGTCTTCTGCCGATTGGCGTCGTCGGGGTCAGCGGCACATTTGCCAAGGGCGATGTTGTCACTTTATTAGACGTTGAAGGCGTCGAATTTGCGCGCGGTCTGAGCAATTATTCGTCCAGCGAGGTCGAACGCATCCGTGGTCTGCGCAGTGACCAGGTGCGTGAGGTGATCGGTGCTTCGGCCTACGATGAGGTCGTCCACCGAGATAATCTAGTAGTGACCGGGTAAATTATGAGTACAATACGCCAGCAAATGCTCCAGCGCATCCGGCAAGCCGTGCTCGAGGGTAACCGCGCCGGTGGCAGTCCCCCGGCAATCCCGGAGCGCGGCCAGATCGGCTACCAAGGCGCAGGTGCCGATCCGTTGGCCTGTTTTCGCGCGGCTTTCACCGCTGCTGGCGGACAGCTGCACGTTGTTGCTGATGGCGCCGGCGCTGCGGAAGTGATTCTGGATCTGGTGCGTACACATTCGATTCGCCGCGTGCTTCTGGGCCACGGTGAAGTGTTAGACACCTTGTCGATTGTTGAACCGTTACGAGCCAGCGGAGTCGGGATCGTAGACCAGAGCAGGAGGCGTCAGTCCCCTGAGCCTTACGATTCTCAGGGGACTGACGCCTCCTGCTCCGATGCTCGGTTCGCGGCGGATCTGGGACTATCGGGTGTGGATTATCTGATTGCCGAGACCGGCAGCGTGGTGCTGGCGAGCCGTCCGGAGCAGCCGCGTTCGCTCAGTTTGTTGCCGCCCATTCACATCGCTGTGGCCGAGCGCCGGCAGCTGCTGCCTGATCTTTTCGATTTGTTTGCTGTGCTCGGGTCACCTCGAGAAGATCTGCCATCATGCGTATCAATTATCACCGGGCCGAGCAAAACAGGCGACATCGAGCTACGACTGGTGACGGGCGTTCATGGTCCGGGTGCAATTCATGTTGTTTTGATCTCCGGATAATTCATGCCCTTGCTGGCGCTGTGGACTGACGAAGTATCGGGCGAAGAGTGCGCGGCCGCAAGCTGAGCGGCGGACGACAACTCTGGCTAATTTCGCGCAGGGCGTGGATGAAGGCACGGCAGCTGGGCCAGCGCGAATCGGGGTGCGGGTGCAGTGCCCGCGCAAGAATGGGCATCTCCCGTTCACGCAATTTCGTCAGATCGATCGGCAATCCTGAAGGCGGCGCGTCTGTCGGCAGATTGTTCCAAAAGGGGCGATCGCCGGCACACAGGCGCAAAAAAGTGATGCACAGAGCAAATTGATCGGTGCCGACAGCGGCTTGGCCCTTGAACAGTTCCGGAGCCGCGTAGGGCGGTGTACCGCGCCAACCGTTGCGGTGCGTCTGCCAGCTGGTGCCGACGCACAGGCCGAAATCGGCGATTTTCAGGCAGTTACCCAACAGCAACAGATTACTCGGCTTGATGTCACAGTGTTGCAAGCCACGCGAAGATGGGTTGACGTCCGGCAGCTTCAGCTCGGCCAGATAATCCAGACCTTCCGCCGCTTGCTCGAGCAGTTCGAGCAGATGATCGGGAGGAATATTCCGGCCCGTTTCTTCCAGGTAGACCCGCCGTAAGTCTTCCAGGTTGCCGTCGGCGCGTTCCATGCTGAGAACAATGTAATGAGTAGTGGCATGAACGCCGTACATGCGGATGAAATGCGGATGGTGCAGTTCGCTTAAACCGCGGAGCACGCGGATTTCGCTGCGGATAAGCGAGGGGGAAGCGGCGCGGCAATCGATGAATTTGAGGGCAACGCGTTTGCCGTCCGGATCGTGGGCCTCCCAGACTTCGCCGAAGGCACCTGCTCCCAGCCGCTTGCTGAGCCGATGCCCCGGAATCGGTTGCGAACCTACCTCGAGCATGAGCGCATTCCGAATTCACGCGGGGAGAAGGCCGGAGTTTTGAGGGGACCAGCGGGCCATTGTCCCGCCGGGGAGATAAATGCCGTCTCGAATGAATAATAGGTTGTGGATTGGAGATAGCAAACCAAAATCGATACTGCTGTATTGGTTTGCTGTGAGCCGAAGGCGAGCGCGGCGCCACGCTTGCCTTCGGCTCACAGCAAACTAATGCCTTGCTCACGTACCAGGGATAAATACACTACGGACTACGGACTACGGACCACGGATTACTGCTAGGAGGCTAGGCGATGATGCAACGTACTTTCTTCCTTTGCTCTCTTGTGTCGCTTTTCGTCCTCGCTTGCACACACGCTGATGAAACCAGAACCAAGGAGCCGCGCCTTTGGCGGGGCATCGACAGGGCGGGCATGGACACTTCCTGCAACCCGTGGGACGACTTCTATCAGTTCGCCAACGGTAAATGGATCGCCGAGACGGACATTCCTCCGGATCGCCCTGCCGTCATCTCGTTCACGATGCTAGACAAGCGCAATCGCCAGCAACTGCGTAAGATCCTCGAAGAAGCAGCCAAGGATAAGGACGCGCCCAAGGACAGCATCCGCTGGAAGGTCGGCGCTTTCTATCGCAGCGGCATGGACGAAAAGAAAATCGAAGAGCAGGGCGCCAAGCCGCTGCAAGGCGAGCTGGAGCGCATCGCCGCTCTCAAGGATAGAAAGGATTTGCTGCCGGCTCTGGCCCGGCTGCACCTGGTTGGCCCTTCCGCTGCTTTCGCGTTTGCTTCGACGCCGGATTTGAAAGACAGTCGCCGCGTCATCGCTGAGTTTTCCCAGGGCGGCCTGAGCCTTCCCGACCGCGATTACTATCTCAAAGACGATGCCCGGCTCAAAAAAATCCGCAGTGAATACGTTGCTCATGTCACGAAGATGTTCGAGCTGCTGGGTGAGCCGCACGCCGATGCTGAGCGTGCAGCCCAGACCGTACTGGCTTTCGAGACGCGGCTGGCCAAGGCCTCGCGGGCGCGAGCCGATTTGCGTGATCCCTACCGCAATTATCACCTGATGCGCGTCGCCGACATGGAGAAAGAAACGCCGGGCGTCTCCTGGAAATCATATTTCCAGGCGCTGGGACTGGGGGATCTGCACGAGTTGACCGTCGGCCAGCCGGACTTTCTCAAGGAGATCGG
>JAJPHU010000103.1 GCA_021325115.1 Planctomycetota bacterium | reverse complement strand
CGTTATCATCCTGGCTGGGGACAAAGATGCGCTCGCCCCAGATGGCCGGCGTGGCGCCGGAGGCACTCGGCAGAGCCAGCTTCCAGGCGATGTTTTCGGTCGCGCTCCAGTGAGTGGGGAGGCCGGTTTCATGGCTGATGCCGTCATTGTCCGGACCCCGCCACTGGGGCCAGTTCTCCCCGGCAGCCGACGTTGCAAGGACCAGGCAGCCAGCCAGCGCAGCCAGACGGAGCAAGGACAATTTCATGAGAGAACCTCAGGTGGCAGGAAGCACAAGATTGTCCGCTTTTGTACCACAACCGCAGGCGATCGGCGACTGGCAATTAGGAAAACGCGGTTGGTTACCCTGGCCGACCCGCATCGGGAAGGCGGGCGGCTCAAGCTGCAGGGCCAGGTATACCGACACTAGTGCGCCATCAAGCCTATTTTTTGGGGTAGCTGAATTCGCCAGAATTCAGCCCGGCTGAGTTCTGGCGAATTCAGCGACCGCAACATTAAGCATGCACGGAGCACTAGGCTGACGCCACGGCCATCGAAGCTATGGGCGGCGGCGCAGCATTGATTGGATTGTTTCCTTGTGCTGTTCGAGGAACAATTCGTCCTTCGATCGATTTGCCGCTCTTTTGGAATTGATGAGTTGTTGGAGCCGACCAATGTAAAGCGTGACTCCCTCGACTACGAATTCTCGGCGCTGCTTCCAAAGCTCCGAGAACCTTACACCAGCAATCTGGGTACACAGATCAACTCGTGCATCGGCCGTGTCGGCACGTACGACAGCCCGGGCGCGCAAGATCCCTCTTAGGATTACGGGATCAGGAGTTGGCAAAGGCTCACCGCCGGCTTCCAATGCGAATTCCATGTCCGCAAGAAGTCGGACCGCTTTCTGAAAGGTGGGAAACGTCGCCGGAATGAGCATGTCACAGTCGGCGGTGGTGATGATCTCACCCACTTGTCGTGCGTAGAAGTTGATGCCGAAAACGCCCACAATGACGTATCGGATACCTTCTTCCGCGAACCGCTTGCAGACTTCAACGTAAGGATCCATGCCGGCGCTTGGGGACCGGGCGGGCATTCTGGAACAGTCGCTCCAGCCTTCGCAAGAAATGCAGCACCCAGGTCTTGTCCGCCCCGTTCTGATTGTTCGGATCGGCGGTCAGTAGGCGAAGGCCACGAGAATACTCTTGATCGGACAGGGTCTGCTCGTGTTTCATGATCTGAAGAATATCGCGTCACCGCCGTGATGACAAGGAAAAGATTGCGTGGCCCGCGCTGCCATGGTGTCTGGGTACCGTGGAGGTGGGCACCTCGGGCGTCCGGACCTTATACGCCGGAGTTGCCAGTCTACGCACGCCGCCGGGCGAGCGAGACGGCGCTTCACTACTCGTCTTGCCTGCTACGCTGGCGTCAGTCCTTTGTGCTTCGGACCCGTGACGCTTTTCGCCTCCGCCGGTAAACAATGCGCAGGAGCAACAAACCGCATACCACCACTATGCCAACAGCTACGTAGACTGGGAGGTGCTTCCAACCGTCTCTCGCGAGAGGGCCAGTTGGGTCAAAATGCGCTATGGGGTGCCACGGCTGCATGCGGACGCTCAGATCGTCCCCGGGTGGATGGTCCTCGTAGCCGCGGCCGCCCTCGTCCTGTCCATTCAGACCGACGCTGTATAGCAGGTAAGCGTCGGTCGACGGCCGATAGACGAGAGGCTGGCCATTAAACGGGTCGAGCGGGACCTCAGCAAGATACGTCGGGCTCAGCTCTTGGAGCGTCCCCGGAAACCAGCCATGGTCAGCGCGGTAAGCGGCCAGGGCGAAAGCGAGGCGAACATTCGTTTGGCCTTGCCCCACGCGCTCCGCAGTGTGCTCGATGATTTCCATAGCTGGAAGAAGCATCACAATTAAAAGATCCCCCATCGTCTCCCCGTAGTACGTGCGAGGGCCACGCAAAAACATCCCTGCGGGGTGTGCCAGCCGACGACGCATGTCGGTGCGCAGGGCGCGCGAATCGCGAGCGAAGGCAGTCAGCTGCCTCTCACGTTCGTCGCGGTTCGGCGTGCGGAGGGCAGCGACGGCGCGATCGTACCATCCGTTGGCACGGCGAAGGGCCACGTCCCAATCAGCGATCATCATCATGCCCTGCAGGGCCAACTCGCCTGCTCGGTCTCCGAGCGATTTATCCTCGCGCGGCTTGCCATCGAGGCCAAACCTAATCAGCCAATCCCAACCCCAGTGCATCGTGCCCATCATGGCATCGAGGAGGACGAAGCGTTCGCTCAGGTCGGCCTTGTCGGCGACGGTCGGCAGCGGCGCGAGTTGCTGCAAGTCATGCAGACAGGCCAAGGCATGCCGGGCATCCTGACAGTAACCTACAAAAGCCAAGTCACCGCGGTTTGCATCACCATCAATGGCGAGGCAAGCGAGCATTTCTACAAACGTACCGGCCTGGCCAACCAGTCGCGCCAGCCGATGACACGCCAGCAGATCCTGCCAAGCGTCTTGTACCTGCTTATTACCCAACCGCCACATCGCTCGGGCAACGAGCGCGTCCCCGACCTCGCGACACCTTTGCGCGTTTGGCAAGTTGGCGTCGCCCAGTCCAAGAGCATCCTTTCCTATCCCTGCCGGAACGAGCGGCTCGAAGTAATAGGGACGTCGCGTCGCTTGAACGGCCAGTGCTAGCGGTTTGGCATTCGCTTCGAGCCAGGCCGCGATCCAAGGATAGTCTCTGGGTCCCCACGGACCACCACCCGCCTGCCACATCTCCCCTTCGGCACGTTTCACATTTAGAACGGACCCTTTGGGGAAAAGCCACGGCGCCAGCCCCTGATGCTTTTCGAGGAACGCTTTTTGGGGAATCCAGTAGTCGCCGTGCTCCGGCGGCTGGTGAATCCCGAGCCAATGGAAATAGCCTGGCGGCATCGTTGTCCCGTCTGACAGCGGACCAAATACCTGCCAGAGTAGCACGTTGGCATTATCTGCCGGCTTGATGCCCCGGCGCAGACGTTCGTTCAGCGCCGTTACGTAATCAACGTAGCCGTCTTTATCCACCGGGCCCGTGACATACGTGGTCTCCCTGCCGATCGTGAACGGGAGCGTCCGGTTTTTCTTCGCCGATGTTGGCTTGACGGAATTGCCTTTGATGGAGCCTGGCCGCTTTCCCTGCTCCGCGCGCAGTCCAACGCAGTATGTAATAACCGCGATCAATGCGAAGACACGAAAGCGAACAGTGGCACTCACGGAGCGGCTCCCGCGGTCGGAAGATACAATGGCGATTCAGCCCAACGATCCTTTCAGAAACGGGCCCTTTCAGCTGTTCCGAGGGTGATAATGTCTATCAATTTTATGTGATCCGCGATTGTTGACCGCGGTCAAGCACGCTGACGACAGGCGGCATGCCCCGCACAGCCGGCACGAAATGGAGAATGCCCCGGATGCCCGCGGCGGCTGGTTCTGGGCCACCAACATTGTGGCAAAGCCAACCCGAACGTCCCCGTTCGCCGTCCCCGAATAGCCACCCGCTTATGGTTGCGGCATTGGCTTCTCTTGGGCACGCGGCAGAGTTTGCTTTCGTTGCTGCG
>JAJPHU010000166.1 GCA_021325115.1 Planctomycetota bacterium | reverse complement strand
CGTAAACTGCATCAGTCGAGCTGAGGCGGCTGCTGATCCGCCTCGCCGGTGTGCGGTGCGCTCGGAGCGCGGACGTGGAAGAAAAACCACGGCAAGAGCCGCCGTTGGATGAACATAGTTCCATTTTTTGAGGAGAACCATCATGAATATCTTGCAATCGGTTGGGTTGGGCCTCACGCTCATTCTTGCGGGCATGGCGATGACGATCAGTATTTCGCTATGGCCGTTGGGTCTCGCGGTCGTGGGCGTCGCGGTCGGCCTGGCAGGGTTGGTGCTGTTGTTTTTCAGCTGGTTATTCGGCCGCATGGAAGAGGAGGCAAAGCCGCCATCTCCACATACATAACCGCGAGAAAAGGGCTTGGCTTCGGCTGCTCATGCGACTTTACAGGAAGCACATCCGTGGATCGTATTGGCCTCGGTGCTCCGGATCCTACGCGAGAAACGCTCGTTTCCGCTTGCTACCTTTCGGGAGCGGAGGGGTAGTACTCGCTATTTTCCAGTTCGATTTTCAGGTCGAGAAACCGAAGCAGATCCTTGAGGCTGACGATGCCTACCAAGCGGTCTGCCTCTGTCACCAGCAGCCGGCTGGAGCCGGTACGCTGCATTCTCCCCAATGCCTCCAGAGCGTCGGCATTGGGGGCAATGCTCAACGCGTTCTTGTCCTGACGCATCGCCTCGGCGACCGTATGTTTGTCCCACTCGTGCCGGGGAAACCGTGCCAGTGCCTGCGTAGTGATTATCCCTTCCAGATGGCCGTTGGAAGCGACCGGGAACATTTTGCGATGGTAGCGGTAGACGTATTCCTCCACCCAACCGCGTAGGTCCAACGTCGGCGGCACGACAATTGGGTGGCTGTTCATAAAGCGAGAGACCGGCTCACCATGCAGCAACTGCCGTACGAGTACCTGCTGATAGCTGCCTCGCGCTGCATTACTGAGAAAAAGGCCGATCAAACCCAGCCAAATACCGTTAATAACGTAGCCTGCGAAGAAGTTAAGAACTCCCAAGCCGATCAGCAGCCAGGCGAAGGCTTGGCCGGACAACGCAGCCCAGTAGGTGGCCCGCCGCAGGTTTCGCATGATCGCCCAGAGAATGGAGCGAAGCACGCGGCCGCCATCCAGTGGAAAGGCCGGTATAAGGTTGAAGATCAATACCGCCAGGTTAATACCGGCAAGGTAACGGAGTGGAAAGACAACGGCGGCCGTCTCCGCCAGCCCCGACAGTAGCCAGAAGATCGCTGCCAGTATGGCACTGACGGCAGGACCGGCAATGGCCATCAAGAACTCACTGGAGGCAGAAGGAGGCTCATCCTCCATCTCGGCAACGCCGCCAAAGAGAAAAAGAGTGATGCCGCGGATCGGAATACCGACTGTCTGGGCGACCAGGGCGTGGCCCAACTCGTGAAGAACGATGCAGGCAAAGAAGGTGAGAGCTGCCCCCAAGCTCATAACCCAGTACGTGGCAGCAGGGAGGCCGGGCACAGTCTCTCGAAAAAGGTCGATCAGGGTCCAGGTCAGCAGAGCCAAGATAATCAACCAACTCGCGTCTAGACCGATCGGGATACCCAACAAGCGAAACAAGTGCCAGCGTGTACCAAACATTATCTCACCCCTTTCAAGAACGACGAGTAATATGATTGTTGCAAGTTGTATGCCGACCGGGGACAAGAAATGTATATCGAACTCGATGGCCTTGCGAACAGGTCTCATGGGCCAAGATGGATGCAACTCGATTCTTTTGCCAAAAACGAGAACAAAGTCGCTAGCGATTCCATGAGCCATTTCACTGTGCGGAACCGAGCGCATCTGAACCAATTCGCACAAGTCTAATCGAATGGTGAAACAGCTAAGGTGCTTATTCCCGACAGGGCACGAGAAAGGTAACTTTTTCGTGCATCTGCTGTACCGGCACTACGTTTGCTTCTGATAAGGGCAAGGTGGTGATAATCCTCTCCACCTCTTTCAGAGAGACGCACCATGCGTGTAAAGAGCAAACCTCTGGACGCCCTAACCGCTGGCGACCTGATGACCCGCGATGTGATCTCGTTGCCAGTGGAGATGCCGCTACGGGACGCGGCCCGCCTGCTTCGCCAAGCCCAGGTCAGCGGCGCGCCGGTGGTAGACCAGCAGGGGCGGTGCGTGGGAGTGCTGTCAGCAGCCGATTTCCTCCGCTGGGCCGAACAGGAGAAGCGTGACGCGAAGGAGGTCCCGATTCCTGCCTGTCCCTACCAGGTGAAAGGTCGCTTGCTCACAGGAGAGGAAGCAGTGATCTGCACGCTGGCCGAGGGGCTTTGTCCCTTGCAAACGATGCGGTCCACAACCGGTGGCCGGCACACAGCCCTCTGTACGCTGTCCAGCGCTGGCCACAGTGATCGGCAGCAGGAATTCGAGGATTTGCCCGGCGACGCCGTAAGCCACTACATGACGACCGACATTGTTACCACGGGGCCAGAGACTCCGCTGCCCCACCTGGCACGGATGATGATTGATGCCCACATCCACCGCCTCATTGTGGTGGATAAGGACCAAAGACCGATCGGCATCGTATCGAGCACAGACCTCCTGGCCGCAATGGCTTATTCAGACAACGGGCAGCAAGCGGATGCAGCCATGTCTTAAAGATCTTCCCGCCAACACACTGATCACCCACATGTCGGAGCAACCGCGATTATCTACAAGACAATCAGCCAAACGACAGCAAGATGACGATGCGTTGCCCAAAGAGTCCGGGGGGCGAGCGGCGTGTCAATGGGTTTGCTCGCCTTCTCGGAGACGTCGCGGGCGACCTCGGAGCGGTCGTGGGGCCGCGTCGGCCACGGACCTCGGCCTGGTTGGCGGGGGGGCTGCGGCGGTGATCGGCTGGGTAATTTCGCGTGCGCCGACTGACCTGCCAGCGGACGAGACAGCAATCTTCCAGGATGAGCCTGTCCACGCCGGACCCAAGGCGCAATGCGGACCTGTTCCTGGCCTGTCGGTTAGATGTCCTTTTGCCATCGAGACTTCGCTCTATGATACCGCTAAGACAGCCAGGACCATTGCCACATAACTGCTTGTACTGCTTGTGCCGCAGTGATTCTTGTCTTTGTTTAGGCAGAAAGAAGAAGCTGTCTTGCAAAATCGCTGGAGAAAATGGCTTTTTTGCTCAAGTGAGTCAGTAAACGCTACCTAGGAAAACATGGGGAAGCGGATTGTTACTGTGCGAAGCAGCACAGCCCGCGAACTTCCTGCACATGTCGTTAAGACCAGAAACGTGCGAAATCACGTGATCCATGGCCTTTCCCGACGCGGCATTGGAATTGCAAACACAAGGGTCCGCAGGATGAAGCGTAAAATAGGATCGTGAGAAAGAGACATCATGCGTGAAGAGAACAAGCCGGATGATGGAGCGGCGTTGTCGGCGGGTCGACTGGCTGCCGTGCGTGGGGCGGTTGTTGAGGTAGCATTCAACAATGAGTTGCCGGTGATCAACGAGGAGCTGCGAGTTTCGGCCGGCCCGCGGATCGTGGTTCTCGAAGTAGCTCATCATCTCGATGCCCATACCGTTCGGGCCATCGCACTGGCATACACCGAAGGGTTGGCCCGCGGGATGATCGTCAAGCGAACCGGCAAGCCCATCACTGTGCCGGTGGGTCTGCCGACTCTCGGCAGGCTCTTCAATGCCTTGGGACAACCCCTTGATGGGGGGGAGCCACCGATGGTCGCCGATTGGTGGCCCATTCACCGGCCGGCTCCTCCGCTGACGACTCAGCAGCGCGCGCTGGAATTTCTGGAGACCGGCATCAAAGTTATCGACCTGCTGGCTCCTCTGGCGCGCGGCGGCAAGGCCGGTCTGATTGGCGGCGCTGGCGTCGGCAAAACTATCCTGTTGCAAGAGCTGATCCGCACCATGAGCCACAACCACCGGGGTGTGGCTGTCTTTGCCGGCGTCGGCGAGCGCACTCGCGAGGGCAACGACCTGTGGTTGGAAATGAAAGAAACCGGCGTGCTGGCCAATTCCATCCTCGTCTTCGGGCAGATGAATGACGCGCCGGGCAGCCGCTTCCGCGTGGCCCTCACCGCCCTGACGATGGCGGAATACTTCCGGGATGTCCAACACAGCGAGGTAATGTTTCTCATCGATAATGTCTTCCGCTACGTGCAGGCCGGCAGCGAGGTTTCGGGGTTGCTGGGCCGGTTGCCTTCCGAAGTCGGCTATCAGCCCACGTTGGCAGACGACCTGGCTGCTATCGAGGAGCGTATCACATCGGCCAATGGCGCGGCCATCACCTCCGTACAGGCTGTCTATGTTCCGGCGGATGACCTGACCGACCCCGCCGTTGCTCATACCTTCACCCATCTCGATTCCACCCTCGTCCTCTCCCGCAGCCTGGCTGCTCAAGGGCTTTACCCGGCGATTGACCCGCTGGCATCGACCTCGCGCTTACTCGATCCTGGTCGGCTAGGGGAGCGGCACTATCGGTTGGCCCTGCGTGTGAAGGAGACCATCGAGCGCTACCGCGAGTTGCAAGACATCATCGCCATGCTCGGTCTGGAGGAATTGTCGGCCGAGGACCAGCGCACGGTGCGACGCGCACGGCGGTTGGAACGCTTTTTGACACAGCCGTTGTTCGTCACCGAGGCATTCACCGGCCACTCCGGACGCCATGTGCCGCTGGAGCAAACCCTGGCCGGTTGTGAGGCGATCCTGGCCGGCTCTTTCGATGATCTCGACGAAAGCGTGCTGTACATGATCGGATCAGTCGAGGAAGCAGGGAAAAGACCATGAAACTGGAAATCCTGGTCCCAGACGGTGTGATTCTCGATGCGCCGATCCGCAGTTTGCGGGCGGCGGACGCGAGCGGCTTGTTCGGCCTGTGGCCGAATCATGAGGATTTTGCGACGCTGCTGGTTCCTTGTATTCTCAGCTATCGCGACGAAGAGAACCGCGAGCGTTACGCAGCGGTCGATGGCGGGGTGCTGGTGCTACAAAAGGGGCAAGTATCCATCGGCACGCGCGAAGCCGTATTGGCGGATCGCATCGAAGAAGTGGCCGATGCGGCGGCGGCAATGTTGGCGACGCGACGCCAAGAGGAGCGCACGGCACAGGAAGAGTTTGCGGCATTGCAATCGTCTCTGTTGCGGGAGATGCGTAAAGTGGAGAAACGAGCATGAGCGAGCCGGAGGAAGATCCGTTTGTTCGCGAGATACGCCAGCAAGCCGAGCGTGTTCGCGCGGCCCGCCATCTCAGCTTCTGGCAAGGTTTGAGCTTGGTCGGCACTGTAGGCTGGATGGTCAGTGTGCCGGGCGTGCTGGGTGCCCTGGCCGGCCGCTGGCTCGACGCACACTTCGCCACCGGCATTCAGTGGACGCTGGGACTGCTGGTCGCAGGTGTGTCCCTGGGTTGTCTCAGCGCTTGGCGGCATGTGCGGCGGGAGCTGATGTCATGAACTCCGCAGCCGGCTTCTTGGTGGGTGTTGGCTTGGGATTGGTTTACTTTGGCAGCTTGTGGTGGGCCATCCGAAGAAGCCTGGCCCACTGGGACCGAGATGGCGCCTGCCAAATGTGGGGTCGGCTCGCTCGGTTGCTCTTGGCCGGCCCGACGTTTTGCGCCCTAAGCCGCGAGGGAATGGGCGCTCTGTTGGCGGCAATTATCGGATTTTGGCTTGTCCGCGCGGGTTTCATCCTGTGGTTGGGAGGAAATCGTGGAAGAGAGAGGACTGTTTCCGCAGGTGCTGTTTCGCCTGGGTCCGGTCGAGGTGGCTGGCACGGTCGCGTACTCCTTGGTCGTCTCGGCCGTGCTGATCGGCTTCGCTCTGCTGGTGCGCTACGGTCTGAGGCGGCGCATGTCCGGCTGGCAGGTAGCGGCGGAGTTTTTGATCGATCACCTGGAAGGGGTGATGCGTGATATGTTCGCCAGCGATCCCCGCCCCTACACGCCGCTGGTGGTAACGCTGGCTCTATTCATCGGCACGGCGAACCTGATCGGCTTGGCACCGGGAATGCGAGCACCGACGGCAGACTTCTCGACCGCGGCAGCGTTGGCAGCTGTGGTCTTTCTGGCGGTGCCGTTCTACGGCATCCGGGCGCGAGGACTGCGTGGCTATTTTCGGCACTACCTGGAGCCGACGCCTCTTTTGTTGCCGCTGGAAGTTATCACTGAGTTCTCGCGGACGCTGGCGCTGGCCATACGCTTGTTCGGTAACGTCATGAGCGAGGAATTGGTTATCGCCGTGCTACTCTCGATTGCCGGCCTGCTGGTGCCGGTACCGCTGATGATGTTGGCGGTGCTTACCGGACTGGTACAAGCCTACATCTTTGCCGTTCTGACCGTGGTTTACCTGAGTGCGGCCGTAAGGGCGCACCAACATTGAGGAGGAAAGCCGTGGATACGCATACGATTTTCGCCTTGGTAGTGATGGGCACCGCCGCCCTGGTGGTCGCCGCGGGCACCATCGTTCCAGGTCTCAGCCAGGGCAAGGCCATCAATACGGCGATGGACGCCATTGCCCGCCAGCCCGACGCCTCCGACCGCATCAGCCGAACGTTGTTCGTCGGCCTGGCCATGATCGAGTCTTTGGCCATCTACTGTCTGGTCATCGCCCTGATCTTGCTGTTCGCCAATCCGTTCAGCCATATGTTTGAGCGTTGAGCCATGAACTTCAATCCGTGGACTTTCCTGTTTGAAGTGCTCAACTTCGTGGTGCTGGCAGCGGTGCTGTATCGGCTGCTATACCGCCCGCTGCACGAAGCCATCGATCGTCGCCGCGAGGACGCCGCCCGCGCCCAGGCCGAGGCGGATAAGGCCCGCGAACAGGCCATGACGCTGCAACAGCGCCTTCAGGCTCAGCTTGCAGAAGTGGAGCAGCAGCGTGAAGCAGCCCTTCGAGAAAGCCGGGAACGTGCGGAGGCAGAGCGCAAGAAAATGTTCGCCGAAGCCGAAGTCGAGATACAGCGCCGGCGCGAGCAGGAGCGGCAGGCACTCAAACGCGAGTGCGAGGAGGCATGGCAGAAGCTGCGCGGGGAGATGACGAGCCTGGCCGTGGCCGTGGCTCAGCGCTTGCTCCGCGAATCGTGCGACCGCACCTTGAACGATCAACTTGCCTTGCATCTCATCGAAGAACTGCGGCAACTGCCTGCAGATAAGCGCCAGACCGTAGGCGATCAATGGCAGCCAGAAGATGGTGCAATGTTGGAGATGGCCGGCGAACTGGATGACGCGACCGTGCGGCAAATCGAGGAAACGGCCGGCAAGCTGGTAGGACAGCCGCTCACTTTGACGACAGCCAACGTACCCGCCTTGCTGGGTGGTGTCCGCCTGCGGCTAGGCGGCCACATCTGGGATGCTTCTCTGGCCGCGCAGTTGGAAGTATCCGAGCCGAAGAGCGAAGAGGAGAGTATCGCGTGCCCGACCGCATCGAGCAAATGAGCCACTTCGTGTACCAGCCTTTGGCCGACATTCACTGGCGAGTTCGCTATCGGGAAGTCGGCTGGATCACGCGCGTCGGCGATGGTGTGGCCTCGGTACGCGGCGTACCCTCCATCCGCTATGGCGAGTTGCTGGAACGTGCCGACGGCCTGACCGCGTTGGCGTTTGATGTGCGCCGGCACGACGTGGGGGTTATCTTCCTCGATGCTTCCGAGCATGTCTCAGCGGGTGAGGAGTTGCGGGCGACGGGCCGCGTGGCCAGCGTACCGGTCGGCGAGGAATTGCTGGGGCGAGTCGTGGATGCTCTTGGACGGCCACTCGATGGTCAACCGCCGCCACGCACAACGATGACTTGGCCGGTGGAGCGCGAGGCACCGGGCGTAGTCGAACGCTTGCCCGTCCAGGAACCATTGCACACCGGCACCAAGGTGATCGACGCTCTGCTACCCTTGGGCCGAGGTCAGCGCGAATTGATTCTGGGTGATCGCGCGACCGGCAAAACGACCATCGCGTTGGATGCCATTCTGGCCCAGCGCGGCACGGGCGTTTGTTGCATCTACGCGGCTATCGGCCAGCGCAATGCCAGTGTCGCAGAAGTACTGCAAGTGCTGCGCGAGCATCAGGCGTTCGCTTACACCACGGTGGTCGTCTCCGGGGCTGAGTCGCCGCCCGGCCAGCAGTATCTCGCTCCCTATGCGGCCTGCACTATCGGTGAATACTTGATGTACCAGGGCCGCGATGTATTGATCGTTTACGACGACTTAACCAGCCATGCCGATGCCTATCGCCGTCTGTCGCTGCTTTTGGGTCGGCCGCCCGGACGTGAAGCGTATCCCGCCGATATTTTCTACTTGCATGCTCGCTTGCTGGAGCGCGCCACTCGTCTGCGCCGCGGCGGCAGTCTAACTGCCCTGCCCATCGCCTCGACGCAGGCCGGCAACATCTCCTCGTACATCCCGACCAACCTGATCTCCATCACCGATGGGCAGATCTATCTTGATACGCACCTGTTCAATGAAGGGCTACGGCCAGCGGTAGATGTGGGCCTGAGCGTCTCGCGGGTCGGTGGCAAGGCGCAACCGCAGTTGTTGCGCACTCTCGCGGGTGATATGCGGTTGCTCTACGCTCAGCTACACGAACTTGAGACATTCGCACGCTTCGGAGCAGACCTTGAACCGGAAACACGGCGGCGCCTTCAGCGGGGACGGCGCTTACGTGAGGCACTCAAGCAACCCCGTCTGCACCCCTGGTCGCTGGCCGATGAGAGTGCTGCTTTGTTCGCCATCCGTGAGGGACTTCTCGATCCGGTCTCTGTCGAGCAGGTAGGAAAACTCCTCGAAGTACTGGCGCGGCGTCTGAAAGAAGTCGATCCGGTTTTGGTGGATACCCTGGAAAAGGGAGAGGCGCTGACGCCCTCCGTACAGGAACAATTGCGACGGCACGTGGAAACCGTTCGGCATCTTGTGCCGGAAACGGAGGTGGCATGACTCTGGAGCAGACACGGCGGCGACGACAGGCCGTGAACACTATCCATGACATCGTCAGCGCCATGCGAGCGATCGCCGCCGGGCGAATCCAGGGTGCGCAACGCGCGCTGGCTGGGGCTGGCCGTTATCAGGAAGTGATTCTGCACGCCATCGCTAGCTTGGCTGCTGATCCTGCTCTGCTGCCAGCTCCCGTGAGTGGACGGCAAATCTTGTTGCTGGTGCTGACTTCCGAGCAACCTTTGTGCGGCGCGTTCAATCAGAATGTGCTTGCACTCGCCGAACGCCGCTGGCACCAGCTACGTGCCGACGGCGGCGTCCATCTGCTGATAGTGGGAGAAAGAGGCAAGCGACAATTGCTGGCGCGTGGCATCACACCGGATAGTGTAGAACCCTCCGCCACATCTCTGCAAGGCGTGCGGGATATGGTCAAGCGCCTGGCCTCGCGGGTAGATCGGCATTATGCGGTCCTGGGCCTCGGTCCCGTCCACGTCATTTACAACCGTTATCAGTCCATCAGTCAGCAGGTGCCGACCGAAAAGGAATTACTGCCTCCCGATCTCTCTGCCCTTGAGCGCCTGCCGCCATCCACTGGAGGTGCATGTTTCCACTATCTGCCACTGCCGGAACTGCTGGCCGGTTTTCTCGGTCAGTATGCGTTCATTAGCCTCTATCGCATGGCGGCGGAATCATATGCCAGCGAACAAGCCAGCCGGCTCATCGCGATGGACGGAGCTACACACAATACCGAGCGTATCGGCAAGGCACTATTGGACCTGGAAAGCCGCGAGAGACAAGGAGAAATCACGCGGCAGGTACTGGAATTGATCGGCGCGCGTTTTGCCACAGAGTGATAGGAATTGGCCTGCGTCGTCCAACGGACGCAGGACATTTGCTATCAACTGGCTGAGCCTGTCCCTATGGGGATACTGGCCTCGGTGCTCTGGCGTGCCTGTGCCTGCATACGGTGCAGTACATCGATAATGATCTCGGCACACGTTTCGAGCGAGAACCGAGACGTATTTAACACCAGATCATGAAGATACGGATCATTCGCTTCCTTGTGGAAATGGTCCTTGATGAAGCGAGTGCGATCGCGGTCGGTCTTTTCGATCCACTGTTGTGCTTCCTCAGATGATAGGTTCCGCCGCTTCTGGACTGTCGCAACGCGCGCCCACAGGGGCGCAACCAGGCGGATACGCAACGTCGTTTCTGGCGGTGCGACCACGTTGGCGCCTCGGCCGACGATGATACACTTGCCATGTATTGCCAGTGTCAACAAAGTTTCGACCAGATGACGGACGTAGGCACTCTCCGTGACGGAACTCTCCGAAGAAAATGAATTAGCGAATTCCTGGAGCCAGCTTATATGCTTCTCGTCCACGCTTTCCAGAAGCTCGCTCCGCAAACCCATGTCGTTGGCGATGCGTTCGACCAGCTCATAATCGTAGACCGGCCAGCCGAGCCGCTCGCCGAGCAAACGGCCGATTGCCGAGCCATTCGCTCCCGCTTCGCGACTGATGGCAATGGTGAAGGCACGCGGGGCCGGAAGCGATAGGGACTCGGCTGGTTTGGACATTCGTTGCTGGGTCTGCCATTGGCGCCGTGCTCTGATCAAGGCTTCGGCCATGCGCTCCGACGATGTTTTATACGTGCTCATGGTTCACTCACTTTGGGCCTATCGCCCGCGAGAGGATTCAGCCGAATAAGCCGTTCGACCAACCAGAAAACGACCGTCGATACCGGATGGTCCTGTGCGATGCCATGGCTTTTTCCTCTCGATGTCAAGAGGTTGTTTCCTTATGTGAGAAAGCAACATTCATGCCGCCAAACACTTCGCCAAACCACTGTCATCCTTAACCTCAAAAGGGCCGTTTTACCTGGTTCTTCTCATGCGAGAGTCGCCATTCGCAGAATCAGCGAACCCGAAGTGAGCGAATTTGGCGCGATTCTGTGCGATTGAGAGCCAGAGACGTTCTGTCGAGGAACCGAAACAGATTCCTGAGATAGACAAGTCCTACCAGACCGCTGCAAATGGGGCCGCGGCGAAGCATGAACCAGACCAGTGGGTGGACGCAAGCCGGCCCCTTCAACACGATGAAGGTAGTTCACAAACCTTCCTCGTGCCAAGGAGCCGGCCATGCCATTGAGAACTCGGCGGCCCACTGGGTAACAGGCTGTGTTTCCTTCCGTCTAATTGGGGGTTACTGCAAGTTGAAGTCGTAAGTCCTTTTCCCCTCTCAGACATTCAGTTTCAAGTCCGATGTATTGGCCTCTGCATACGTGACAGGCAATCCCAGTTTTGTAGGGCCGCCGATTGTGACCGTGTATTCGCCGGGTTTGACGGTCCGTTGATAGGAGCCATCGGCGGCAACGGTTGCACGGACCATTTTGCCATCTGCCGTTGCCAAGCGGATCTTTGCTCCAGCAGCTGGTTTCCCCTGGTAGATCACCTTGCCGACAACTTGTGCGTCGGTCAGCGGCTTTTCGCTTTTCTTTTCCGGTTTTTTCTCTTCCCGCTTTTTCTCTTCCGGCTTCTTTGGCTCGACGATATCCTTGCGAAAACCGCCGACGGCGTCGAGAACTTTCTTCACATCCTCCGGAGCGACGTTGTTTTTCTCCAGCGCCTTTTTGAGATCGGCAGCAAGAGCATTGAATTGGTCATGGGTGATGCCCATGCCTTTGTGGACCGTCTTCATGTCCGGTCCTGTGTACTTGAGCGGACCGCCGCTGGCTTCACTGATCTGCTCGATCAATTCGCGCTTCATCTTAGCCACTTGCTCGGAGGTCATCTTATATTTGCCGCCGCGGAAGAAATCGACCTTGGGATCGGGTGCGGCCAGGTTGACGAAATCATCGACGATCTTGGTGACACCCGGCTCTCCGCCGAGCCGTTCCCACAGGGTTTTCTTCGCTGTCGTCGCCTTGGTCGGCCGGGTTTCGGCGCGGATTTGATCGAGAACTACGCGGAGGAGGAAGGCGCGGCGGTAGAGCTGCGGCGTCTGTTGAGCGGAGGCAAGGGCGGTGTCGATGACTTCTTTCAGTACGGGGCGATCGCCTAGCTGCGATTGCAGACTTTTCAGAGCGTCCATGTAGACAGCGTTCTCATTATTGGCCGTCTTGGCCCACGAACGGAGTTGTCGATCACCCACCAGCGGCTTCAGCGTCATCAACGCCCCTTCCCACAGGCGATAGCAGCCGTTCCAATCGCCCTGGTTGTACAGGTCAGCCCCGTGATCGATGATGCCGCGCAAACTTTGGTGGATCGCCTCATCGCGGCTCGTGCGATCCGGCGGTTTGGTAGCCAGATTCTTGTCCTGGGTCTGCGCAGCGCTGGCCAACAACAGCATCACCAGGAAGGTCGAAAGCATCTTCGTGTACTTGGTCGCCCCTTGCATAGCTCTATCTCCTTTCCAATAAGGGTTTGTTGCGATCTTAGCCGAGCGGGGCAAGAGAGGGAAGAATTCTTTCCTGGACTTGCGTGATTGTGGCGGATTGGGATAATGTTGGCCGCAGAGGAACTCGACTGTCCCAACCCAAGGAGGGGATTGTGGCCGACAAATCGAATCAACTGATCCTTACGGCTCTAAGCCGGGCCGCCGCCGCTGCTGGGGCTGTGCCTTTGCACGGCAGCAAGACCCAGGCCGGCCTCTTTCCGAACAATGCCGCCGGCAAACAGGCTGCCCAGCGCTGCCAGGAAGACGGCTACCTCAGCCTCGTCTCGGCTTCCGAACCGGCCCCCATCTCCCCAGCATCTCCTTCCAAGGGAGAGGAGGATACAGGGGGGAGTGGCACCATCACGATAGTCAAAAAAAAGACCGCCAGCGTCCCGCTCTGCACCATCACCGACAAGGGTTTGACCTATCTGCTCAGTCAGGTCAGTCCACGCCAGGTGTTGGAGGATTTCGTGCGTGTCCTGGAAGCACGCCAGGGCCAAGTCGACGAGATGCTCAACCTCGCTCGGCAAATACAGCACGGCATGGAAGCGATGAAAACCAACATTGATAAAATCCTCCAGCAGACCTGTAAACTCGAAGGTTCCTCTGGTTCCGGAGCAGGCAATCTCAAAGCACTCTTCGCTGGCTTCCTCAATAACGGTGAGTTTCCAACTTCTCCATCGCAGTCCTCGACCAGCGACACAGCCTTGCACGATGCCCTGTTGGCGGAGTTGATGCGCTGGCAGCACTCTGGCGCTACGGAAGATTGTCCGCTGCCGCATCTATACCGCCAGACATCGGCGCAGAGTATCGGCCAATTTCACGACGCCCTCCGCCAGCTGCATGAGCTTCGCAAGATTTATCTACACCCCTGGACCGGCCCACTCTACGACATTCCCGAACCGCCCTATGCCCTGCTGATCGGCCACGAAATCGCGTATTACGCCAGCATTCGCAAGTAGTCCGCAGGGTGGGTCTCGCTCCGCTCGCCCCACCCTACAGGTTGACGACTTTGGAGGTATTTCATGTCTGCTG
>JAJPHU010000238.1 GCA_021325115.1 Planctomycetota bacterium | reverse complement strand
CGGGTCGCCGGCTTTGACCCAGGAGTTGGCGCATGGGGGCATCCGCCTCTTAACGCCGTATAAGAACAAAAAGCGTGATCCGCAGCCGGAGCGGTCGCGTGTACTGCGTGGACTGCACTGGTTGATCGAGACAGTCAACGGCCAACGGGCGGGGCGTTACCAGATGAAGCGGACGTGGGCGAAGGATCTGTGGCACCTGTATAGCTGGATGTTGCGGAAGATCCTCAGCCACACGATCGCGGCTTGGGTGAATGTCGCGCAAGGACATCGGCCTCTCGATCTCGCCTCGTTACCCACGGAGTAAAGTTGCACACGGAGTTAGTTAGTAAGCGGATGTCCTATACGGTAGGCATAGGCGGCTGTTCTCTTCTTTCGGGTGGATTAGAACCTCTCATGGCAGCTTTCGATAACCATGTCGCACCAACAGCAGGAGAAAGTGAAATGATTATCAGAACTATGAAGAAATCTGCAAAACAAATAGGACCTGGCGGGTTCGCTCAAACGCCAACCAAGAGCAAACTGAGAACCAAGCATACTGCACAGAAACCAACCATGAAGCCAACAAAAAAGGCATGAGTCCTGCTGATGACCAGGGCAAACGCATTAAATCTTCTCCATATTACGACTCCTGTTTGAGGATTTCCTCCAAGAAGGCGACATCCAAGGTTGCTTGGTAACGCTTGATCCTCATGCTTCCCTTGCCAGGATATCTCTTGAGCAAGGCGAACGCCAACCGACGTAACAATGCGAAATTCTCCGCCCCATGACGCCGCTGAATCCGGCTGGCATCCTCACCAAACGTCACGTCCAATTGCCAATGCAAACAATTCTCCATTCGCCGATGGTTCCGCAACACCGCACCATAAGTCTGCACACCGCAACGACGGCTACCAATAAAATAACGCATCTCGATCGCCGTTTTGCCACCCACCGTCCGTTCACTGTAACACTTGCCTATCAACGACAACTTCTCCCAATCCTCTTGACCACGAATACCCTCCGGGCCATAGACGGTCGAAGACACGCTCGAAGGTGTCGTGCGACGGGGTGCCATTGGGCAACTCCAGGAAGCCGCACAACCATTGCAGACGCTTGCGTCCAAAGGTTTCGATTTCAGACCAGGTGTTGGCACCGGCGATAACGGCGCAAGATGGCAATGGGGAGGATGTCGCTCAGCAAATGGCGCTTGCGGCGGTTGAGGCGGGGATCTTTGAGACGGCGAATGTACTTGCTCAGAGACAGACGTGAAAGAACCATGACTCTCCTCCGTGAAAGGCAGGCGACGCCACGGAGAGTCGTAGGCGCGACTTCTTGACGGAATCAAGAGACCGCATAAGAAAGAGCAGATTTCGATGCGTCGGCCCTGAGCTCTCAGACAATTCAAGGAGGTATTTTTGTACCCTGGAAGTACCAACCTCATTTTTAGGATACGGTAGGGCATTCCGGTATTCAAGAGACTGCCTTGGCTCGAACCACTCCTCACGCGATGCGATGCTCGGCGGGATGGCCGACCTGCCGTCGCAGGTTCACAGCGGTGTTGATAAGGCCGACGTGCGTGAACGCTTGCGGGAAATTGCCGACCAGCCGCCGCGTCGTGGGATCATACTCTTCGGAAATCAGCCCCACATCATTGCACAAACTCAGCAAGCGCTCGAAGAGCTGCTCGGCCTCCTGACGCCGTCCGAGTAGCACGTAATTATCCGCCAGCCAGAAGGTGCAGGGCAGAAATACCCCTTCGCCCGGCGGCAGGCCATCGACTTCCGAGTGCGTCTGGTAACGCCGGACGAAACCATCGTGCAGTAGCTCGCGTTCGATGCAAGCGACGGTGCCAGCCACGCGCGGGTCGTTAGCGGGCAAGAAGCCGACCAGCGGAATCATCAGCAGACTGGCGTCTGGCTCCGTCGAGCCGTAATACTGTACGAAGGAATTCTTGTTGCGGTCGAATCCTTTTTCGCACACTTCCTGATGGATGGCGTCGCGGATTTTACGCCAGCGCTCAACGGGACCTTCCACGCCAAACTTTTCCACCATCTTAACGGCCCGGTCGAAGGCGACCCAGGCCATGACTTTGGAGTGCGTGAAATGGCGGCGCGGCCCGCGTACTTCCCAAATGCCTTCATCGGGTTGCTGCCAGATCGTTTCCAGAACGCAGACGACAGCCCGTTCCAGGTTCCAGGCGGCTTGCTCCGGCTCCAGACCGATGCGTCGCGATAGATACATGGCGTCGATCATTTCACCATACACATCGAGCTGGAATTGCTGATAAGCATTGTTGCCGACACGCACGGGACGCGATCCCTCATAACCAGGCAGCCACTCCACTTCCCATTCCCTGAGGCGACGCTCGCCGGCCAGGCCGTACATGATTTGCAGCTTGTCCGGACTGCCGGCCGCTGCCCGCAACAGCCATTCGCGCCAGGCACGGGCTTCCTCCTTGTAACCAGCCGCCATCAGAGCGTACAACGTGAAGGTGGCGTCGCGGATCCAGCACAGACGGTAATCCCAATTGCGGACGCCGCCCAACTGTTCGGGCAGCGAGGTGGTCGGCGCCGCCACGATACCGCCGGTCGGCGCATAGGTCAGCGCCCGGAGCGTCAAGAGCGAGCGGAGCATCGGCCCCTCCCACGGCCCGCTGCAGTCGCAGCCTTTCGACCACTTGCGCCAGGAATTTTCCGTCTTACGGAGCAGCTTCATAGGATCGATAATAGGGGGCAGCCAACGTTCATGGGAAGCGTGCCAGGAGAGCCAAAACGGCACTTCTTGCCCCTCCGAGACGGTGAACTCTGCCGCCGTGCTATGGTTCTCGCCATAGAGGGGAACCTGGGTGCGCAGGAACAGGGTATCGGGACCGGCGATGGCCTTGATGCCCCCTTCTTCTAGCCGCGTCACCCAGGGGACAATCGAGCCGTAATCGAAACGAATGACCAAATGCAGCCGCATGGGCACTTGGCCGCGCTCGCCACGTACGCAGCGGATCAGTACGGGATGCTCGGCGCGGACGGCCATACCGTCGATGAGCGTGACGGCCCCCTCGGCTGTTTCGAACGTGGTTTCGAGGATGATAGTGCCTTCCCGATAACGCCGCGAGACTTTGCGGACTTCTCCGACTGGAGCGATTTGCCAGCGGCCGTGCTCCGGTGTGCCCAAGAGAGCGGCGAAACAAGCACCGGAATCGAAACGCGGCAGACACAGCCAATCCAGCGAGCCATCTTTGGCCACCAAGCCCGCTGTTTCACAATCGCCTATCAATGCGTAATCTTCGATCCGCGACGGCATCGATATACTCCCGGGGCGTTTTTTCTCAAGTTCAGGCGAAAAACGAGTCAATTCAATGCTATTGTAGAGATGCGCGGCTTATCGTTTCGCGCGAAACGATAAATCAACTCGGCCAACGAATCACCTAACGGAGAGATCATCACCCACGAGGGCAGTCGTTTGACACCCCTTCGCATCCGCATCTATAATCACAAGGCAGGTTCGGGAAGCGATCGCCCTCTCTTCACGCGGTTCCGCAACTTGACTGTCCATGGCGAGGTGCCGGCATGACGGCCAACAAGCGAGTGCAGAATGTTATTCACCCATCCGCTATGTCGGCAAGGGCAATCCTCGCTGGTGTGGCGGGCCGGTGGATTGCTTGTTGCCTTGTTCTGTTGCTGTCTGGCGCGTTGCTGGCCCAAGAGCGCCGTAACGCCGGCCTGGTTGCGCCCATCCCTGCAACCATCACCACCGAAGCAACGAGCCGGCTGCGCAGCGCTCTCTACGGCCCATGGCGCCGTTATGAGGATGAGCGCAACCGCGATCCCAGGGGTGTCGGCAATTTCTACCTTATCTGCGACTTCAATCCGGACAACCGTGACAACGCCAGCGAGGATCCGGGTGCTTGCCAGAGCCTGGCCCGCTATCTGCGCGATCTGCAAAAGAAACAGGGCATCCAGGTGATCGCTTTCGTACATGGCAGTGTGACGCGGCACGCTGTCCTGCCAGTGCTGGCTTGCTCCGAGATCCTCATGTCGCAACAGCCGCCGGCCCATCTTGGCAAGGCCGCCGATGCTTCGCATCCGCTCGAACGTCTTGATCGCCTGGCCTACGACGATCTTGCCAATAAACGCTATCCTGTGGTCCTCGTCCGCAAGATGTACGATGCCGAGATCGAGGTCGTTAAAGGCCGCGACGGCAAGTACCACGATGCCCACGAGAAGCTGGCCCAAGGCGGCGAACCGATCTCCGGACTCAGCCGCGGCGAGACGGCCCTGTATTCGTTCGCGCAGGCCAGCAAACTCGGTCTGTGCCAGCCAATGCCCTGTAACAACATCGAGGATGCGCTAGCACGCTATCGGCTGCCGCGAGCCAGTCTGTATCCGGCGCTGGATCGCCTGGCTGCCTGGCGCATCGTTCTCAAAGGGTCGATCAACGGTGAGATGAAAGAGCGCGTCCAACGCCGGGTCCGCCAAGCGTTGGGCGAAAAAGCGAATGTGCTGATTCTGGAATTAGCCTGCGGCGGCGGCGAAAGCGAAGCAGCATACGAGCTGGCCGTCTTCCTCAGCGAATTAAATGACAACCGTCGCGAGCCGGTGGAGACGATCGCCTACGTCACCGGCCAGGCCCATGATACCGCTACTTTCCTCGCTTTGGCCTGCAATAAGATCATCATGCAACGCGAGATCAAGCAGAACGGCCAACTGATCCAGGAAGGGGCCGTCCTGGGCGGCTTCGAGCGCTACGTTCCCAATCATCCGACGCAGGAAGCGGCAATGCGCAGCAGCCTCGCCGACATCGCCGAGAAAAAACACTATCCGCGCATCCTCGCCCAGGGAATGCTCGACCGCGACTTGCGTATCTACGCCGTGAAAAGCACCAAGGAGGAAAGCGCTCGCCAATATATCAGCAAGGCCGAGTTGGAGGCAGACCAGCAGGGCGAGCAGCGCTGGCAAAGCATCGGCATCATTAAAAAAGAGCATCAATATCTTACATTGACGGCGGAGCAGGCTCGCGAGCTTGGCCTGGCCCGCGAGGTGGTCAACAACTTCGATGAATTGTGCGAACTGGAGGGCGTCAGCCGCAACGAGGTCCGCACTGCCGACTCGGATTGGCTGGATGGACTCATCGATTTTCTCCGTGATCCATGGACGAGCGTGGTGCTGGTCATGCTTGGCATCACGTGCTTGATTCTGGAATTGAAAATGCCCGGCGTCGGCCTGCCTGGTATTATCTCAGCGATTTGCTTCCTGCTGTTTTTCTGGTCGCATTCACAGGTGAGCGGGCAGATTGTTTGGCTGGCGTTTTTGTTGTTTCTTCTGGGTTTGATCTTGATTGGCCTGGAGATCTTCGTGATTCCTGGCTTCGGCATCACCGGCATCAGCGGCATCATCCTGGTACTGGGCAGCATCGGCCTCGTCGCCTACGGTCATTGGCCGCGCAGCAACGAGGAGTGGATTGGCTATGGGCAAGCATTGGGTCCGTTCACTCTTGGCATCGTCGCCGCCATTGTGTCGGCCTTCCTGCTGGCCCGCTATTTGCCACATATCCCCTATGCCAATCGTCTGATGCTCAAGCCTCAGGAAGAGTCCGGCGAATTCGGCGAGGAGCCAGCCGAGTTGATTCACCCGGAAATGGCGGCGTTGTTAGGCGCCATCGGCGTGACGGCGACACCGCTGCGGCCGGCCGGCAAGGTACAGTTCGGCGACGATTTTGTCGATGTCGTTGCCGAGGGCAGCTACGTCCAGCCCGGCACGCGTGTCCAGGTCATTGAGATCGAGGGCAATCGCATCGTCGTCAAAGAAGTGTGAGAAAGTTGCATGGATCCTACCAATGCTAATATGCTGATCCTGGGCTTTCTCCTGATCGGAGCAGGCTTTTTGCTCTTGATTGCCGATTTGTTTTTGATGAGCGGCATCCTGGCCATGCTGTCGTTGGGGGCCATCGTCATCGGCGTGATTTTGACGTTTCTGGGCGGCGGCGTTTCTGTCGGCGGCATTACGGCCCTTGTTGTCTTCGTTGTTCTGCCGCTACTGATTCGCTTATTCTTGTATTTCTGGCCGCGGACGTCGCTGGGACGGAATTTTTTCTTGACCGAACAGCCGGAAGATGCGACAGTTGCAGCATTACCGGTCAATCAGGAATTGGAACATCTGAAAGGACGCATCGGTCGGACCTTGTCCGCACTGCGGCCGGCCGGAATGGTCGATTTCGACGGCCGCCGCGTGGATACCATCACCGAGGGCATGATGGTCGAGGCCGGTCAATTGGTCCGCTGCATCGACGTGCGAGCCGGCAAAGTGGTAGTGCGGCCGGTTGATAAACCGGATCTCGGCGATCTGGAAACAGCTATATTTAACTAAGGTTTTGATATTCGGTAAACAGGAACATGTGTATCTTTACCGAATACCGAATTACCAAAAAAGGGAGATACCCATGAATGCCCTGTTGTTCGCCCAAATTCAGGCTCAGCAGAACCCTGGTTTTGTAGCCGAGCATCCCTTGTTGCTGGTCGTCCTGCTTGTGGTTGCTATGGGCTGTTTGATTGTGTTGTTCGTCTTTTTCAACTTTGTGCAGCTATGGATTCAGAGTTTTCTGACCGGGGCCAAGATCGGCATTGTGGACATGGTCCGCATGAAGTTGTGTAAGGTGGACTATGCCATGATTGTCCGCCAGAAGATCGCTCTGGTGCAAGCGGGCGTCAAAGTCTCAACGCAGGAAATGGAGGCACACTACCTGTCGCGTGGCAATGTGCAGCGTGTGGCCGGAGCTGTCATCGCCGCCCACAAAGCCGGTATGGATTTGCCCTGGCGCGTCGCTGCCGCTATCGACTTGGCCGGCCGCGACATCTACGAAGCCGTCAAACGCAGCGTCGATCCCAAGGTCATTGACTGCCCCGATCCGAGCAAGGGTCGAGCCACTCTCGATGGCGTGTGCAAGAACGGCATTCAGCTCAAGGCCCGCGCCCGGGTGACAGTGCGGACCAAGCTCGATCGTCTCGTCGGCGGCGCCACCGAGGAAACCATCATTGCCCGCGTCGGCGAAGGCATCGTCAAGGCCATCGGCAGTGCCGAACATCATACGGACGTGCTGGCCAATCCCAACTTGATTTCGCAGGCCGTGCTGCGCAATTCGCTCGATTCGCAGACTGCTTTCGAGATCGTCTCGATTGATGTGGCCGAGATCGACGTGGGGCAGAACATCGGCGCCAACCTGCAAGCCGATCAGGCAGCGGCAGACCTGCGCGTGGCCCAGGCCAATGCTGAGAAACGCCGAGCCTTGGCGGTGGCGCTGGAACAGGAGATGCGGGCCAAGGTCGAAGAGAACCGGGCGCAGGTGGTTCTGGCCGAGGCCGAAGTGCCGCGCGCCATTGCTCAGGCGTTCCGCGACGGCCATTTAGGTGTTATGGATTATTACAATCTGAAAAATCTGCAAGCCGACACGCAGATGCGCAGCGCCATCAGCGGCGCCGGCACCAATGACCGCAGCGACCGCAATCTCGCTTAACAAGCTGCAAATTATTAGCGACGGAATCACAGGGGGTTCTTATGCGCTGGGAAATACTTATTATCCCGCTGATCGCCCTGGGCGTGTGGATCATCGGCACACTCTTCAAGAGTGAGGAGGAAAAGATCAAGAAGGGTGTCGGCCGCCGCGGCAACGTCTCCGGCCGTACGCCGGGACGGCGCCTGATGACAGACCTGGATCGCTTCCTGGAGGAAGCCCGCCGGCGCCGTACGCCGGAAGAACGCCGCAAAGCTCTGCCGCCGAGCCGTGTCCCGCCAGCGCGTCCGCCTCTACGCGAACGCCCGCCGCCACCCCGCGCGACACCGCCTCCGGCTCCGCCGATGATTGTCAAGGAGGGAGTCAACGTCACTCTGCCGACGCCGACTGTCGAGCCTGTCGCGACAACACCGATCTCCCATGAGGTATCGCTTCCATCAACCCCTGTTATGCGCCCCTCGCCGATTGCCCAACAGGTGCGTTCGCTATTGAGTAACCCGCAAACGGCCGCAACGGCGTTTGTGCTGCACGAAATCTTCGATCGCCCTTTGTGCAAACGTCGACGCTAAATATAGGTTCGCTCGGCTGTGCAGAAACGTTGCGCGGAATGCCGCTTCTGCGCAGCGTCGTTAGTCGACATCTTTCAGTATGGGTATCCGTAATGAAGCCGACACCAACCGAGACGCCTTGCCCGCCTTTGAGCAACCTGCGCCGCTTGCTCCAGCCGGACCTGCCGGAAGTAGAAGCGGCACCGCTGCGCGAGCATCTCCGCACGTGCCCTGCCTGCCGTCAGATCTGGCAAAATCTCCAAACGGAAACCATCGCCAACCAAACGCCGCCGCTTCTTCAGCCCGCTGGCGACACCAGCCACGGCCCCGCTGTGCCTCTCCCCGCTTCTTCTGCGTTTGCCTGGTCCTCGGAAGTTACCGTGGAAAGGCCTGGCGGGCAACGGCAGCCGGCGCAGCATTCGCCCTCCCTTCAGGAACCACGCATGTTTCCTTTTTTATCTCCACCCCAGGGAGAGGGTGAGTTAGGCTGGCTGGCCCATTATCGCGTTACCGGTGTGCTCGGCGAAGGCGGCATGGGCTATGTCTTCGACGCCTTCGATACATCTTTGCATCGCCGGGTCGCTTTGAAGGTGCTTAAGCCAGACCTGGCGGCCAACCAATCGTTCCGCGAACGTTTTCTGCTCGAAGCGCGGACCGCCGCCGCCTTGCCGGACGATTACATCGTCACCATTTATCAAGTTGGTGTGGAAAAGGACACTCCGTTCCTGGCCATGAAATTCCTGTACGGCGAATCGCTGGAACAGCGTCTTCAGCGCGACGGCCGGCTGCCGACTCTCGAAATCCTGCGTATTGGCCGGGAGATTGCTCTGGGGTTGAGTGTCGCCCATGATCGCGGCCTGATCCATCGCGATATCAAACCGGCCAACCTTTGGCTGGAGGCGCTGCCGGAACAGGGAGATGCCCAGCGCACGCGCTTGTCCTTCGAGCATATTTATCGTGTTAAAATCCTCGATTTCGGTCTGGCCCGGCCGATCAACGATGCCCGCCGTCTGACCGCCACGGGATTGATCGTCGGCACACCGCAATATCTGGCGCCGGAGCAGGCACGCGGCCAACCACTCGATCACCGCTGTGACTTATTCAGTCTAGGCATCGTTCTCTATCGCATGGCGACCGGCGTCCTGCCGTTTGATGGCACTGATACGCTGGCACAGCTGACGGCCTTGGCGGTGGCCGAACCGCGTCCCATAGAAGAATTGGCCCCTGATGTGCCAGCGGAGCTGCGCCGGCTGATCCATCAGCTTCTGGCCCGCGATCCGGCGAAGCGGCCGCAGACCGCGCGAGGGGTCGCCGAGACGCTGCGTGCCCTGGAGAAAATCGAGACGCCGATTACGCCCGTCGGAGAGGGTGAACAGCGACGAGCCAGAAGCAGAAACGACAGCAAAACGTCCGTCGCTTACGCTTCCAGCTCGTCATGGAACCGGCGGCGTTGGTTGCTGGCGAGTGGCCTGTTCGGTCTGCTATTTGTGAGCGGTGGGCTGTGGTGGTGGCGCAGTGGCCTTCCTCGCCCCTTATCCGCAGAAGCGGAGAACGCCGCCATGGAACCGATCAAAGTCGGTATCTTATTTTCACTGCAAGGGCCAATGATGAGTGGCGGTTCGGCTGCGCACGATGCCGCCCAACTGGCCATCGATGAATTGAATCAACAAGGTGGCCTTCTCGGCCGAACCATCGTCGCTATCCATAAAGACGGCGCCTCAAGATACAGTATGTTCGCGGAGGCGGCGGAGAAACTCATCACCGAAGATCGCGTTTGTGCTCTTTTCGGCACCCGCGCCTCCGCCAATCGCAAGGCTGTTAAGGAAATTGTCGAAAAGCACGACCATTTGCTCTTCTATCCCATGCAATTTGAAGGGCTGGAAAAATCGCCGAATATCATCTACCTGGGAGCGGCTCCCAACCAGCAGATGTTTCCGGCCCTCGATTACATGCTCGACAGGCAAGGCAAACGCCGGCTCCTTCTGGTCGGTTCCGATTATATTTTTCCCCACGCCGCCAATGAAATCCTCCGCGATTACGTGAAGAGCCGATTTCCCGAAGTCAGGATCCTCGACGAGAAGTACATTCCTCTCGGCAGTCCGGATGTTAAAGAAATAATTCGGTCGATCCAGGAAAAGAAGCCCGACCTGATTATCAACACCATCAATGGCGACACGAATGTCGCTTTTTTCCGCGACTTTGCTGAGGCCGGTTTCCGCGCCGAGACAACACCGGTATTGTCCTTCAGCCTGAATGAGAACGATTTGCCTAGCATCGGCGAGGCGGGAATCGGGCATTATGCCGCCTGGAGCTATTTCCAGAGCATCGACCGCCCGGCGAATCGCGCCTTCGTCCGTAAGTTCCAGAAGCAATTCGGCGAGCGGCGCGGGGTTTCCGATCCAATGGAGACGGTTTATTTCAGTATCCACTTATGGGCGCGGGCGGTGCAGGCAGCCGGCAGCATTGAGCCACACGCCGTCCGCGAATCTGTCCTCAAGGGAGGATGGTTCGAGACCCCCGAAGGCAATGTACTGATCGATGGAGACACACAATACACCTGGCGGCCGATGCGCCTCGGCCGGGTAAAGCCGGACAGCCAGTTCGAGATCCTTTTCGACACGGTGGGAGCGCTTCCCCCGCAGCCGTTCCCTACTCGTTCCAGCGGTCAATGGAAGGAATTGCTCAACAAACTCTACACGGGCTGGGGCAACCGCTGGATCGCCCCAAGCAAAAAATAGGGCAGGCTTCCTGCTGGCATGCCTTGCTCACCCCCTCGTTCCCAAGCAGAGCTTGAGAACGAGGGAAAACGCCCCATTTTCCCCTTCTTGTCACGCCGATCCTCGATCCAACCTTCTGCTTGACACGATAACGCAGTATGCTTACAGTAAGCTCGCGAAATTGAGGAGGCCGGTACCCGGTGTTCCGGTCTTGCTCTTGACCCTTATGTCCAGGAGGTGTTAGGTTCGGAATTCCTGATGTTTACTTTGAGACGACCTCTAGAATGGATGTTCGAGATCGTTCGCCCTTCTTGTATTGGTGTGGTCGAGACTACGGATAGAAAGGACCCACAAAACATGAAACGTTCCCTTCTTGCGATCGCCTTGGCGGCCGGTCTCTTGTGTCTGGCAGGCACGCCGGCATGGGCCAGTCCCTCGACGTCTCCCGATGTCGGTTGGACTTACAATTTTACGCCCGCTCAGTCGTTTGTCCCCTCCGACAGTGGTAGCGGCTCGGTTTCGTTTACCAACGAACCGACTAAAAGCGCTACCAACAGCTCCGACATAGTTGTCACCAACTTGAAAGTTTCCAGCACAGCGCCATCCAGCAGCCCCGATTCGTTCACCAGCAGTGGAGGACATTGGTCTGTCGGCCTGCAGCTGACGGACACGGCTTCCGGGGCCAGCACGACCATGACGTTCACCGGTCAGCTGGGCGGTACGTTCTCGGCGACAAATGCCAACGTCACCAACACGTTCACTGGCCAGACCAGTTACACCTGGACGGCGCCCAACGGTGACACCTACAAGGTCAGCCTGGTCGGCTACACGCCGCCGGGACCGCCGACGGCCAGCAATGCCGGCAGCATCGCCGCTTATGTGCAGGTGACGCCAGCTGGCGGCGACAACGGCGGCGGCGGCTCTCCTAGCAGCACGCCTGAGCCGTCTACTCTGGTCCTGTCGTGTTTGGGGCTGGGTTTCGCCGGTCTGGCGTCGTGGCGGAAGCGCCGCCGCTCCCTGGCCACGATGCTGGTCTAGAAGTATTTCCCTACCAGCCCGCAGCGCCAGCAAGAAATGCCCTCACTGGCACTGCGGGCTGGCAAACCTTCCTATGTTCGCTTGCCTTTTCGGATGCGGAGCATCCGGCACTCCTTAATCAATGGAATGACCGCACATGCGTAAAATCAACACCCGGCTCCTTTTGGGACTTTTGCTCGGCTCGTTGTTAGCCACCAGCGCCGTCTTCGGCATCCACCATTTTCAATACGGCCGTATCGCTGGCTCCTTGCTTTGGCAGGCGCATCGCGCCGAAGAGCGGGGAGAGGTGCGCCGGCAAGCCCGCTATTTGCAGCGCTATCTGGAATTCAATCCCAAGGACCTCGAAGCCAAGGCCCAACTGGCCCAGCTGTGGACCAGCGAGGAATTTGCGGACGCACCGCGCGAACGAAGCAAAGCGGTGCGGCTGCTTGACGAGGTACTGGCCCAAGGCGATGATCAGCCCCAGCTGCGGCGACGCTTGATCAAGACTGCCCTGGAAGTGCGTCAGTACAAGATGGCCCGCAACCATCTGGAGAAACTGCTGACACGCGATTTTCTCAACAACCCGCCCGGAGTCGATGCAGTTCCCCCCCAAAGTGGAGGGAGTAAGGAGCGGACCGAATGGGGCGAAACGGTCGGCTATGCCGGACAACTGCTGCAAGCCGAGAACCAGCTCGACAAGGCGCTGCGCTGCTATCGCCTGGCCAAGCAGTACGCACCACAAATCGAGGATAATTATCTCTATCTCGCTCTGCTTTTGCGCAAGCAGAACCGCCTCGAACCCAGCCGAATCAAAGCGAATCAGCATGAGGCGAACCAGGTGATCGATGAGTTGGTGAAAAATAATCCTCGTTCTGCCGAGGCCCACCTGACGCGCTGGCACTATCGCCGCGATTTCGGTCTCGTCACATTCCAGAGTGCTCCCGAAAGCGGTAAATCGAGCGAGCAAGTGACACTCAAGGAAGCGGCAAGCGATGTCGAGGCAGCGTTGCAACGAGCGCCGGAGTCGGTGGGTACCTTGTTGGCTGCCGCTGATCTCGAACGCTTGGAAGCGCAGGCCGTTCTCCTCGCTCCCGGCCCGACACAAGACAAAGAGAATGAGCGACAAAAACATCATGACAAGGCGCTAACGTACATCCATCAGGGCTTGAAGCTGCACCGCCAGCG
>JAJPHU010000068.1 GCA_021325115.1 Planctomycetota bacterium | reverse complement strand
GCTCCGGCTCCGGCTCCGGCTCCGGCTCCAGCACCGGGACCGTGATAAATATCTAATATCCTTAATGAATCGGAAGCATCCGCGACGGACTTTTCTTCCGTCGCGGATGCTTCCGATTCGTCATCGCAATCCGTTGAGCATATAGTGGATCTCGGCGCTCTGCTTGACAACGATTGCCATGCGCACCGGATCGAACGTGACGGTACCGGCTCCGCCCTTCCCTTCCCAGCTTTCCGGTTCGATATTCTGAATCTCGTTGAGGATAATACCGACGGCCTGGATCATCTGGAAATCGTTGGCGATGGCCGGCAGCAAGGGACTGACCACACCCATCAAGTCGCCGATGTAGTAGGTGCGAACCGTCATCAGCTCCTTGGCGCGGGCCAAGGTCGTCACTTCGATGGTTTCGTTGCGAATCACGTAAGTCATGCCGACATCGGCCAGCACGCGCTTGAGGGCAGTGCGGGCGCTGACAGGTTTGTTGAAGCGTAGCGTGATCGGCGTGTCATAAGTGACATTGGCTTCCTCCAGGGCTTGCTTGTCCAGGAGAATGTCCTGTCCCATCTGTCTGGATAGGTGATCGATGACGCTCTGAAGGGTCTCCATGTTGTAGTCCACCTTGACCGGCTTCTTGAGCGCTTCGAGAATGGCCCTTTCCTTTTCGGTCATCTTGAGGGCTGGTGAGCGGCGTTTGGATTTCTCCAGCCAATCATCAGGAAGGTCGTAATCGGACCTGGGCGGGACGGAGGCCCTGTCCACGCCGGCCAAGGCATTCGTCGTTCGATCACCGCGTCTGTCACGGAAATCACGCGCCTCGGCGACACGGCGGTTCATCTGCTGAATGCGCTGGGCAGCGGCGTCGTAGGTAGACTTGGCGCCTTCACTGACGCGCGGGTCGGGGATGCGAGCAAGCGAGGTTGCGTCCGTGCTCCGAGGATCGCGGGGCACAGATGCAACCCCGCTCGCCTGTGGGGGGGGCCGCCGCACACTGGCCAAGGCGTGAACATTGTTCAGATCGCGCTGCACCACCGCCAACAGAGACGTGCGACGTTCCTCCGCCAGGGAAGTATCTTTGCGAAGCGTATCAATCAGACCCTTCAAAACGTTGTGCGCTTCTTCCGGATCGTTGCGGAGCAGGCGATAGGCTTTCCTGCGGCCCTCTTGCACTTCCTTCTCGATGCGCTGGGCCTCAATTTTCAGGCGTTCACGCACTTCGGGCAGCGGATTGCCTTCTTGGGCCAGTGCGGGACCAGCGAATATAGCCGAAATCGTAACACAGAAAGCTAACGGAATCATCGGACGAATCGCTGCGGTCATTGGTGTTCCCCTTCGAGCTTCCAAGAAGCACCTGCTTTCCCCTATAACATTCTAACGTATCGTAGGGCAGAGAGCTTCGCTAGTAGAAAATGGCGTTTCCTATGCCTGTACCTCGCACGCTTGAATGGATTGGCGATACAGATGGCTTCTTACGCCTGCTCGATCAGACGCAGCTGCCAGCGATACTGACCTACCGTGACTGCCGCTCTGTTGAGGACGTATGGGAAGCGATCCGTTCGTTGCGTGTGCGCGGCGCTCCGGCCATCGGCGTGGCGGCAGCACTGGGTGTTGTGCTTGGCGTGCAGAATTGCCAAGAGGCGGCGCGCTACGGCGAGCGCCTGCGTCAAGTGACGGCGTATCTGCGCACCAGTCGGCCAACGGCGGTGAACCTGTTCTGGGCGCTGGAACGCATGGAGCGCTGTTTCGAACGCGAATGCCGGACGGGAACACCGCGCGAATGGACGCAGCAGCTGCTGGCGGAGGCGCGGGCCATCCAAGAGGAGGACCGTCGCATGTGCCGGGCCATCGGCGCAGCGGGGGCGCATCTGATCGGCGAGGGGCAAGGCGTGCTGACGCACTGCAACGCCGGCGGCTTGGCGACGGCGGAGTACGGCACTGCGCTGGCCGTGATGTTCACCGCTGCCGAGCAAGGCCGGCGCTTCCACGTCTACGCCGATGAAACGCGGCCCTTGCTCCAGGGCGCACGCCTGACTGCCTGGGAGCTACATCAAGCCGGCATCCCCGTGACACTCATCTGCGATAGCATGGCCGGCCAGGTCATGAAGGAAGGCCGTGTACAGCTGGTGATCGTCGGCGCCGACCGCATCGCCGCCAACGGCGACACAGCTAACAAAATCGGCACCTACGGCGTCGCCCTGCTTGCCCGCGCTCATGGCATTCCTTTCTATGTCGCTGCTCCGTCCAGCACGTTCGATCTGAGCCTGCCCAACGGCGACGGCATCCCCATCGAACAGCGTGATCCGCGCGAGATCACGCACAGCTTTGGCCGGCAGACCGCGCCCGACGGCATCGCTGTCTACAACCCGGCATTCGACGTGACACCGCATCATCTCATCGCCGGCATCATTACCGAGAAAGGATTGATCCAGCCCGTCGGCGAAGCGGCGGTTCGTGCGAGGTTAGCAGATAAATCCGAACCACGACCGTAACAGTAATTTCCAATCGGAGCGAGAGACGTAAGCCCCTTGAGATTTTTGCTCCGGGGCTTATGTCCTCCGCTCAGGGATTTTGGAAACCACTGGTAAGGAAGCGAGAAAGCAGAATTGCCATCTTCTCATTTCCGAGAAGAAACACGGCCCGGATTGCCGCGAACGGGAATGTTCGGCGGTGACGCGTCTGTTTTTTCCCGTCTTTTCGTTGCGGAAACGCCGGCACCCCGTTTGCTGCTCTCCGCCGTGCCAAGATTGTACACCCTGAAAAAAGTTGACACCGTTCGCCCCAGGACTACAACGTTCCCCGGTGGTTCGGCCAAACGGCTTCTCCCCTGGTGGTTTCCGATATGGAGCGTTGCATTCGTCATGTCAGACCCTAATACCAACATCCCCGGCACTAGCCCGCCTCCTGCCGATAAGCCTGCAACCGCTGTCCCTCCTCCGACGGCGGCGAAACCAGCCGCAGCCGCCGCGCCAGCCAAGCCAGCGGTCAAGCCAGCGGCTGCGAGCAAGCCCGGCCGGCGGGGTTTCCTCTATGCCATGTTCGGCACCTGGATCGGTTGGGCCTGGACAACCATGACCGCGTCGCTGGGCCTGATGACGCTCGGCACCGTTCGCTTTCTGTTCCCCAATGTGCTGGCCGAGCCGCCCAGCAAGATCAAGGTTGGCTTCCCCGATCAGTATGAAGACGGCAAGGTCGTCGAGCGCTACAAGGACCAGCATGCCTGGATCGTCCGCAACAAGGACGAGAAGTTTGGCGACATCATCTACGCCCTGAGCACTACCTGCACGCACCTGGGCTGCACGCCCAACTGGCTGGAACGCGAACAGAAATTCAAATGCCCCTGCCACGGTAGCGGCTTTTACATCAGCGGCATCAACTTTGAAGGTCCGGCCCCTCGACCGCTGGAGCGCTGGGGCATCAGCATTGGCGATGACGGCCAAATCGTCGTCGATATGAGCAAGAAGTTCCAGCAAGAACGCGGCGAATGGAGCAATCCCGAATCCTTTATCAAGGTATAGTCTTACGAGCCGGAAGCACGCGTGACGGATATTTGGACCCGTCGCTTATGCTTCCGGCTCGTGAAAAAGGAATCCACGAATGTCCGTCGGCGATTTCATCCGCAATAGTCAGGTCTGGAAGAGCATCTTTCGCCATCCCGCACCGCGCGATCGCCGCAATCGCGTGGTGGTCATGCTCACCAACGTCTTTTTGCATCTACATCCGGTATCGATCCGCAAAAGCGGCATCGACCTGAGCTATACCTGGTGCATGGGCGGTTTGACGTTTTTCATGTTCCTGGAGTTGACCGTCACCGGCGTGCTGCTGATGTTTTACTATCGGCCGACGCTGGAACATGCCTACAACGATATCCTCATCCTGCGCGATGTGGCCACACTCGGCATCCTCCGCGAGCTGCACCGTTGGGGGGCGCACGCCATGGTCATCACCATTTGGCTGCACATGTACCGCGTCTTTTTGACCGGCAGTTATAAACCGCCGCGCGAATTCAATTGGGGGGTTGGTGTCATCTTGCTGGTGTTGACGCTGTTATTGAGTTTTACTGGCTATCTGTTGCCGTGGGACCAGTTGGCCATCTGGGCCATCACCGTGGGCAGCAACATGGCCCGGGCCACACCGTTTCTCGGCTACGAAGGGCCGGGAGCCACGTTCTTGAAAGTGGGGGACGTCTCGCTTATCCACTCCGGCTCGGATGCGCGGTTCATTCTGCTGGGCGGACGCTTCGTCAGTGGCGAGACGCTGCTGCGTTTTTACGTGCTGCACTGCGTGGCCATCCCACTGGCCGTCGCTGTCCTCATCGCCGTCCACTTCTGGCGCGTGCGCAAGGACGGCGGCATTAGTGGACCACTGTAATCATCCCGGCGAGGGGGACACATCAATGCCCTGAGTGCTTCACTCGGGGCGCTGACGCGATCCTGCTCACCAATTTAAGTTATTCGGGGCGAACACACTATGGAGCATCCGCTCGAGAAAGGCTTGCAAAACGCGCTGGGCGTCTATTACCTGCTCGTGGCCGTGCTCAACCTCGGCTTCGCAGTCTGGTGGTACTACGCGGGCCGTCGTTCCCATGCACAGCGTGGGAACGAGAAGATATTTACCGTGCTCTGGGCCATTGTCAGTGGCGTTTTCCTCGTCCATGCTTTCTTGTACCTGTCTCATTCTGGTCCAGTCCTGTCGCGCGGCGTCCGCGACTTCACTACCTGGTTCATGGGACTTTACGGCGGGCAAATGGGGCCGATCCTCTACGTTACGTTGTCCATCGTCGGCTTCGTTCTCCTCTTGTACTTCCGCCGTTTCTTTGTGCGGCCAAATATTGCCTGGACCATCCTTCAGCTGAGCCTGCTTGCGGCCGGCTGGGCCATGACGGACGATGAGTTTCAGAAGATCATCCTCAAGCCGGACAATGTGCCCATTCCCATGTTGATCTACTCAGTTGGCTTCTTCACCTGGGCCGCTCTCTATCGCGCCGTGCAGAACGATGAACGCATTGCCCGCGGCGAGCCGGTGCTGGAAAAACTTGAAGACGAGAAAGTGCTGGTCTGGCCCGACCTGGTGTACACCGAGTTGATCGCCATGATTATCGCTACTTTCATCCTGATTATCTGGGCGGTGTTGCTCAAGGCGCCCCTGGAACAGCCGGCCACCAGCGCCAAGGCGCCCAATCCTTCCAAAGCGCCGTGGTACTTCCTTGGCCTGCAAGAGATGCTGGTCTACTACGATCCGTGGATGGCCGGCGTGGTACTGCCGACCATGATTATCATTGGCCTTATCGCCATCCCCTACATTGATTTCAACCGCCAGGGCAACGGTTATTTTTCCTTTGCCGAGCGCAAATTTGCTGTGTCGATTTTCATGTTCGGCTTCGTGGTCTTGTGGGTGACGCTGATCGTCTTGGGTACCTTCCTGCGCGGGCCGAACTGGAATTTCTTTGGACCATTCGAGTATTGGGATCCGCATAAGGTATTGCCTTTGAACAACGTCAACCTGTCGCAGTTGTTCTGGCTGAACCTGTGCCACATGCCGCTGGAAGATTTTAAGGTCCGCTTTGGCGATTTCTTTGGACCGATCATTCGCGAACTGCCTGGCATCCTGCTCGTGTTCTTGTACTTATTCGCCTTGCCGCCGCTGCTGGCTCGCACGGTGATGCGATCGTTCTTTTTGCGGATGGGTTTTGTTCGTTTTATTCTGCTGGTGACGCTGATGCAGTTCATGGCCGCTCTGCCCATTAAAATGGTGCTGCGCTGGGCCATCAACCTGAAATACATCGTCGCCATCCCCGAAATCTTCTTTAACATTTAAAAAAAAGAAGAATGAACCACAAAGGCACAGAGATACAGAAGCAGAAAAACAAGAAGGACAAAAAGCAATCCTATGTTTGTATGAATTCTTTTGTTTTGCTTTCGGTTTTCATTCTTTCCTCTGTATCTGTGTGGTTCGCTCTTTGAGGGACGATCATGGCTGCCACTGATCAGACTTACCGCAATCAGAAGACATTGGATATTGTCTTCGCGGTCTCCTGCATCCTGATGCTGTTGGGCACGCTCTGGATGTTCTGGCAGGACTACGACCGCCAGTTCAAGCACGTTCAGCGCGAGTTCCGCGACGTGGAAGAAGCGTTGAGTGAGTATCAGATGTTGGCAGCGCTGCCCAGCCAGGAACAGGTGGCCGAGGCGCGCAACAAGGTCAGTGAAGCCAAGAAAGAATATGAGGCCGCCCATAACAAAGTCCTCAGCCGCGAACGCGAGCTGATGGCCAAGCACGACCTGGCTGATTTCGCCTATCGCTCCATCAAGGCCGATTTCGACTCCAAAACGAGCTTATACAACATTGCGGTTGAACACCTCGGCAAGGCCGGGCCAGAGCGGCGCGAAGAACTGCAAAAGGAAGCCGACCGACTCTACGAAGAGATGCGCGCCCTTCAGACCCGGCTCACAAAGGCGCAAGACGAACTGGATCAGATCAAGCAACAGATCGATAAAGAGGTGACCCAACCGCTAGATGGGCCGCAACAGCAGGTCAACCGGGCCGAGGATGAGTTGAAAAAACTCACGGCCGCCTTCGATCGCTACGCCAAGACGACGGCACAGAAACGTTGGAAATGGTGGAATGACGGGTTTCGCAGTCTGCCGATTATCGATGCCTTTGAATCTCCGACGAAAATCAAACAGCAGTGGCTGCCGGAGCTGACCATCGATTACGGCGGTTTCAAGGACGTACCGCGCTACGATCGCTGTATCTCTTGCCATCTCGGTATCGATCGTGGCAACTTCGATCACGATTCCTTGAAGCGTCTAACTCTGTCCCCCGAATTAGCGCAGAAAGAATTGGAGCAAGCCGAGGCGCGTAAGAAAGATCTGGAAAACAAGGAAGGGAGTGAGGAAGAAATCAAGCGCATGGAAGCGCAGATCGCCAAGCTCAAGGAAGAAGTGAAGCGCTCCGAAGGGATGCAAAAGCGTCTGGAGACTGCGCACGCGATCTTAGTAGATCGCGTGAAAGCCGGCGAAAAACTCGGTTTTGATCCGGGAGATCTGCCCAAAAAAGTGAACTGGCTGAAATTGGACAAAGGACAGATTGCCATGTACGCGGCCCATCCGCGGCTCGATCTGTTCGTCGATGCCAACAGTCCGCATCCGATGGAAAAATTCGGCTGCACCATCTGCCATCAGGGGCAGGGCAGCGCCACCGATTTCGTTAACGCTGCCCACACGCCGACCGACGCCAAGCAGGAAGAAGAATGGCACGAAAAATACGGTTGGGCACACAGTCATTTCTGGGACTTTCCCATGCTGTCCAGCCGATTTACGGAGTCTAGTTGCCTGAAATGTCATCACGAAGTGACCGACCTGATTCGCTACGGCAGCAAGGAAGAAGCGCCCAAGCTACTGCGCGGCTATGAGCTGGTGCGTGAGAATGGCTGTTTCGGCTGCCATGAGATTTCCGGCATCAAGAGCGGCCGCGCCGTCGGCCCGGACCTGCGTCTGGAGCCGCAGCCGGCCCTGGCTTACTTGACGCCAGCCGAACAGGACAAGGCCAAGGCTGATCCGCTCAACCTGCCCGGCACTTATCGCAAGGTTGGTCCCAGCCTGCGCCGCCTCGCTGAAAAGACCAATCAGGATTGGGTGCGCAAATGGATTTACTCGCCGCGCGGCTTCCGCCCGGACACCAAGATGCCGCATTTCTATGGCCTAAGCAACAACAGCCCCGAAGTACTGCATCAAGCGGCCCCCGAGCAGGAACGTTTTCCCGATACAGAGATTGCCGGCATCGCTTATTATCTCTTGGCTGAAAGCAAGGCCAACCTGGAGGGCAAAGACACCACGCGCGAAACCCTCAAGGACATTATCGAGAAGCGGCAGCAGCAACTCGGCAAAGGTCCATTAGCGGAGCGCGAATGGAAGGAACTGCAGGATGCCAGCCGACGCCTGACCGATCTGGCTCTGATGTCCGTGCCGGCACAGGCCGACGAGATCAATCGCCTCGCCGCTTTGCAGAAACAATTGCAAGAAAGTTTGCAAGAGCTGCGCAAGAAAGAGGTGAACCTCAAAGCCAAGAAAGATCCCGAGAAACTGAGCGCCGACGAACAGAAGGAGTTAGAGCAAGCCAAAGAATCCCTTGAACGAGCGACGAAAGATCTTCTCGCCGCGGGACAGATCACGCCGTTGGCCAAGCGCATCAGCGATGAGGAAGGCAAAGCGGTTGAGCTACCCAAAGTGCCAGCGGATGCCGAGCGCGAAAAGCACTTGAGCAATGGCCGCCGGCTGTTCACCGAGAAGGGCTGCCTGGCCTGCCACAGCCATGACGGCACGGCCAAGCCGGGCCTGGGCATCGCTGCTGCTCCCAGCGAGGCTAACTTCGGTCCGAATCTCAGCCGCATCGCCGCCAAGATCGCGCCGGAGATTGCGGACGAAAAAGGTATGGAAGAGGCGAAAAGGCGCTGGCTTGTGCAATGGGTGCTCAACCCGACTGTGTATCATCCACGCACGCGCATGCCGATCACGCATCTGACGCCAGAGGAAGCCGGTGATGTGGCCGAATGGCTCCTCAGCCAGAAGGTCACCGACTGGGATGAAAAAGGGCCGGACAAGCCGACCCGGGAAGATTTCATCGCCCTGGCCCGCGTCTATCTCAGCAAGGCGCCGGGATTCACCCGCGTCGAAGTCGATGAGATTCTGCCGGCGACGGGAGGCGAGCTACCGGGCATCACCAAGGAGCGCCTGGACAATCTGCCACCCGACTCTGACGAGCGCAAGCTGGAAGGCCCGATCACGGAAGATAAATTGAAATGGTACATCGGCCGCAAGGCCATCAATCGCCTTGGTTGTTTCGGTTGCCATGATGTACCTGGCTTCGAGACGGCCAAACCGATCGGCACGGCCCTGAACGACTGGGGTAAAAAAGACCCCGAACGTCTGGCATTCGAGGACGCCGACATCTTCGTCCGCGATCACTACACCATCGTGCCGCTGCGTTACGATCCCAATGATCCGAAGAAGCCTGCCGCCGATTGGCGCACCAAAGATGGCAAGCCGCCCTATGAGAAGGTCTATGCCGAGGCGGTCAAGGAGCATCGCCGCGAAGGCTTCCTCCACCAGAAACTGATGGAGCCGCGCAGCTTCGATTTCGACCGCAAGCTGACCTGGGAAGATCGTCTGCGCATGCCGCAGTTCCGTTTCGCTCGCACCAAGAAACGCGACGGCGAAAGCGAGGAAGCGTATCAGGCCCGGCAGGAGTTTGAGGAAGCCGAGGCACGCGAGGCGGTCATGACCTTCATCCTCGGCCTGGTCGCCGAGCCGATGCCACTCAAATATCTGAATCACCCCAACCCCGATCGCCTTGCCGAGATCAAGGGGCATCAGGTGCTCGACAAATTCAACTGTGCTGGCTGCCATCAGATTCGGCCCGGCGTCTATGAGTTCAAGACGACGCCGGAAGAGCTAAAAGTGCTAGAAGACAGCTACAATACGAATAAAAGTAGTCTGAAAAAGGATCATTTCTTCCCCGGCCACAACGCCTGGGCCGGCGCGGAGCAGAAGGTCCCCGATCGCCTGACCGTGTTCGGCACACAGCCGAAAGTGAACGATGCGGACTTCGAGCGTCCGATGTTGGTGGTGCGCTCCACGGACGCCTTACGCTTCGCGGGCACAGACGGCGTGATCCGCAATCTGCCCGCCGCCAGTAATGTCCCGATCAATCTCGATGACTTGATAGCACGGGCCGATCCTTGGGGCGGGACATTCGTGGACCTGATGATTCAGTACCGGAAGCCGACGGAGCCGGACGCTGACAAGGTGCGTTCCGTGGTGCCGCCACCCTTAATCCGCGAAGGCGAGCGTGTGCAGCCGAATTGGCTGTACGGCTTCCTGCTCAATCCGCCGCCGATACGGCCCACCACCTGGATGATGCTGCGCATGCCCAAATTCAACATGAGTCCGGAGGACGCCCGCGCGTTGGTCAACTATTTCAGCGGCGTCTCACGCCTGACCAATCCCGGCGCCGGCGTCAGTTCGGAATATGTCAACGTCCCCGAGCGCGAGGAGATTTACTGGCGGACGCGCACGGCTGAGTATGTCCAACGGCTCAAGGAACAAAAGAAATACGACGAGCGTATCCAAGAAATGGAGCCGATCTGGCAGGATGCGCTCAAGCGGCGCATTGCCGAAGCCGAGGCCAGTCTGCCGGCCGCAGAGGAAGCGGTTAAGCAAGCCAAGGATGCGGAAGCCAAAAAGCAGAAACAAGCGGACCTCGATGCCCTCAAAGAGCAGATCAAGCTCTGGAAGAGCGATCGCGGCAAGGAACAGCTGCGCAAGGAGTGGGAGGAAACCGGTGTCTACGCCACGGATGCCTACAAGCTCTTGACCGATCGCAACCTGTGCTTGCAGTGCCACAATGTCGGCAACGTGGTCATCGCCTCGCCGCAGGGTCCGAACCTGGCCTTGACGGCAGAGCGGCTGCGGCCGGAATGGGTCAAGGAATGGATCGCCAATCCCGACCGCTTGTTTGGCTACAAGCCAGCAATGCCACAAAATTTCCCCAACGATACACTAAGCTATCAAGATCGGTTCGTCGGCAAAACCATCGATCAGGTCATTGCCGTACGTGACATTTTGATGAATTTGCCGCGCGTCGCTGATATGCCGGGCAATCGCTCGCCAGCGGCGCTCGCGGCTGGAGGTAGCAAATAATGCAGCTTTTGTGTACACGAATGTTGACCTTGGCCCTGACCGGCGCACTGATCCTGGCCGCCGGGGGCGTGGCGCAGGCCGAAGGCTGGGGCACGATCAAAGGACAGGTGGTGTGGTACGGCAAAGAAGCGCCGAAGCGCGAGCCGGCCAATGTCACCAAAGATCAGGCAGAGTGTGAAAAGAACGGCAAGCTGTGGGATGACAAACTGGTGGTCAACCCCAAGAACAAGGGTGTCCGTTGGTGCATCGTCTACCTTATTAACGTGGGAGGATTCGATAAGGACATTCCCATTCATCCCAAGCTCAAGGAAATCAAGAACAAGACTGTAGAGCTGGATCAGCCATGCTGCCAGTTTGAACCGCATATGCTGGCCATGCGCGAGGGCCAAACACTGATTGTCAAGAACTCGGCAAAGATCTCGCACAATACCAATCTCATCGGTGGCGTCAAAGGGCCGAACACCAATCCCATTCTGCCGGGAGGCGGGCGTCTGACAATCGAAGAAATCAAGGCACGACCGATTCCGATCACGGTCAAGTGCGACGTGCATCCGTGGATGAGCGGCTGGATTGCCGTGCTGAAAAACCCTTATTTCGCTGTTACAGATGCGGATGGCAATTTCGAGATTAAGGACGCCCCGGCTGGCGACTTCCGTCTGGTTATCTGGCACGAGAAAGCTGGCTGGGTCATCGGCGATACCAAGCCGACCAAGAACGGCAAGAAGATCACCATCAAGGCCGGCGAGACGACCAATCTCGGCCAGATCCCCCTGAAACCGGCGGAGTGAGGAACCGTAAGCGCTATTTGGCGAGCAGGGGCCGCGTTAATACCCTCAGAGAAGTGTTCTCGGGGCGTTAACGCGGCCCCGCTCGCCGGACTTTTCCAACCAGGAGGTAGGACCATGCGTCGATTTTCTTTCGGGCTAGTGCTGGCTGCGCTGCCCGCCTTTGCTCTCTCCCTCATGCTCACCGGCTGCGGCGGCGGCAAAGACACCGGCCCCGCTGCGGGCGGCAGCAGCGGCGAAGTGACCAAGGAAACGCCCTCTGGACCCGCGAAAATTCTCGAACCTAAAGGGGGCATACTGAAAGGCTCGATTACCCTAACGAGCAGACCGGATGTCAAGAAAATGACTGAGGATCTGCAAAACAGAATCGCCAAGGAGAAACCGGACCAGAAAGATAACTGCATGAAGGGAGACGCTGGGGAAATCAGTGAACAAGCCTATCGCGTCGGCGCCAACGGCAAGCTGGGCAACGTCTTTGTGTGGGTCTTGCCAGTAGAAGGCACTTTCTTCAAGGTTGACGAAAAAGCCCTCAAGGAGGCAAAAGAGAACCCGATCAAGATTCGGCAGCCGCATTGTGCTTTCATCCCCCATTGCTCCATCGTTTGGGCCGAGTATCATCCCGATCCCAAAAATCCCAAAGTTAAAAAGCAGACAGGACAGTTCATCGAGATCGTCAACGATTCGACTTTCACGTCGCACAACACCAAATACGAAGCCGGAACCAAGAACCCCAACGGCAATGAGACCATCCCCACCGGCGGTAAAATGAAGATCGAGAACCTCAAGGAGGATAGCAAAGCGATGGAGCTGCACTGTAACATCCACACGTGGATGGATGCTTACATTCGGCTGGTCGATACGCCTTATTACGCTATCAGCTACTCCGACACGCTTGATGGGACCAACAAAGTCAAGGAAGATGATCCCAAATTCGGCACCTACGAGATCAAGAATCTGCCTGTCGGCAAAGTACGCGTCGTCGTCTGGCACGAGAGATGCGGCTATCTCAATAAAAATGGCGGTCGGGGCGAAGAGATCGAAATCGTCGAAGGCAAGCCGACTGAGAAGAACTTCGAAGCGAAACCCCAGTGATTTCGTTTCCAGACTTCTGAGTGGGAGGCGTAAGTCCCTCTGATACAAGCTCCCGATGTTGCTGTCTCTTTCTCCCTCCCCTACCAGGGGGAGGAAGAAAGAGACAGCGAGGGGACAGGAGCAATGGGAACCTGGATGAGACTTTTGCTCAGAGGGCTTACACCCGCCGCTCAGAAGTCTTCAACCGTTTCTTCCACAACCCATCCTCATGTTGTGCTGACGGCCGCCCGGCTGCGGGCGGCCTCAGCTTTTTTTCGGGCTTCGCGCCGCTTCAGGCTCGCCTCGACAAAACCACGAAACAACGGGTGTACCTGCGTCGGTTTGGAGCGGAACTCCGGATGGCACTGCACCGCCACGAACCACGGATGTTCCGGCAACTCGATCATCTCTACCAGCTTGCCATCCGGCGTCGTGCCGGTGAAAGCCATGCCATGGGCGGCGAATTGCTGGCGATACTGATTGTTGAACTCGTAGCGATGGCGATGCCGCTCTTTGACCAGCCCGCTGCCGTAAACGGCGCGGACGCGGCTGCCCTCGACGAGTTGGCACGGCCAGCTGCCCAGACGCATTGTGCCGCCCAGTTCGGTGATGGCAAACTGGGCGTCGAGCAGACAGACCACCGGATGGCCGCAACGCGGGTTCATTTCCGTCGAATCGGCGTCTTCCAGACCGATGACGTTGCGGGCAAATTCGATGACGGCGCACTGTAAACCCAAACAGATGCCGAAAAAGGGAACGTGTTTCTCCCGCGCATAGCGAATGGCCTCGATCTTACCGCCGACGCCGCGGTAGTTGAAACCGCCAGGGACGAGAATGCCATCGACGCCGCCCAGGACGCGTTCGGCCCCTTCGCGCTCCACTTCCTCGGCCTCGACGCGCCGCACCACCACGCGCGTCGCAAGAGCAATACCGGCATGGTCCAGGGCTTCGTAGATCGATTTGTAAGCGTCCTGGTGCTTGATGTACTTGCCGACCACGGCGATGGTTGTCTCGTGGACCGGGTTGATGATGCGCTGCACCAGCGTGCGCCAGCCGTTCATGTCCAACGGCTGCGCCCGCAGGCCGAGCTTCTCGACGATCAATTCGTCCAGGTGATTTTCAACCAGGCTAATAGGCACTTCGTAGATACTAAAAGTCTTATCGCGCTCTTCGATGACGGCGCGCGGCTCGACGTTGCAGAACAGAGCGATCTTGTCGGTTGCTTCCTTGCTTAGTTCGCGCTCGGTACGGCAAATGAGAATGTCCGGCTGAATGCCGATCTGCCGCAAGCGTTCGACCGAGTGTTGCGTTGGCTTGGTCTTGGCTTCGCCAGCCGCCTTCAAATAGGGAATCAACGTCAGGTGAATATACAAACAATTGTGCTTGCCGACATCCAGGGCAAACTGACGGATTGCTTCAAGAAAGGGCAGTCCCTCGATGTCGCCGACCGTGCCGCCGATTTCGGTGATGACCACATCCACATCGTCCGCGGCCAGCTTGCGCACCGCCGCTTTGATCTCATCAGTGACATGCGGAATGACCTGCACAGTCTGGCCTTTGTAGGCGCCTTTGCGCTCCTTGCGGATGACCGATTCGTAGATGCGTCCGGTGGTAAAATTGCAGTCGCGCGTCAGGGGGGCATTGGTGAAGCGTTCGTAATGACCCAGATCGAGGTCGGTTTCGGTGCCGTCGTCGAGAACGTAAACTTCGCCGTGCTGGTAGGGGTCCATCGTTCCAGGATCGACGTTGATGTAAGGATCGAATTTCTGCAAGCGGACGCGGAGGCCACGATGCTCCAGCAACATGCCAATGGAGGCGGCAGTCAACCCCTTGCCGAGCGAGCTGACCACGCCGCCGGTGACGAAAATGTGTTTAGTCATGATTTTCCGTTTTCAGTCTTCGGCCTTTCGTATTCCGTTTGGGGGTTTCAGTCTTCCGTTTTCAGTTTACTGGCAAGAGACCAAGCCGAAAACCAAAACTGAAAACCGAAAACCGATCAGGCAGCGTGACCGGTGCGATTGTGACGGTAAGCGAAAACGAAACGCTGATAATCCTCGTAGGTATCGACACCGAAGCCGCTCTCTTCGACGATGCCAACCTGGATCGGGTGTCCCAGGGCCAGGACGCGGAGTTGCTCCAGTTTTTCCAGCTGTTCCAATGGTTCTGGCGGCAGTGCAGCCAGACGCAGCAAGAAGGACCGGCGATAGGCATAGAGACCAAGGTGCAAAAGGAAACGCGGTGGCCGCTGTGTGAAGTCGGGTTGGCCGTCACGGACATAGGGGATGGGACTGCGACTGAAATACAAAGCGTGGCCAGCGTTGTTGCAGACCACTTTGACATAATTGGAGTCTTGCCATTGTTCCAGCGAGCGAAACGGCGTGGCCAGTGTGGCCAGGTCCACGCCGGGATGCTGCATCAGCAAATCGAACAACAGATCGAGATGATTGGGATCGATGAGCGGTTCATCGCCCTGGAGATTGAGCACCAAGTCGGCGTCGAGGCGAGCGGCGACTTCAGCGACGCGATCCGTACCGCTGGCATGATCGCGGCGTGTACAGACGACGTTGCCGCCAAAACTCTTCACCGCCGCCACGATGCGAGGATCATCGGTGGCCACGACGATGTGGTCAGCCCGCTGAGCCTGGCAGGCGCGTTCGTAGACGTGTTGCACCAGGTACTTGCCGGTTTGCCGCAACAGCGGTTTGCCAGGCAGACGGCTCGAAGCATAGCGAGCGGGAATGACGATGACGGTTTTCATGCGACCTCCGTGTCCGGGTTGGATGGCCAAGAGGCTAAATTAGACCGTCCGATGCTTCGCCTTGCAAGACCGTCCCGACCCATACCAGGGCCGTTGACCCATTGATGTTGGCGAGTCGGCTGGTTGGGGGGAATGGCCTGCTGCTGCAAATCCCCAAGATGCATCTATGGAACTGGTCAGGCGAGACGAACCCCTGGACGACCTTGACCTCTTCACCGAACGTGATGACGACGAGTCGAACGGGAGCCGAAGGAACGCGCTGTTGCCCGGGGCCAAACGAAAAACTGGACAAATGCAGGGGAGGGGGCCTTTGATAACAGAGTTGTCCCCCTTTGCCCCCGGTTACGGCTCCGTGCAGCGCTATGCTGCCATTGGCTGGGATGGGGGGATGAATAACAGACCGCGCGGCGCTGGCAGGTGCCAGGGGCCAGCTGGGCCATCAGCTGTGCCTTCCCAGCGATGCGTTCGCAGGCTATCGAGAATGCGGCCGGCCAGGGCCAAGGCATCGCGACCGGCGGCGCCATCAACGCGTGGCCGTTGGCCCGTTCGCACGCAATGAAGGAATTCTTGCAACTCCCGCGTCAATTGATCGCCACTGTTACAATCCAGTTCTTGCACCTGCACATGCCGGCCGAACAGCTCCATTTTCAGGCTCGCCAAAGCTGGGGCATCGAGGCGGCGCGTGTCGATCTGGCGTTGCCGCAAATGCTCGGCCGGCTGCATCAGCGTCAGATGTCGGCGCGCGAAATCAACGCCAGCGACTCCTTCGGGTCCGAAGACGTGCATGCAACGCACCGGCGTGGGGTGTACTCGGCTGGCCTTCAAGTCAGCCACACAGCCGTTGCTAAACGTCACCCGCGCCTGGGCCAAATCTTCATTGCCGCCGAGCACGGCCACGCCCAGCGCCTCGACCGTTCGTACCGGCGCCTGTACCAGCGCCAGCACCAAATCGAGATCGTGAATCATCAGATCGAGCACTACGCCGATGTCGGTGGAACGGCCGGAGAAACCGCTGTAGCGCTCACAGGTGATGAACTTCGGCTGCAAAGGATGACGCCGCAATTCCTCAAAAGCGGGATTGAAGCGCTCGATATGGCCGATCTGCAAAAGCGTATTGTGCTTCTCGGCCAACTCAATCATTTCTTCGGCTTGGCGGACGGTAACGGCCATAGGCTTCTCGACCAGGAGCGGCAGGCCGCGCGCGAGAAAATCGGCGGCCAGAGCGGCATGATGCGAGGTCGGTGCGGCGATGACGGCAGCGTCCACCAGTGGCAAGAGAGCGTGGTGATCGCGGAAAGCGCGCGTATTGCAACGCTGAGCCACCATCTCGACCTGGGGAACATTGGGATCAACGACGCCGACCAACTCGACATCCGGCAGCGCTGCTAAAATGCGAGCATGTTCCTTGCCGAGATGCCCGACACCCACCACTCCCACCCGCAGACGCGACATAAAATCCCTTTCTCCAGTGACAAGGGGACAAGATGACAAAAAATTGTCACCTTACTTCTTTGAACTCTCTCTATTTATCTCGATCCACCTTATCACCCAGTCACCTTGTCACCCAGTCATCTTCAGGCAGCCTGACGCTCCGGCACAGCGGCGGCCGGCAGCTGCTGATGCAGGCGGCGGACCAGTTCCACGTTGAACGGATGGCCGGAACGATAGGCGACGACGTGGCCGCACAGGTCAGCGCCCAAGAGAGCGAGGTCGCCGACCAGATCGAGCACCTTGTGCCGCGCCGGCTCGTTGGCGTAACGCAGCGTGTTGTCCACAGGACCACGCGGGCCGAAGACGAGCAGGTCGGCAGCGCTGGTCCGCGTCCCCAGACCCTGGCGACGCAGCTCCGCTATCTCTTCTTCGAGAATAAAGGTCCGGCAAGAGGCTAATTCTTGTACGAACAAGCCGGGCGTGAGTGCCTGCGTGTGGACCTGGCGAGCAATGGGCGCGGTCAAACCATAATCGAGAAAATAACTGAGATACAACTCGTGCTCTGAAGCGATGCTTGGCCCTTCTGCCGTTCCCAGGCGGAGCGAGACAGCGCCAGAAGTGCAGGAAGGAGGATGCAAGGCCAAGGTGGCGCCGCCCGCCGACAGCACCAGGGATTGCTCAACGCCGAAGATGGGACGGCGTGCTCCTTGCCGACAGATGCCAGCATCGAGCAACGCTGTTACAAAGCCGCGCGCCGAACCATCCAGGCCGGGCGGCTCCGGTGCATTCAGCTCGACTTGACAATTATCGATGCGTAAGCCGGCCAGCGCTGCCAGCACATGCTCGACCAGGCCGATCTGGGCCGGCGGATGGCCCAGCGTGGTTCGCCGCTGCGTGCCGGTGACCTGATCGATGTGGGCCGGTACCTGCTGGCGCGGCCGCAGGTCCGTGCGGACAAAAACGATGCCGGTGGACGGCGGCGCCGGCACAAAGCGCAGACGCACGGTCGCTCCGGTCAGATAGCCCACGCCCCATACCTCGGCCGGCCGCGCGAGGGTCCGCTGATAGCGATAACTGAACCGTCTCACGTTGGCCTTGTCCTTTCTCCGATTTGCGCTCCGGTAAGCGAGACGTGTCAACGCCCGGGTGCAAGGAATCAACCAGGGCGTGTCAACGTCTCGCTTGCCAGAGAGGAACATTTTAGCGCTGTGTTCCAACCGGCGCCGCTCCTTGCGACGCGCCGTTGGGCGAACCCGTGCTGGCATTCAGCAAATCGGCAATGTCCTTGCTGATATCCAAATTGGGAGCCGTGATAAGAGGCATGAGCGCACCGGTGTTTAATTTGCGAGCAATGTTCTGAGCGCTGAGGAAGTCGTCCTTCATGATGGCATCGTTATAGTGCAGCACCAGGTCGAAACCGTGCGAAGAGGCATAACCCTGGACTGCCTGGTAGATGTCCATATAAATGATTTGCATCTCTTCGTCGCTGCGTTTACCCATCTTCAGCTGAGCCTCGGTCTTGTTGTCGTCCATCTGACGCTGAATGTCCCGGGCCTTTTTTTCTATCTCTGCGCCCTGCTCCGACTGCCCACGAGGCAAGTTGGCAGCTTGCTTGCGCAATTCTTCCAATTGTTGTTGCAGCTCGTTGTGTCGCTTGGTAAACGGCTCGACGATGGCCTTCATCTCTTCTTGGAAACGCTGGTACTTGGCGTATTTTTTGATGACATAGGTGAGGTTCAAGATGGCGATGCGCGTGCCTGCCGGGGCCGCCGGCGTGGCCGAAGTAGGATAATTGTTATTGTTCGGTGTCTGACCGCTCAAAGGTCCGACGTACCACAACACCCCCAGGACAAGGACTGTCCCTACCGTCAATACCGCTTTCTTCACGGTTCGGTTCTCCTGTTCCGAAAGGACCGACAGTCTGCGGCGCGACACCGCCTCTCCGGAAGAGTCTGTCGGTTTAGCCACTCCCTCTACCCCGCCGGTTGTCGTCTCAGGCGAGCGCTGGGTTCTACTCCAGGGCTTGTTACGGGTCAAGGTGAAAGCGCATCTGCGTGACCGTCAGAAGAGCACTCTTCGTCAGACGGCCCGACCGGATTGGCTGGATTCGTCCAGCGGCACCGGTTCGCCCCAAAGAGCGCGAAAGGTACTCATCCAGAAAAAATAGCAGTAAAGGGCTTGGATGAAGAAATAGGAGAAATAGAGGGGATAGCGTGGGTCAAAGCGATTCGTAAGATTGTAGCGGGCCCAGCCGACAACCGTGAAGCTCAGCAAGAGGCAGACAAGCAACGATAGCAACAAAGCCGCTGTTTGTCCGCGGCGTCCCAAAAGCGCGTCGCCAATTTCGACGGCACATTGTCCCCCATCGAGCGGCCATAACGGCAGCAAATTGAGGACGGCCCAGAAGGCGTTGATCCACATGAGCAGCCAGACATAAGGAGCGAGAAAGACCCGCCAGTCTCCCGGCAAGGAAGCGGCCGTGATCCCCCACAGGATGCCGAGGAACAAGACATTCCCTAGCGGTCCTGCCAAAAGAATCAGCACGCGCTGCCAGCGTTTCTGCGCATCCAGACCGAAAACATTTCCCCCCATTCCCGACAACACGATTCGCACGCGCGCTCCCAAGAAACGAGCGGCGAGAACATGGCATATTTCGTGTGCCAATAGAGAAATCAAGACGGCAGCGATCCAGGACCAGAACATCGCCATGCCGCCAAAGTCGGGATCGCGGTAAAAGATAACGCCAAGCAACACACACGATCCCCAAAAAAGGGGACGGATACGCACTTCCGCGCCGAACACGCGCCCATGCAAGTCCCAGCGTGTCGCACGTGGTTCGGACAGGAGCATGAGGGTCTCCGAACAAAACGGAGCCACAACCGTACTAGTAGCCTCAAGGAAGACTATAAGGGCATGGGAACTTGCAGGCTTACGTTAGGGAACAACCTCAGTTGGACCTTTCCCATGCGCCAGTCTTATTCTACCATTCCCCCGTCCCTTGTCCGCTCTCCTGCTTTTTTCGTTTCGGTCCTGACGAAAATAGCGATTTCACGGGCGGCAAGAACCTGTTTTCTTTCCGGCCGCATTGCGTTCGGCTGGCACGTCGCCAACAGAATGCAACAATGAAATAATCGCAAAAATCCCAAGCTCTGCATCCTTGACGCTATCCGCCGGGGGGTCCTATATGCGTCTTCCACTCGTTCTGTTCGCCGGGATGGTGCTGACCTGCGGCGAAGTTCGCGCTCAAGTATTGCCACCATCTCAAGCCCTGCCTCCCGCCAATATGATCCGCGGCGTTCTACCCCCCGTCGGTAAACCCGTACCAACACTGCCACTGGCTGCTTCTCCTTATCCCATTCCCGGCTATCGACCCAGTGCATACCAGGTCTGGCAGAACTATGGCGTGACCTACAACGGCTGGCTCCGTCCGCGCATCATGCAAACACCCTACGATGGCTATGGCATATGGCTCTACAATGGCGCGCCTTACCCGTACGTTTATACGCGACCCGGAAGACACATGCCGTCGATCGCTCCCGCCGCCGCTCCGACGCCGTGAGCTTAGCGCGAGAAGCCCATCCAGAAATTGAAGACCTGGGTGATATCGCCCGGCGGCTTGACCACAGGGAAGCCGAAATCCAGGGCGATTGGCACCGGCCCCAACATGGGGACGGTGAAACGGATGCCGAACCCCACCGATACGGCGTAATTCTCAAAGTCGGTGATGCGCCGCGACACGGTACCGCTGTCTACGAAGCCAACCAGAAAGATCTGGTCGTTGGCGGTGATAGGCACCTGATACTCCAGACTGTTGAGCAATAGAAAATCACCACCGGTGAAGAAGCCGTTGACATTCGGGCCGACGCCGCGCCACTGGAAACCCCGAATCGTCGTGAAACCGCCGGCAAAGAAGCGCTCGTAAACCGGTGTCTGGGCGCTGGCGATGCCAAGTTGGCCGCGGTAGACCAGCACTTGCCGGCCGCTGCCATCTGGGCGTTGATGGGTCGTGAAGAACTTATTAAGCAGGAAATTGAACACACCGAAGGTAAACTCGCCGGTCAGTTCCTCATACGATGCCTGAATTTGGCTTCCCTGAGTCGGACGAATGAGCGAATCGCGGCTGTCGCGTGTAACGGTGATAGGGAAGCCAATCTGGAAATTGTTGCCTTCCACCGAGGTATAATCGACGGGATCGCCACTGGGCAGATTGCCGACCCGAACATTCTCGACGCGTGTGCCGATAGCGACATTCCAAAAGCGATTCAGCTGCCGCCCCAAGGTAAGCCGATTTCCCTCGCGCTGCTCGAAGTATTCATTGAAATACATTTGGCGATAATAAAGGTCTTCATGAAGGCTGTTGCGCGTATCGAACAAGTACGGCTCGATAAAAGAAACATCGTACATCTGTAAGATGGAGCCAGGCATGGCCGTGATGCGCAGGTTTTGGCCGGCACCGCGCCAGGCCCGGCCATTAAGAAAGTCCTGCAAGCTGGTCGGCGGATTAAAAAGATCGAAATTGCGCTCATTAAGCACGATGCTACCGACCAGGCCCGTATTGGAGTTGACCCCGACGCCGAAAATCAAGCTGCCGGTGTTGGCTTCGTTGACTTTGATTTCGATATCCTTGAACTCCGCATCGCCCTCGCGGTCGAGCACGTTGACTTCGGGAGCCGGCCCGTCCTGGCCGTTGGTGAAGATATTTAAGCGCGTCAGGTTGGCCTTGGCGATGTCCAGGTCGGGAAAGGTCAAGAACTGGCCGGGAAACAACGGCACCTGGCGGAGAATGACATTGTCGCGCGTGCGCTCATTGCCAATGATGAAAATTTGGCCGACACGCGCCGGCGGGCGCTCGACCACCTCATAGCGCACATTGCACACGCCGGGCGTATCCGACCAAACGGGGATCGCATCAACGCGCGCATCGATGCCGTTGGCGCCCATGTAGTCCGTGATGACTTTTTTATCACGCTTCATCTTGGCTTCATCGAGATATTCGCCCGGTTTGAAAGAAGACAAAGCAATCAGTTGCTCGCGGGGAATTTCTTGGCTGCCGTGTACATCAGGCACGTCTTGGAGTCGATAGCGTGGTCCCAGCTGAATGTGAAAGATGAGAATCACTCCGCTGCTGTCAGCTGTTCGCTGCGTCTCCAGAGAGATGCGCGCGTCCTGATAGCCAAAGCTGTGAAAATATTCGTAAAGCTTGCCGACATCGGCATCGGCCATCTGTTTATTGTAGGTGCCGCCGATGAGGTGAAACCACTCCTGGGACGAATTCACTTGAGTATGCAGGCGGGCACTGCTGACAAAATGATGAAAGTCGCCGACAAATTTGATGCCGCGCACTTTGACCTTTGGGCCTTCGGTGATCTGGTAGATCACTTCGGTATCGGCCAAGTCGCCACCTTTGAGGAGTTGGCAATCCGCGAGCCAGCGGCCCTGTTCCGCATATTTCTCGATGATCTTCTGGCAACCCTGGCGGTTGAGATTGGGGTTGAGCGGCATGCTCTCCCGAACGCCGGTGAGGTTTGTCAAGTCTTCTGGTTTGATGTGCTTGGCGCCCAGAAAGGTGACTTTTTGCACCATGTTGGGCATTTCTCGCACGCCAAAATAAATTTTGGCGTGATCCGCTCCATCCGGCTGAATCGAGATATAAATGTTGCTAAACTGACCCGTCTTGTACAGCTCCCGTACATCTTCATCGACGATAGCGGGATTGTACTCGTCGCCGACTTTGGTGCGCAGGCGCGCCTTGATCTGCTCTTTGCTCATCCGTTGATTGCCGGTGATAATCACGTCGCTGATGAGGACCTTCCCCGGTGTCGGAGTCAGCTGCGCCAAGGCGCCCCGGCTGCTGAGTAGCAGGCCAAGCACCACGACAGCACAGCGGGCCGCGGATAGAAGGAAGCGTTCCATCACTTGCATGGTAAAGTCCACTGGCGTCCGGTACGTACTGGCGCACGGGAGGGCGGAGCAATAGTCAAAGGGGGAATTTCTGTCAAGGCGGTTTCACGGCCCGAAAACTTGAATCATTTTGCTCCGGCGCGAAGGCAAAACGCAAGCTATGTTGTAAACAGGACTGCGACCGGAAGGCAGCGGCCGCTTTACTGCTCCCTTACCCGTCGTTTCCAATCGGAGCGAGGAGCGTAAGCCCCCCGCTAGGGGATTCTTGAAACTACTGTATACGGTCGCGGCTCGGAGAGCATCAGGAGAGCAACCATGCCAACGTTGCATGAGCGCGACTGCGGAATCGAGGGAGGGCACGGCGGCGAAGTGTTTTGTTGCGTCTACAGCAATGATGGCACCTTCGTGCTTTCGGCAGGATGGGATGGCTGCCTGCGTCTGTGGCTGTCGGCCGGAGCGCAGCTCGTGTCCTCTTTACCAGCCGCGCTTAAGCCGCTGTCTGCGTGTGCTTTCGCGCCCGACGGCGCATCCTGGGTCAGTGGCTCGATGGACGGCGTCCTAAGTTGGTGGGATGCCGTCTCGCATCAACGGAAGCAAAGTTTCGTCGCCCATATTCGCCCTATCTCGGCCATCCAGTTCTCGCCTGACGGCCGCTACCTGGCCACGGCTTCCTGGGACCGTAAGCTGCTGCTGTATCGTGTAGGCAAGGAACAGGAAAGTCGATCGCTTGCCGGCCATCGAGACATCGTGGCCGGATGCCGCTGGTCGGCCGACAGCAAGCACCTCTTGTCTTGGTCACACGACGGCACGCTACGCTTGTGGGATGCCGATAGCGCTTACCAGGTCGCTCGCCTTGAGGGCCACGCCGACCGCGTCAGTGCGGCTTGCCTGTCCCGTGATGGACAATGGGCTGTCTCCGGCAGCCGAGACGGCGCCGTTAAACTGTGGGACCTGCGGCGATACACCGAAGTGCGCTCGGTGCAACTCCAGGAGGAAGTTCGCGGTTGTTGGTGCCTGGGCGACGGCGCTTCGGTACTGACGGTCCACGCCGACGGCTGGATGGCAGTATGGTCGCTGCCCGATCTGGAAATGCAGACAGAGTTGGCCAGTTCCATCCGCCCGCTGTGCGGCGATCTGGCACCGTCCGGGACCGAGGTTGTCCTGGGCAGCGAGAAGGGACAGCTTCATTTCCTCGTTCTCGATGGCATCGGTGAAGTTCCACTGCGGGTGACAGCCACGCCAGCGTTCAAGCCCAAAAGCGGCGTCATCACTCGTTTTCTCGGCAAGCGGAAAATCGAGCGAACCTATCACTACACTTGCCCCGCTTGCGGACATGGTGGGGAAATCGCCAGCTTGCCCCCCGATGCGATCCCCTGCCCCTTCTGCAATCGTTTGTTGCGCGTCAGCGTGGAAGAGCCGCAGTTACAACCACTGCACCAATAGGCGGCGAACCGCTGCCGTCAACCGACTGGGGGATATCTGCCAGCTGAGCTGACGCTGGCCATCCACTGCTGATGCGCTGTATGCGTGGTCATGCGCGTTCTCTTCTCGTCCTATTCGCGCCCCATCTTGGAAATAGTCCAACGGAATCCCACCACTATAAAAGCCCTAAGAAAAATAAAACTGGGGAACGTGCCAGGCAGCTGGACAATTACTGGGTATTCTCGAGGAGAAACGAGGATGCGGCTTTTCTTACTGGCGACTATCGCAGTTGTTTTCGTTCCGGCGCTTGCATCCGCAGCCGATGCACGACCGAATATTTTGCTCATCCTGGCCGACGATCAGGGCTGGGGCGATTTGGGTCTGAACGGCAACACGAACCTGCGCACGCCGCACCTCGATTCGCTGGCCAAGAACGGGGCGCGCTTTGAGCGCTTCTTTGTACAGCCGGTTTGTGCGCCGACGCGGGCCGAGCTGCTGACCGGACGCTGGCATCCGCGCGGCGGCGTCCACGGCGTCTCCACCGGGGCCGAGCGCCTCGACCTTGATGAACGGACTATCGCCGAAGCGTTTCGGGCCGCAGGCTACGCCACCGGCTGTTTTGGCAAATGGCACAACGGCTCCCAGTATCCCTACCACCCCAATGGCCGCGGGTTCGAAGAATATTACGGCTTCACTTCCGGCCACTGGGGCGAATACTTCGACCCGCCACTGGACCATAACGGCCAGCCCATTCGGGGCCGAGGATACATCACGGACGATTTGACTGAGCGAGCGATGGCATTTCTGGGCAAGAATGCCACTGCGGGCAAACCGTCCTTTTGCTATCTCGCTTATAACACACCGCACTCGCCGATGCAGGTACCCGCCAGATATTGGCAGCGTTTCGAGAATACGGCACTGCACCTCCGCGGCGGCAAAAATGAGGATATCGGCCACACGCGGGCTGCCCTCGCCATGTGCGAGAACATTGACGCCAACGTTGGCCGCCTCCTCGAATTCCTCTGCAAGAATAAAATAGATCACAATACTATCTTTATCTATTTAAGTGATAATGGCCCGAATGGTCCACGCTGGAACGGCGGCATGAAGGGAATCAAAGGCAGCACCGACGAGGGCGGCGTGCGCTCGCCGCTCTTCATCCGTTGGCCAGTGAAGATCCGTCCCGGCATCGTAATCACCCCCATTGCCGCGGCCATCGATCTGTATCCAACGCTCCTTGATCTGGCCGGCATTGCTCGGATAGGCAACAAGCCGTTCGATGGCATCAGCCTCGCGCCATGGCTGCTCGGCAAGGACGCTCCGATTCCCGATCGTGTTCTTTTCCAACACTGGGCGGGGAAAGTCAGCGCCCGCAATCAGCGTTTTCGTCTCGATGCGGCTGGGCAGCTGTTCGACCTCGCCAACGATCCGGGGCAGCAAAGAAATATTGCCGCCGAGCATCCGGAAATCGCCCGGCATCTCGCCGCTGCCGTGGCGCGCTGGAAGCGCGAGGTGCTGAGCGAACTGCCCAAGCCCGATCGCCGGCCGTTCCCGGTGGGATTCGCCGAATTCCCGCGAACAGTGCTGCCGGCCCGCGATGGCGTACCTCATGGAGGCGTGAAGCGGAGCGCGCCGGCCCCGAACTGTTCGTTCTTCACGCACTGGACAAAGTCGGAGGACCGCATGACATGGGAGATTGAGGTACATACTACAGGCCGCTACGAAGCTATCCTTCACTATACTTGCCCGCAGTCGGACGTGGGATCGGTGGTAGAGCTATCTTTAGGCAAGGTGAAGTGGACCGGCACAATCACAGAAGCGCACGATCCGCCGCTACGTGGCAAGGAACAGGACCGTGTCCCGCGGCGCGGAGAGTCTTACGTCAAAGACTTCCGGCCCTTGTCACTTGGGACTGCGGAATTGCCAGCCGGGCAAGCCACCCTGACTCTGCAAGCGACAAAGACGGCCAGCACGCAGGTCGCCGATGTACGCGCCGTCGAGATCATCCTAAAGAAATAGCTAGCACGCCTGCTCCTCTTGGCCACAAAAGCCCTCCGCCTCGTTGGATTTCTCGTCGGCGACCGCCTGACCCAAGGTCCGGCTGGCCTCTACTATCCCGCAGGACCGGACTATGATTTTCCCCCATGAAAAGCGGGTGACGCGGCAGCGGAGAGTACAGTCCAGAAGAAACACCGTGGGATTCGGTCGCGAATGGCTATTTACCTAATGACGAGGCTCGTTCGCCTGAGGGGAGCAGTTGGTTTGTTCTGCCCGGCGGCCGCGGAGGAGTACGACACGGTGGATCCCACTCCGCCAGATCGGGGAGCCACAGCGGAATTCATCGGCCAATTAAGCCGATGTCAACGGCGTCTGTACGCCTTCATCTACGCGCTGGTGCGTCACGCAGCCGACGCCGAAGACATTCTGCAGGAATGTAATCTTGTTCTGTGGCGCAAGGCGGACGAGTTTCAGCCCGGCACGGACTTCATGGCCTGGGCCGGACGTATCGCTCAGTTCCAGGTCATGGCCTTTCGTAAAAAGCAGGCCCGCCGCGCCCGCGAGCATTTCGACGACGTGTTAATCGCCCAACTGGCCGATGAGGCCCAAGAACGGCTGAAGCAGTTCGATCAACGGCAACAAGCTCTGCTGGAATGTTTGCGTGAACTTCGGCCCGAACAGCGGACACTGGTGGCGCGGCGCTATGAGCCGGGCGGTTCAGTCAACGAGATCGCGCGAAGCAGCAATCGCTCGCCCAAGGCCGTCTCGGAGGCGTTGCGCCGCATCCGCGAGGCGCTGATGCGCTGTATCGAACGGCGCATAGCCCTGGAGAATGGATAATGTCCTACGTTCCGCCGAAAGAATTGCGCCAACTCCTTGCTGTCCTTGCCGACGGAGAGCTGAGCGAAGAGCAGGAATGCCGGTTGGCGGAAATTCTCCGTCGCGATCCACAGGCGCGGACTTATTACCTCGACTCCATAGCGTTGTGGACGTCCCTTCACTGGGAGTATGCGGCGGCGGGGTCTGACGAAGCCAGCGGGCCAGTCCCGCCGTTTCGTTCGCGTCGCCGTCTTCCCTTTCTGGTTGTGGCTGCTGCTGGTCTGGGAAGTCTGGCGGCTGTTCTGCTTTTGGCCTTGCCTCTTTTCCGACCGCCACCTCCCCCGGCGGTCGTGTCTGCGCCGGAGCAGGCCGAGCCGATCGATGTGAATGTGGCCCGGCTCATGCAAGCCCCCGGGGCCGAGTGGGAGAAAAACGGCCTAACCGCCCAACCGGGTGCTTCCTTGCCCGCCGGCTGGGTGCATTTAAGATCAGGTATGGCTCAAATCCAGTTTTATAGCGGAGCCACGGTCATCCTCGAAGGTCCGGCCGATGTACAACTGATCTCGCCCCAGGAAGCCTATTGTGCCCGCGGCAAACTGCGGGCCACCATCCCGCACCAAGCCTGTGGTTTTACCATTGGTTCGCCGAAGCTGAAACTGGTCGATTTGGGGACCGAATTTGGCTTACGGGTAGACGAAAGCGCGCAAACCGAGGTCCATGTCTTTCAGGGCAAAGTGAAAGTGTACGGCGCCGGTTCCGGGCAAGCGGAAGCCTCGCAGCGTGAACTGACCGCGGGGCACGGCCTTCGGGTAGACGAGTCCGGAATGGCTCACGTTATCGTTCCGGAGCCCTCGACCTTCCCTACTGCCCAGCAGTTGGCGCATCTCGCCGAGCAAGAGTCGCGCCGCCGCTATCAAGCCTGGTTAGCCGCCAGTGAGCGCTTGCGTCAGGATCCCCGGCTGTTGCTCTATTATACCTTTCAGACCGACCGGCCCTGGGACCGCATTTTACCCGATCGAGTAAAAGGCCGACAGACACCATTGGACGGGACGATCGTCGGCTGCGAATGGACCAACGGGCGCTGGCCAGGCAAGCAAGCCTTGGAGTTCAAAAGCCCCGGTGACCGGGTGCGCATTTACGTGCCGGGCGAGTATGATGCGATCACTCTTATGGCCTGGGTATGCCTCGATAGCCTGGAAAACCGCTACAACGGCCTGCTTGTGACCGACTCGTGGGGCGACGGCTACCTTCAATGGCAAATCCGCCAGGACCAAATGCTTTACATGTCGATGGAGCGTCGTCCCGGCGAGCACGATCAGTTGGCCTCACCACCGATCATGGGGCCGGCCCACCTTGGGCGCTGGACCCACCTGGCCGCTGTATACAACCGCCCGGCGGGGACAGCCCAGCACTATGTCAACGGCCGGGCCGTCAGCGTGCATGGGCTGCTCTATCCTCATAAGGTTCAGTTCCGCTTTGCTGCCATCGGCAATTGGGGGGCGCCCAAGCCCGGCCATCCCAACCGCATCTGCAATCTCAACGGCCGGATGGACGAGTTCGCATTATTCAAACAGGCCCTGGAAGCGCAAGAAATTCGGGATCTTTACGAAATAGGCAAGCCAAATCCCTGATTCGCCCTTCGTTTCAAGGGAGATTTTCTATGAGGACGTTTCTTCTGCGATCGCGGCAGGCATTCACCTTGATCGAGTTGTTGGTGGTGATCGCTATTATTGCCATCTTGATCGGTCTGTTGCTGCCTGCCGTACAAAAAGTCCGCGAGGCCGCTGCTCGTATGTCATGCCAGAACAATCTTAAACAGCTCGGCCTGGCCGTACAAAACTGCGCCGATACGCACCAGGGAATGCTGCCGCCCGCTCTGGGAAGTTATCCCAACAACACGGGAGTGAATTTCTATGGGGGCAGATGCGGCTCGCCCTCTTGTGCTTATGGCGGATGCTTCTATCATTTGTTGCCATTCATCGAGCAAGGTAACCTGTACAATCTCACCGCTTGTCCCAATGGTCAAGGTTACGATGTCGAACAAGGCGGCGGCGGCATCGCCATGCGAACGCCGCTCAAGGTCATGATTTGCCCTTCGGACCCGACGGCGAACAATGGTCTGGCGCCCAATCCGGTTTGGGCGGTGGGCAGTTATTGTTTTAACGGCATGGTCTTCCGCGAGGACAAATGGGGCGGCGGTATCAGTGAGCCTTTCCCGGCCAGTCTCTCCGATGGAACGTCGAACACCATCCTCTTCAGCGAGCAGTACGCCGGCGCCAGCCCTACTTTTCCCAATGGCTATTTCAGCATCTATTGGTGGAACTATAACACTTTCCAGACGCCTCAGGGCTGGGATGGTTCGTGCGGCTCCATCGGACATAGCGGTCCTGCTTATCTCCCTTTGTTCACACCGCCGGTCAGCTACTGCTTGACGAACACGACCTCTGCAGGCGGAAACACCGTTAGTGCTTGTATGTGCCGGGCCGTGTCGCCACACACCGGCGGTATCAATGTGGGGATGGGCGACGGCAGCGTCCATCTGGTCACGCAGGGGATCAGCGGGAACACCTGGTTTTATGCCTGCAATCCCCAGGATGGCCTACCCCTTGGCCCTGACTGGTAACGACGAGCGAACATTTCCCTTTGCTCGCCCGCAGGCAAGCAAGGGCGTATTTTTCCTTGCTTACCTGCGGGCGAGCAAGTAGTCTAAACGCTATGGAAAGGACATCAATGATGACGAGGTGTTCGCTTGCCGGGTTGAGCCTGTTCCTTCTCCTCTTTACCCTGCTTGCAGGGGGCTGCCAACGCTCTTTGGTAGGAGAAGAGGCCGACGTTTCCGGCACAGTGTTCTACAAGGGGAAACCGCTGCCTGGCGGACACATCAAGATCGCCTCCCCTAAAGGACACATTGTCGTGGCCATTATCGATCCCCAAGGGCATTATCAGTGCCGGGCGCCCGTCGGCGAAGTGCAAATCGCTGTAGAAAACCGCATGTTGAAAATGAAACAATCCGATCAGCTTCCTCCCCCCATGCCAGCGGGCGCCCCGAAGCCCAACGAAGACTCCGTCCACGGCACCTACGTGCCTTTGCCTGAGAAATATCACGCCTTCGAGACCTCCGGCCTCCAATACAAGGTCAAGAAGGGACCGCAAACGTATGACATTCATCTGGAATAAGGGCCGACGAACAAATACTCTGGCCGCCCGCCATGCCAGCAAGGACAGGACAACCCTTGCTGGCATGGCGGGCGGCCAGATTTTTGCGCCTTTACAGATCGTGTAGCGGTTAGCGGCGCTTTGCAGAAGTGTCCACGGCGGCGCCGCCGCTTCTGTAGCCTGCTTTCTCCGCGAGGAACAAACCATAACGCATCGCCCCGCTGCGATAGGCATTGCCCAGCGTCGCAAAATGATCGAGGAACAAGCACATCTCCCGACCGGCCAGGCGCCCCAACAGGCCGATGCCGCTGGCGCGAACGCGGCGGATACAAACGTTCCAGGTTGGGGCGACACGCGCAGTCAAATCCTCGAAAGTGCGGACAGTCAGCCCCGCCGCCGTCAGCCAGCTGTGATAATCTTCAGCCGTACCTAGCGAAGGGCAGAGAAACGCCTCACAAACGAGCAGCGCTTCGCGCGTGGCATCGGCTGAATCGCCGGCCAGCCAGGCACACTCGGCGAGGCGGCCTCCCGGACGTAGCCAGCCAGCGGCGCGGCGAAAGAAGGCGGCTTTATCAAAGAAATGCTCGCTGCACTCAATAATCCACACCACATCGAATGATGCCGGCGGAAAATCGATGGTCTCGGCATCGGCCTGGAGGAAGCGCGTTCGGCGGCTCACGCCCTGCCATCGCGCTGCCAGGGCTGCCCAGCCGCGTTGCACAGCACTGAGCGTCAATCCAGTAGTGAGGCAGCCATAGCGGCGGGCCAAGTCAATGGTGCTGCCGCCCATGCCGCAGCCTACATCGAGGACCGCCTGTCCCGGCGCCAGTGCCGCAGCCGCCGCCAAGTGATCGACCAATCGCTGCTGAGCGACAGCCGGCGATTCGTCCTTTTCCCATAACCCATGATGGATGTGCCGTCCCCACAAGAGGCGATAGAACGGTGTCGCCAACTCGTAATGACGGCGGATGGAGCGCTTAGTGATGGAAGGACAGACAATCATAGTTGCTCCGGCACAATGTCTCATAAACATTATAGCTGTTCCTCCCACCGCTTTGGCACCCTGTATGCTACGGGTAGAGAAAGAGATGGGTACGGGGAGTGCGGCCAGGCTCGCTTCGGCTCACGGTCAACCGCGTTACGGCGCCACCGACGGGTATATCAGCGCTTGGTTCCTCCGCATCTGCGGTATGGGAATTGCACCCCTTTTCATTCCCACGCTCTGCATGGGAACACATGCCGCGATACGCTGCGTCGAGGCCCCTGTGTTCGAGATAATTGTCCATGAAAAGGAGTTTCCGATGTCCACTGCAATTGCTCCACCTCAAAGGCGCCGCTGGCTGCTACGGCAGGTTGGCCGGATGGCCCCGCGTATCAACGTTGGTGACAAAGAACGCTTGCTGTCCCTTCTCGGCGGCGTCGCTCTGGGGCTGTTCGGGCTGTCGCGCCGTTCTCTGGGTGGGTTGGGTTTGGCCGCTGTAGGCGGCTCTCTGGTCTATCGCGGATTGACCGGCCATTGTGTTTGTTATGAGATGCTGGGAGTCAGCACAGCGCCGCCGGTCAGCTCAGCCACCAGTGTCCGCGCCGGCCACGGCGTCAAAGTCGAGGACCGCATCTTCATCCATCGCGATGCCGCCACTCTCTGGCGCTTCTGGCGCAAGCTGGAGAATATCGGCCGCATCATGCAGCATTTAAAGGGCGTCGAAGAGATCGACGATCGGAGATCGCGCTGGATAGCGCGCGGGCCGCTCGGTCTCGACATTGCATGGGAAGCCGAGATCATCAACGAAAAGGAAAATGAGTTGATCGCCTGGCGCTCGGTGGACGGAAGCGAAGTGGACACGGCCGGCTCGGTGCATTTCCGCGAGTTGCCGCATGGCCGCGGTACCGAGCTGCGCGTCGTCCTCAAGTACGACACCCACGCCGTCCAACTGGCTGGCCCCGTGGCTCAGCTGCTGGGCGCCGCGCCGCGCCAGCAAATCCACCAAGACCTGCTGCGTTTCAAACAGCTCATGGAAACGGAAACGGCTGCCGCGACGCCGCTTTGAAACGTCGTTCTCGACCATGCGCAACGACGGTCCCACATCCAACGAGCCGACAGCATAAGCGACGGAGAGACGAGCCGGAAGTGCAAACCACGGCAAGGCATCCGTCGCTTATGCTGTCGGCTCGTTGGCATTCAGACTGGCGGCACATATTTTGCCCATTTTGTCTCAAGCTCCCATAGTGGAGAAAAATTGTGGC
>JAJPHU010000246.1 GCA_021325115.1 Planctomycetota bacterium | reverse complement strand
GGGGACATGGGTACGATCTATCCGATGCATTAGAATGACCTTTGCGTTCTTCCAAGATCTCTTCGGCGGCCCGCTGACGCGAAGAAATGCCCGGCTGGGGAACCAGTCCTCCGCCGAGGATGAGGGCTACCAACGTCAAGACCACGACCCGCTCTCGTAGGCCGATCTTCAGCGATACCGTCGAGGTGTGCCGCGCGCCGGTGAACAGCAGGAGGTAGGCTCGCACGACAGCGATGCCGTTGAGCGCGGCCGTTGCCACGACGGCGATGCCAGCGAACAGGTTGACCGTGACCGCGCCATCCACAAGCATGTCGGCAGCGGCAAAGCCTAGTGTCCCGGGAAAGCCCACGCTCGCCAGCCCCGTCAGCAGGAAACATACGGCCAACGTCGGCGAATGCTCGTACAGGCCGTGATGCTCCAACAGCATCAATCGGCCGAAGCGCCCTTCCAGGGCACGCAGTACCAGGCCGAAACCGCCCAACGACAACATAACTGAGAACCACAGGGACAGAGCGCCCGTCAACGAGACAGCGGTGTGCAGCTCCAAACCCACCAGCACGAGCGAGGCGTGACTGAGGAAAAGGTAGGCGAAGAAGCGGCGGACCTCATGCTGAACGAGGGCCATCCCCGCAGCGTAAATGGCGGTAATCAGCGAGACGAGTCCAATGCCCTGCAGCACCCAGTCCGGCGCAATAGGCAAAACGAGGCGGATAGCCGCGTAGACGCCGGAGAGCGGAAGCACGTACAACAAGGCGATGCCGAACGAACTGTGCTCAAACCAATCGGTAAGCCAGCAGTGGGCGGGCACGACGCCGCAGCGGATGAGCACGGCTGCTAACAGGGCAATGGTCGCCGCCGTGGTGCGCGAGGCATCACCGCCAGCTGTGACGAGGAGACGCCAGCCAGCCAACATCAGGCTGACAAACAGAAGCAGGTGCAGAACATAGAGACGAGTCGGCCGGCGACGGTTGACCAATTCCACCAGCGGCAACACGGCGCCGACTGCCAGAAGGACCACGAGAATGGCCGGCTCCTTGCAAGCGAACTTCGCCAGATGGATGGCCTCGGCGCTCAACGACCAGGTGAGCGAGTAGCTGCGCATCTTGGTCCGCGCCGTTGCCGCCGCAGTCAAAAAGTGCAGCAGGGCCACCGCCGGCACCAACGGAGCATTTAACTCATCCAACCCCAAATACGGGCGGCCAAAAAGATACTGTTGCAGACACCAACCGGCGTCCGTCTCGGCCGGAACTTGCAGGTAGAAACCCAGCGACGCCAGCAAGGTACAGGCGAACACGGCACCCGTAAACGCCACGCCCCAGTGCCAGGCGCGATTGAGATTGTGCAGCCGGGAGATGCTCGCGGCGCCGGTTAGAGCGAGGAAGATAGCGGCCTCCAGCCAGGGGATCGGTAGCGGACTCATAACAACTCTTCGATTCTTGGGGGGATGGGTTTGACCTCGTCGGACTCGCGGGAGCGGGCGCCGGTAAGGAAATCCGTCCAGCGGCGCTCCAGGGCGTCACAATAGCGGAACAGGCAGACAAACGGGACGACGACATAGCTCCGCAGCCACGAGTCGAGATAACCGCGCTCCAGGGCCAGGCGATAAAGCCGAAGACGGACCGGCTCGGCGATCAGGTGGTTGATGGGCAGAGCCGGGCGTGGCAGGTGCTCCCCGATGGCGTTCTCCAGGGTATGGTAATCGTGCAACAGCGTCGGCGCCCGCACGAACTGGAGTGTACGCAGGCAGGCGTGGCCTAACAGGTGGACCAAGGCGACGTAGCGGAAGCCGAGGCCGACCTCGGCGACGATGAGGCCGACCTGCGACAATGAGGCAAAGGATAGAGCGGCTTTAATGTCCGTCTGCACGCTGCCGGCCAGGTAGGCCAGCACAGCCGTGAGCAGACCCAAGGCGACAATCACCGCGCACAGCCACACGGAACGTTCCAGCAATGAGCTGACCCGCAAGAGCAGGAACGCACCCAAGTGTACCGACAGCGCTCCGTAGAAGACGGCACTGGAAGGCGTCGGTCCTTCCATGGCACGCGGCAGCCAGCCGGAGAAGGGGACCAGCCCCGATTTCCCCGCGGCGGCGACCAACAGGAGCACGCCGACGATGAACGCCTGAGTCCCGGATACGGATGCTCTCCCCGCCGGCCATGGTCCCGTGCCCAACAAGCGATCGAAGTCGCCCTCGCCGGTCATGTGGTGCAATACCACGGCGGCCAAGAGCAATGCCGCATCCGAGACGCGGTAGACGCACCAAATCCATAGGCCGTTGCGCGACGGTCCCGGACGTTCCTGATAGAATGCCACCAACAGCGCCGAAGATAAACCGACTAATTCCCAGCCCAGAAATAACGTTTCGATGGTGCCGGCCAGCGCTGCCATAATCATGCCAAGGAGGAACACGGCATAGAGGACAAAGAAGCGGTTGTAACCCGGTTCGCGATGCAGGTAGCGGCTGCCGAACACGGCGATCGTCCCGGTCAGCACGAACGACAGGATAGCGAACGGCACGGAGAGGCGGTCGAAGACAAATTTGACCGCCACGTGAAAGCCCGCGGTGTTCACCCACTCGCTCACGTAAACGACCACGTGCCGCGTGCCCAGGGCGAGCATCAACATTAAGACGCCGAGAGACGACAACAGTCCGACGCCAATAGCCGCCTGAATGGACCGGTTGATTGCCTGCTCGCTCAACCGCTGTTCTAATAAAGAGCAGACGCCGAGAAAAACCACTAGTAAGACCGGAGCGGCGATGGCCGCCATACCCAGCCATGTCATCCATTCGACCGCATCAAGCATGGTCTTGTTCCTTTCACTACCAATCCACAGGGCAAGCCAAGGATAACCTCATCCCGGCTTGGGCTGCGGGCTGGTAGGACTGGAGGGTTCAATGCGAGCGAACCCCAGATGGTCGCGCCAGCCGCGATACCAATCGACCGACGAAGCGACGACGGGCAGAGACGAAGTTTGCGGCTGGTATTCCTGGAATCGTCCGTTGTGATAGAGATAGATTTGGCGAGTCGCAGGATGCAGCACGGCGAGTTGGACCCAGCCGTTGCAACACAATCTGCCGATGCCTGGATTACGCTCCAATATTTGCCCCATCGCTTCAGGAGTTGTCTCGATGAGGTTGAGGAGGCGAACCGGCTCGTGGATTTCTACCATTTGCCATGGCAAGCCAGTCCTCAGATCGCTGGCAGCGCCGTCCATAACGCCTACCAGGGCTGTGATGTTGTGCGGCAGCTTGGTGCCGCTGCCCCAGCCGCTGTTATCGACGTAGGAAAAATAGTATTCCAGATTGATGCCGGCACAGACAGGAAAGACGGCTTGCAAAACGCGGGCCAGGATAGTGTGCTCGGCGTCGTCCTGCTCTGGATCGTAGGAGGTCAAAAAAGCGCGGCGGTCCAGAAACAGGCCGCGCGTGGTCGCGCGTCGTCCGACGATGCTGAGGGCGTTGGTAGCGTGTCCCCATTCGGGCCGAACCTGCGCCAGATCTTCGGCCCTTCCTTCGACGTGTTGCCGGGCGGCTTCGAACGTCAGGGTCAGCGGAGCGGAGGCGAAGCGCCGGCTGCGCTCGTGAGCGTTGCGATCGCAGGCTTGCTTGAAGAGAGCATGGACAGACTCGAATTCGTCCCAATGCGACGGAGGCAGTTGGTCCAGATCGTAAAATGTGATCCTTTCGTTGCTGGTGTTGTGCATGCCGCCAAGGAAACGTGTCGTCGGCGGAATGTCGATCCCGTGTTGGCTCAGTCGTTCGCGGATGCGAGGATCGTTAAGGATCTGTGCCAGGGCGCGAGCGTTCGGGCCGCCGGGCGCGCCGCCGCAGGCGCCACAGTCGTGGGCTGACTCATGCGGATTGTTCATGCTGGTCGAGCCGTGGCCAAGCACCAGCACCAGCCGCGCGAAGTTGGATGTCAGGCCGATGTCGCGCAGGGCACGCTCCCCGATGCGGGCCATTTCTTCGAGGGTGAAGCCCACCTGGTCGTTCGCCGGGCCGGGCTTCCCCTCATGACGTTCCAGCTGTAAGCGGGTTAGGGGAGGAGTGCGGAAGAAGCATCCTAAGCCCCGCCGCAGCCGCGAGGTCCAGCGCGGCGAGAAGATACGGGCGAGGAGAGGAACCGAGGCCAATACCCCGACGGCAGTTGCCAGCAGCGCCCCCGCGGCGAACGTTCGGCTGCCGAGGTGAAAGTGATGCGATACCATCCCCAGCGCGCGCCGTCGGCGGGCGCGGCGCTGGTGCGTTTCTGCAAACTGATCGACGACCTGCTCGATGACCCAATGCTGTGGCTGTATCCCTGCGGGGCAAAGAGGCATGAAGTGGGCGTCGGCTGCCCCGCGATAATACATGGGGACGAAAAAAAAGCCAGCGAGTGAAAAGGTTTCCGCGTCGGGGGCTAATTCCTCCAGGTGGCGACGGAGCGATTCTTCGCGTTCGTCGATACAGAACAGTGCTTGGAAGCGCGGCTTCGTGGGCGTTGCGGCCAGATTCCGAGCATGTAAGGCCAGGGCGTCCAGCGACCGCGTGTAGAAGTGCCTTTCGTAAGTCTGATGGAAGATCCGCCTCCGTTCCAGACTGGAAAACCTCTCCATTTCCTGGAGCAAGAACTGCCATTCTTGCTTTGTCAGGCGATGCAGCTTTTCAGGAGTCCAGCCGAGCACCTGTGCCAACTGGAATACCAGGAAGGCGCGCGGCTCAACGCTCGACCGCCGAGAACCATCGAGACGCTTGCGGGCTTCATCCCGCAAGGCGCTAAGGGGTCCGGTGAAGGCGAGGGCATTCCTGGCCGTTTCGGCCAGCGCCAGCCGCTCCAGAATTAACCGGATGGCCAGATATTCCAGCAGGCTTCCTTGCGGGACGGGCCGCACCACGCGGTCGCCACGCAATTCCATCTGCCGAATCATGCCGGCCCAGCCGCGCAAGGCGAGCAGCGTGGCAGCCAGATAGTCGTGCCATTCACCTTCGGAAACGCCGAGGATTGCCAAGGATTCGTAGATCGATTCCAGCGGGCTGACCTGGGCGTCCTCCAGTCGAGCAAGTTCTTTCGCCAAGCCGTTCCGCCAGCACTCTGGAGGCCCACCAGTCCGATACAGGGCACAGAAAGCTCGGAAAAAACCTGCCTCACGGCAGGGCAGCGGCCAGGGAGCCAGCCCTTGATCGAGAAAAGCAGCGCAAAAGCGGATCAAGACATCGTGAACCAGCAAATCGGAGTCCTCACCCGTCGCTGCCAGCAGCAGATCGCGATGCCGGATCGGTGCGGGTAGCGCCGGGGTGAAAGGAGGCACATCAGCCACGCCTTGACAGCAAATCCCCCAAAGCGCCCGCAAGGCAAACTCTTCCCACGCTTCATTGCTCCAGTCTTCGATTGTCCTTTCGTTCAGCCGCTCAAAAATGCTCTTCAAGATAGGGGACATTCCGGCCGCTGTCTCACGCAGATCGCGTAGAAACCAATGGCGCGTTTCCGCAATCAACTGCTCGCGGACGGCGGAGGCCGCCTCGCGGCGGATGCGCCGCAGGGCGTCCGTTTCCGCCACGTGCCACCGCAGCTCCTCGACCGGGCCGCTTCGCAACGGATAGAGCAGCATCGCCAAGCGCAGCTCCAAGCGGGTGCAGAGGTCCAGCACCTTCTCGTCTGCTGCTTGTTTCAGATCCTCACGCAGCACTTCACGCAGGTCGGTAAAGCGGATGCGACCGCGCACCAACTCCTCGCGATAACGGTCTTCCGTCAGGTACGGTTGACAGCCGAAGAGCCGTGCCCCTTTCTGGACCGCTTCATCGAAAGGCAACTCCTCGAAAGCGTGCAGCGTGTTATGGTGGATGAAGACCGTGATCGGCCCTTGCGATGGCAGTAGATGTGCGGCCTGTTCAATCGTTTCCTGCAAACCAGCTAAAGGGGGCGGCTGCTGGTTCCTTACAGAAGTCTGGGTGTGAGGGGAGAGGACTCCTTGGGCGGTTGCCGATGTTTTCATTGTGGCATTCTATGGAGTCCCGCATTAAAAAAAAAGTCGATTTCCGGTTCACTCCGCTTTGCAGAAGCGTCGTATTCTCCCGGTGCTTCTGCAAAGCGGAG
>JAJPHU010000272.1 GCA_021325115.1 Planctomycetota bacterium | reverse complement strand
CTGGAAAAGAAGGCCGAGGTGGACCAACACACGCTTCTGTTGGCCCTCAAGAAAAAAGAACGCAATGCGCATGAGACAGCCCTGGCAGGCCGACGCGAGGATGTCAAAAAGTACGAGGACCAATTGGCGGAAGAACGACGCAAAACCACGTACAACTTCGAGCAGCTGCGCACTCTGAGCGATCGCCTGTTCGTCGAACGTGTCCAGCTGCGGGAAAATAGCGACGACAATCAAAAGCTGGAAAAACAGATCCGTGCTCTGGAAGCAGAGCGCTAACGGCGAGCAGGGCGGATCAACATCCCGGTAAACTTCCATCGACGAGAGGACACGGTCCCATGACGCTGTTCGGCAAAATATTAGTGTTGCTCAACCTGGGCTTGGCCCTCGTGTTGGCGGCCTGGTCTTTCAACATCTACGCCAACGGGATCGATTGGACTGACCGCAAAGACACCAGAACCACGCCGCCGCGGATGGGCCAATTCGCCCTCCGCAAGGAAAAACTCGACGAACTGGGGAAGGGCATAGACCCGGCCCAGAAAGACTGGCTGAATGAGCGCGCCCAGCTGGCCAGAGAGGAAAAACATCTCGCTGACGAGCGCCTCTGGTACGATAAAGAGCTTCGTTATGTGTTGACCGGTCCGGCCAGAGGCCGAGGTATCTTTGACGTGGCCATCGCCACCCAAGATGATCCCAACACCGGCGTCAAGAGAGGCCAAGTTCTTTTGGACAATCAGGGCTATCCGCAGCTGGTACCGATCCGCGATCCCAACAATGTCCCCCTGCAATTGCAGTCGCTGGCGGAGTATAATACGGAAGATAACACCGTCTTGCGTTCGCTGGGTGAAGAGATGGCCAAACATGCGGCGCAGATTGCAGAGTCTAACGGGCTGACCGATAAGATCATCGGCGACAAGGACAAGGGAGTCCGCGGCTTGCAGCAACGCATTTACGACGAACAGGCCAAGAATGCCGCCGTGATTGCCGAGATCAAACTAATTGAGCCGCAACTCCTCAACGCACTGGTGGAGTTGCAAACGGTCAATAAACGCCGCGAGCAGATGTTAAGGCGGATCGAGGAGTTAAAGAGAACAAAGGTCGCCAGCAAGTGATGGCGCGGCTAACCAAGGGCGCCCCAAATTGGCATTGACAGAGACGCCCAGTCACGGCATAAGTGCCGCCCCGGCTCGCATTGGGGGAACAAGCGCGAGCGGGGGTTGCCGCACAATCGGGTAAGAGAGCGGACGGCCTGCGGTGTCGGCCGGAAGAACGGCCGCACCAAAAGGGGGACGGACCATGACCGCGGTCGGGAAGATTCTTGTTTTTCTCAATCTGGTGTTTAGCCTGGTAGTCGGGGGCTTTGTGGCCTTCGCTTACGCAGCCCGTACGCATTGGGTCGAGGAGTACAAAAAGCTCCAGGCTCAGAACACGGTCCTCGCCGCCGATGCGCGGACCTTTCAAAGTGAAATGGAAAAAGCCAAGCAAGACGCTGCGGCCCAGATCGCCAAGAAAGAGGCGGAGCTGAAAAACTCCCAGCAGGATCTGGATGCCGCCAATCGGGTCATTGCTCAGCTGCGCCAGGAATTGAGCAATGCCAAGACCAAAAGTCTGCAAGAGAGCAACTTGTCCTCGGCGTATACAGCGGAGGTGGACAAGCGTCAGCAGGACGTGGCCCAGCTGCGCGAAGCGCTTCGTAAGCGCGACCAGGAGATCAATGCTATGGCGAAACAGAACGCCGAGCTGAGAGACCAGGCCACGGTCGCGCAGATTGGGGAGCGAACGGCCCTGGAGCGGGCCAGCCGCGTGGAGAAGCAACTTCAGCAGATGGCCAAGGATATGGCGCGCATGAGGGCCAATGGCGCCTCCCTGACGGCCCGCGCCGGCGGCCGCAACCCGCCTCCGGAGAATGTCGAGGGCCTGGTCAAGGATACCGATACCCGGGGTGGGACCGTCTTGATGACGCTCTCCATCGGTAGCGATGCCGGGCTGGCCAAGGGCCATACGTTGGAGCTATTCCGCCTCAACCCGGCCGTGCCGTCGCAATCGAAATACCTGGGCACCGTCCGTATTGTGGAGGCCGAGGCCCACCAATCGGTGGCCCAGCCGGTGGGCCGTCTATCTACATTGCCGCAACGAGGCGACCGCGTGGCCAGCCGCATTGGCGGTTGAGCACGCCGTCCTAACGAGCCGGAAGCGTAAGCGACGGACCTTACAGACGCAGAGTTTTCATCCATCACGGGGGGACAGAGAAACATGGCGACTGCTCGAGCGCGTGGCGAGACGATGGCCAAGCCTCGCCCGGATGTCTATGTCAGTTTGCTAGGACTATCGCTTCTGGCGCTGATCGTGGCTATCGTGTTCGCGTTTTTGAATTGGGATAGTATCAAGGAGAAACCCAAGCCGGTGCAAATGCCAACAGGCAGTGGCGCCCGCATGTCGGCGCCGTTTCCCGGCCCCGGTCCTGGCACTGCTCCGGCCCCTGCTACGCCGGGGACGCCTCAGCCGGGCAGCACTCCGGCGGCGCCGCCCGGCGGCAATCCGCCGCAGGTTGTGCCACCGCAAAAGAAATAAGAACTCAGCGAAGGAGATAAGCCGGAAGCGTAAGCGACGGATATGGTTCTGTCGCTTACGCTTCCGGCTTGTAATATTTTACACATTGAGGATGCAGCATGGCGGCACGGGTCGTTTTGGCGATGAGCGGCGGCGTCGATAGCTCGGTAGCGGCGTACTTGCTGCGCCGGCAGGGCTACGAGGTCATCGGTCTGTTCATGCGCACCGGCATCCACAGCGACGCCGACGGCCGGGCCGACCACAAGAAAGGCTGTTGCAGCGCCGTCGATGCCAGCGACGCCCGTCGCGTCGCCGATCGTCTCGACATTCCTTTTTACGCTCTCGATTTCGAGCAGGAATTCAACCGCATCATCGATTACTTCGCCGATGAATACCTGTCCGGCCGAACGCCCAATCCGTGTGTGGTCTGCAACAATTGGCTGAAATTCGGCCAGCTGTGGAGCTACGGCCAACAGCTGCAAGCCGACTTCATCGCCACCGGCCATTACGCTCAAGTCATCCGCACCGCCACTGGCATGGAACTGCACCGGGCCGCCGATCCCGACAAGGATCAGTCGTATGTGCTGTATGGTCTGCGACGCGAGGTGTTGCCACATTTGCTGTTTCCCATCGGCGGCTACCGCAAGGACGAGGTGCGCGCCCTGGCGCGAGAGGCCGGTCTCGGCGTGGCGGACAAGCCGGACAGCGTCGAAATCTGTTTCGTTCCCGACGGCGATCATGCGGCGCTGATCCGCCAGCGCCGTCCGCAGCACGCCACCGCCGGACACATCGTCGATATTTCCGGCAAGGTATTGGCCGAACACGACGGTATCGAGCATTTCACGATCGGCCAGCGCAAGGGACTCGGCTTCGCCGCCGGCCAGCGCCGTTATGTGCTGAAGATTGTGCCGGCCACTAACGACGTGGTGGTTGGCCCACGCGAGGAACTGCTGGCGTCGGGGCTGGAAGCATCCGGCGTCAACTGGTTAATCGATGCGCCGCCGGGAGAGTTGGCGTGCCAAGCCAAGATTCGCTATCGGCACTCGGCTGCCCCGGCACGCGTGACGGCACTGCCAAACGGACGTGCTAAAGTCGAGTTTGACGCTCCGCAAAGTGCAGTAACGCCGGGACAGGCGGTAGTCTTCTACAATGGTTCGCGCGTGCTGGGCGGCGGCTGGATCGACACGGCATTTTAACCAGTCCGCTTTTCTGCTGGTAAGCTATCTCAGTTTTTTTACTTGCAATGGCAGCGTGGAGAGCGACGATTTTCTGCATCACCTGCAAACGCGTGCGGTTCAGCTCAACTTCGGCTTCGGCCAGCTTGGCGGCGGCGACGCGGATGTCCGGATTATTCCTGAGCGCTTCGGCCAGCATCTCCTCCAGCTTCGACTTTTCCGCCAGTTCTTTTGGCTTCTTCTGTTCTTTTGGCTTTTTGGGATTCTCCTTCTTCTCCTATTTTGGCAGTTGGGGAGCCGACGCGAGCGGCTGATGTTGTTGTGCCAGCGCAATGCCAATGCCTCCCAGCACAAGCGCCAGGGCCAGCGTTCTAACCACCTTGCTTCGCATATTTTTTCTCCTTCTGTCGGGCATTTTTGATTATCATGAGCAACCAATTGTCATCGGGCGAAATGGCAAGATCTTGTTCGGTGCCACTATCGAGGGCGTTGCGATAACAGCGCAAGGCTGATTCCAGATCTTTTTCCTCTGTCATATAGCGATCACCGGCCTGGCGGTACAAATCACTGCGACGCTCGGTGCTGTCGAAAGCGATCCATTCGGCGGCGAGCGCTGAATCGTCAAGTTCCGGCGGGCGGGGTCGCGTGAGCGCCCCGAGTGCGCTAACCACGAGTGATTCCCCAAATGACTCTTCGAGCGAACCCCTCGGGGCGCTTACGCGACCCCGCTCGCCGAAAATCGCCATTCGCATAGCGCCAGCCCCAGCGGCGAACGACAGCAACAACGATGCGGCATAAGCGAATTGGCGCAAGCGGTGACGACGGTGCAGCACGCGCCGTGTCCTGGTGTACACGGCCTGGCGTAGCGGTTCGTTCTCCGGCGGCGACTGTGGACGCAGTATGGAATCGAGCGGGTCCGGCTCGCGCGAAAAGATCGCGTGCATGAGGTTCACTCCGATTGCAAAAATGCTTGACG
>JAJPHU010000076.1 GCA_021325115.1 Planctomycetota bacterium | reverse complement strand
GCATGCCGCCGAGGCAAGCAGACCACCCATCACCACTGCGAACACTCCGTGCCCAAGCCGCAACGCTATCATCTCAGCCGCCCTCTGCCAGCATCCAAACGTGTCAGTCAACCGGCCGTTATTGTGGCATTTCAAACGGCCTGGGACCAGGGTTTTCAACTTTGAACTTTCTAACTTGGAACCTGGAACTAACATAAACACGCCATGTTCCTCGGTTACAACACCAACGGTTTTGCCCATCACCGCCTGGAGGACACGCTGCGCATCCTCGCCGACCTGGGCTACGGAGGCGTGGCTCTGACGCTCGATTACACGGTGCTCAATCCTTACGAGCCGGACTTGGGCGGGCGCATGGCCGGCGTCCGGAGGTTGCTGGAGCAACTCGGCCTGCGTTCTGTCATTGAAACCGGTGCCCGCTTCTTGCTCGATCCCTGGCGCAAGCACCAACCCACCCTGCTCAGCCCCACACCGCATGAGCGTGAGGTGCGCCTGGGTTTTCTACGAGAAGCAATCGAGATCGCGCACGAATTAAGCTCTGATGTGGTCAGTTTCTGGTCTGGTGCAGCATCGGACGAGGCCCCAGAGCCCGTACTGATGGATCGGCTGGTGGAGAGTTGTCAACGGCTGTGCGAATGGGCGGCCACGAAGGAGGTTCGCCTGGCCTTTGAGCCGGAGCCGGGGATGTTCATCGACACCATGGCCCGCTTCACAGCTCTCAACGAGCGGATTCAGCATCCGTATTTCGGCCTTACGCTCGACGTGGGTCACCTGCACTGCCTGGGCGAAGTGCCAATTGCCCAGCGCCTCCGCCAGTGGGCTTCGCAGCTCTGGAACATCCATATCGAGGACATGCGTTTTGGCGTCCACGATCACCTGATGTTCGGCACTGGAGAGATCGATTTCCGCCCCATCCTACGGACGCTTAATGAGATCGGCTATCGTTCTGGGGTCTACGTTGAGCTTAGCCGGCACAGCCACGACGCCGTCGAAACGGCCCGGCGAGCGATTCGGTTTTTGGAAGCTGTGCAGACCTAACCACATCGAGATTCCAAGTACCGATACCGCTTTGGAGTGCGGCGACTGGTCACCGCTTTAGGATTTTGGGATGAAGCACACCGGCCTCGACCGTGCCTGTCATCCCAAAATCCTAAAGCGGCGAACAGTCGCCGCACCCCAAATAGCCGACGCGGGACGATTTATTCGCGTTGACCGGTATTCCCTTCCTGGGCCAGATACGGCTCGATAACCCGTTGCTTGACCATGTAGCCGCCGGCGAGGGCCACACACACCAGCGCCACCAGCACCACCTTGCCCTTCTTGCCAAACAGACCGAACAGGGTCAGTACGATTTGCAGCATTAGCCCAAGGGCGACCAAGCCGCCCAGCACTCCAATGGCGCGGGCGTAGAACGGATCCATCCGGGCTAGCCACCAGCAGCTGATCTCCGCCAGTTGAAGCACCAGTGGCCACGGGCCGATCAGCATTCGCACCCATCCAGCATAGCTCGTCAAGCTAAAGATCAGGCCCGTCAGCCCATACAGCATGGCAAAGCTGAGCAAATGCAGGTGAGTCGTCTGAGCAAGTTTGGTCAGCGACATGCCGCCGCCAGAGGCTGCGACTTGGGTGTACTGTTTGATGTGCTCGTAGGTGTTGAGGGGGAACTGGGCGGCCTTCTCGCCCTGCTTTTCCGGGTCGTGGCAGCGGACGCAGCGATCATTGAACAGCGTCTGAATCTTGAACGCTTTGGGCTCGGCGACTTTGCCCTTGTCGTCCGTCACCAGGTAATCGCTCGTGATTTCCCTTTTGGCAAGGTCTGCGGGCAGGACAAAATGGTCTTTCTCGTAATCCTGCTTGGGTGCGCCGGCCCGGACCCAGGCGAGGACCGCATCGACCTCGCCGTCGCGCTGATGTCGCAGCGCCTGTTCGGCTTTGGTCAGATCCTTGATCTTCAGTTCTTTGGCTGTTTCCTTGATGGCGGACTTCCACGACTCTGACTTGGTCGTGAAAGCCACGCGCATGGTGCCCTGACCGTTGAAGGGATGGCTTTCGTCGGCCGTGAGAAGCTGCTCGATTTTGCTTTGAGGGTGGCCCCGTTCGCCACTGAAGGTCCGCACGAGATCATCGCCATTGGGCAGAAGCTCCCCGGGACGTGCCTGCTGAAAATGAATCTGTACCAGGGCAGCTCCGTAGCCGGCACCGACGGACAGCAGGAAAAAAGCAATAACCAACCGGGCGGCCAAGGGCAGGTCACGCAAAACGAAGCGACGCGATGGCAGATCATTCATGGAAGGCCTCCAAACAGGCAGAATCAAGCGGAGCCGAGGGCTTCGAGCGCGGCACGGAGGACACGCTCGCGGGCTTCGGCCAGCGGTGCTTCAATGATAGCGCCGGAGGCGAGGCGATGACCGCCGCCTCCGAAGCGCTCAGCCAGGCGGGCGACGTCCACACGAGCGCGGGAGCGGAAGCTGATCTTCACGCCACCACGGGGTTGCTCCATGAACAGCAGTCCCACATCCACGCCCTCGACGCTGCGGGTGAAGTTGACCAGGTCCTCGCTGTCCTGTGGCGTCGCGCCGGTGGCCTCATAATCGGCCCGGCGAATCTCCGTGTACGCCACGCGGCCGCCAGCCGTCACGGCCAACCGCTCCAGCACCAAGCCCATCAGCTTGAGCCGGGACAGGGAGCTACGCTCGAACAGTTCCTCATACAACATGTCGGGCCTGGCCCCGGCTCGAACCAACTCCGCTTCCAGGGCGAACGTGGCGGCCGTCGTGTTGCTGTGGCGAAACCAACCCGTATCCATGGCGACGGCCATGAACAGCAGGTTAGCTGCCTTTTCCGTCAGCGGACCACCCAGGGCCCCAATCGCCTCGTAGACCAACCGGCCGGTCGCCTCGGCCGTGACATCGACGAAGCGAACAGCTCCCAAATCATCCTGCGTCTGATGGTGATCGATCACCGCCCGGCTGACCGATAGCGAACGCAGGAATGGTCCAAAATCGCCGAGCTGATTCCAGGTCCCGGTGTCGAGCACGATCACCGAATCCACATCACGCCAGCGCTCCCCTGGCAATATAAACTTCTCCACCGACGAAATTAAATCGAGAAAAGCGTACCGGGGCGGCAACGAGCTGGCGACGACCATTTGGACCTGCTTGTCGCGCCGCCGCAGGGTCTCCGCCAGCGCAAGCATCGAGCCGAGGCCATCGGCGTCGGGGCGAACGTGCGTGGTCAGCAGAAAGCGCTGGCCGGCGCGAACGAAATCGACGAACGGAGCCCAATCGAGCGCCATGCAAGACCTTTCGTGATGGGGCACGGGACGGGACGCCGGTTCCGAACCGGCCCGCGGGCAGGGGCGGACATTAGAAGTGCATTGTAGCGGGAGGGAACGAAGCGGGGAAGAAGGGATGAGGGATGAGGGATGAAAGAAGACAGGCCGCCTGTCTTCTTTCATCCCTCATCGCTTCTGTATTAGAACATTTCGCGACCGCGCGTAGCGGCGTAGCTGAATTCGCCAGAATTCAGTCCTGCGCTGAATTCTGGCGAATTCAGCTACGCCGCTACGACCAACTGCCAAGCGCTTTAGTTTTGTCCAATCGGATCTTGCAACACGGACAGACCCGTGCCCAGATCTTGCGGAGTGATGGCCTGGGTGGCCTTCCGCGGTAGGGGCTTTGGCGGTGCAGCCGGATGGGCCGGAGTTGGAGCCGGCGTGGGCGCGGTATTGCAGCCGTCGCAGCCATTATCGCAACCGCTGTTGCAGCCGCCGCAGGTGTATTCCATCACGCCGTCGGCGTTGGGCGGACAGCAAAGCTGTTGGCGGGAGAAGCGTGCCCACCAGCTCTCACCGCGGCGATGATGGTGCCGGGCTGGCTGGTTATCGCCGCAACCTGCACAGCCGGCAGTGAAACCGGGGTAGAACGCGTTGCAGCCATTAGGTGCCGGCTCAACGGCGACCCGGCGGCGCAGGCGCCCCCAGAAGCTGCACTTGCCCGCGTGTCCCTGATTGCCGCAGGCCGCCGCGACCGAAGCCGGGGCCGCGAATGGCATGGGCGGCACGGGGCAGAAAGGCTGAACGCCACCAGCGAAGTTGTCACAGCTGGCGCAGGAATCGCAACCGCCACAGTCGTTTGATGAGATGCCGCAATTCGCTCCATACCCGCCCCACGTCGGCGCAGCATACGGGGGGACATAGTTGCCGCAGCCGCCCCACGGCCCACCACGGCCGCCTCCGAGGCAGTTGAGGTTGCCGGAGACGTTCACGCTGCAACACGGCGAGAAAGCGTTGTACGGTCGGCAGCAGACACTGAAACTGCACTTGTTACAGGAACCGGAATGACAGCAGCCGAGACACGGCCACCACGCCGGCGCCTCGGCGG
>JAJPHU010000267.1 GCA_021325115.1 Planctomycetota bacterium | reverse complement strand
TTAGAGAGAACCGGCCTGCCGCGGGAAGTCGAACATGCACGCTGTCGTTGCCCGGTTGTGGCGGCCTGTCGTCGCCTCAGCCCTTGTCCATCTTTTGTTTCTGGTCGTGTATCTGGCCAAGTTCCACGGCGATGCTTCGGTGTTGATTTGCGCCGGTGCCCAGCGAACTGGCGTCCCGCCTTATGAATATGTGACCCGGACGATCGGCCCCTCAGGCCACGATGGCCAATTTTATTACAGTCTGGCACGGGCGCCGTGGCGTCGTCACGGCCTGGACATTGATGTGCCAGCGGGACGGCATCTGCGTATCGGCTATCCTGTCTTGTGCTGGCTCCTGAGCGCGGGAGAGCCGCACCTGCTCTTCTATGTCATGCCAGCGGTCAACTTTGGGGCCATTGTTGTACTGTCGGCCCTGGGAGCTTTTCTGGCTCTGCGCTGCGGCCAAAGCCCGTGGTGGGGGTTTGTCCTGCCGCTGGGGGCGAATCTGGGCATCTCCTTGCTGCACGATTTCACTGATGCGCTTTCGACAGTGGCCGTGTTCGCCCTGTTGGCTGCCTGGGTTTTCGATGCCCGCTGGCCCTGGATCGCCCTGGCCGCTTTGCTGGCGCTGTTCAGCCGCGAGCAAAACCTGGCTATGGTCGGCCTGATTGCCTTGGCGGCGCCATTCCGGGGCCGGCTACGCACGGCCGGGGCGGTCACTGCGATTCTGGCCTTGTGGGCAGGCTGGGTGATGCTGTTGCGCCTGTCTTACGGCTATTGGCCGTTCCTGACCGATTCGGGACAAGTGGAGATGCCCTTTGCCGGCATGTGGTATCGCTGGCGTCATCTCGGCGGCAACTGGGGTTTTTCGCGGCGTTTGGCGATCATCCATGCGGCCAGCATGGTGCATCTGCTGCTGCTGCTGATTGTGGCTATGTGGATAGCCTGGCGGCAGCACAATCGTGTGCTGGCTCTGGCCACGCTCGGCAGCGTTGCTTTGGCCATCCTGGCCGGACACAACATCTACATGGATTTTTGGAGCTACACACGCGTATTCGCCTGGGTGCCGTTGTGCATCTGGCTGGGCTGCTTGCAGACAGGCCCAACCTGGGGTCTACACTGTTTATGGCCCGGCTTTCTGTGGTCCGGCGTGGCGGCGCTCAATTATGTTTGATGTCTCTGCTCTCCCGTTGGCCGCTTTCGCGCTCCTTGGCAGGTTCCGCCAGACGCGTGCAGCCGGTCTCGCATCCTCCCCTTACGCCAGCAATTCCTTGACGACATGGCCATACACATCGGTCAGCCGGAAATCACGTCCGGCGTAGCGATAAGTCAGCCGTTCATGATCGAAGCCGAGCAGGTGCAAGATGGTCGCGTGCAGATCATGAACGTGGACTTTGTCCTCGACCGCCTGGAAGCCGAATTCGTCGGTGGCGCCATGGACATAGCCTCCCTTGACGCCGCCGCCGGCCAGCCACATGGTAAAGCCCCAATGGTTGTGATCGCGGCCATTGACCTTGCCGGCGTTGTTGCCGGGCGAGGGCAACTCCACCGTCGGCGTGCGGCCAAATTCGCCGCCCCAAATGACCAGTGTGTCGTCCAACATGCCGCGTTGTTTCAGGTCCACCAACAAAGCAGCGATGGCTTGATCGCATTCCCGGGCCAGGCGACGATGTTGAATTTCAATGTCGTCGTGGCTATCCCATGGTTGTCCGGCCCCGTGCCAGACTTGCACGAACCGCACGCCTTTTTCCAGCAACCGGCGGGCGATGAGGATTTGCCGCGCCTGCGTACCGGGGCCGTACAGCGCACGGATATACTTCGGCTCGCGGCTGACATCGAAAGCATCCGAGGCGTCCATCTGCATGCGGTAGGCCAACTCGAACGATTGGATGCGGGCCTCCAGCGCGGCATCGTGCTGGCGGCGCTCTTGGTGCCGTTCGTTGAGCTGACGCAACAGGTCGAGCTGGCGACGCTGCTCGGCCAGCGACAGTGAGGTGTTGCGAATGTTCTCGATGAGTTTGTCCACGCTGGTGTGGCGCGTGTCGATGTAAGTACCCTGATAAGCGCCAGGCAGGAAGGCGGCTTGCCAGTTCTGCGTCTCCTGAATGGGATAGCCGCCCGGACACATGGCGATGAAACCGGGCAGATTTTGGTTGTCGCTGCCCAGGCCGTAGGTGATCCACGATCCCATGCTGGGTCGAATCTGCCGCGCCTCGCCGCAATTCATCAGCATCAAGGATGGCTCATGATTGGGCACATCCGCATACATCGAGCGAATGACGCAAATATCGTCGATGCAACGAGCCGTGTGCGCAAACAGCTCGCTGACCTCGATACCGGACTTACCATATCTTTTAAATCGGAAAGGAGAAGGGAAGGCGGCGCCGGTTTTGCGTTCCGTGCGGAGGTTGGTGCGCGGCAGCAGTTTGCCGGCGTATTTTTGCAGCGACGGCTTGGGATCGAACGTATCGACGTGCGAAGGGCCGCCGTTCATAAACAGATGAATCACACGCTTGGCCTTGGGAGCAAAGTGCGGTCCCTTGGGTGCTAGCGGCGAGGTGGAACGATCCGCGCCGGCTGCTGTAGACAACAGCCCTTGCGAAGCCATTAGGCTCGCCAAACCGAGCGAAGCGAAGCCCATGCCGGAACGACAAAGGAAGTCACGGCGTGTCAGGGGCGCAAGATGCAATAATTGATTCCTGACGTTCATGATGTCATGTCCCCGGATAAAGACCATTCACGGTCAATTCCACTTCTTCGCGGTCGCCGTGGAAGACGACCGTGAAGTATTGCAAAAAACCAGCATAGCCAAGTGTCGGCAAACGAACTCCCGATCCATTCCCTTTTCTTCCAGTTCAATCCACGAAAGCGAATTCGTTCGACAGCAACAACACTTGAGCATACTGTTCCCAGGGGGAGAGGGAAAGCGCTGTCTTCTTCGCCTCATTATTCTTGCGTGCCTCCGCCAGGAAGCGCAGTCCCAGTTCCATTTCATCGGCCTGGGCAACGCGGCCATAAGCGATTTGATACATCCGGTTTATCTTCGCTTCCTCTTTTGCCTGTCCCGCCACATCGGGCCGTTGGAGGAAATACCGCGCTTGCTCGAGGACGAAGGGGCTGTTCATCAGGAACAGCGCTTGCTGCGGCACGGTGGTGGTGTAGCGTTGCGGCGAGCTGGTGTCGGGGCTGGCGAAATCGAAGGTACGGAACAGGCCGGGCAGGTTCTGGCGATCGATGAAGCCATACACCGTGCGGCGTGTACTGAACGGCTGGGTCGTTAGCTCGACGGCGCGGCCGCCCATCGTCGTGTCGAGCCGGCCGGCAACGAAGAGCAGTGCATCGCGCATCGCCTCGAAGTCGAGCCGGCGGCGATTCATGCGGGCCAGCAAACGATTGTCCGGGTCCATCTGCACCAGACGGGGATCCCCGCTGCTTGCCTGCTGGTAGGTATTCGACAACAAAAGGAGACGGTGCAGTTTCTTAATCGACCAGCCGTTGTCCATGAACGTGCTGGCGAGCCAATCGAGCAATTCCGGATGCGTGGGAGGGTCGCCACGCAGGCCGAAATCGCTCGGCGTCCGCACCAGGCCGGTGCCGAAATGGTGCAGCCAGACGCGATTGACCAGGACGCGCGCCGTCAACGGATTATTGCGATCGGCTATGGCGCGAGCCAATTCCAGGCGGCCGCTGCCTTGACGGAAGGGCTGGCGCTTTTCACCAACCACCACTTCGAGGAACTGGCGCGGCACCTCCGGACCGCGATTATTGGGATTGCCGCGCAAAAAGACGTGCGGCGTCTCCGGCGCCGGTTTATCAATCAAGACCATGGCACGCGGCGGCGCGGCGGGGGAATTCACCTGCCACTCATCGACTTTGTTCTGCAGCGCCCGCAAGCCGTCGCGGAACTTGCGATTGCCCTTGGCAATTTCATCCTTGTGCTGCTCCCGATACTTCTCCACTTCCGCCTTGCGCTTGGCCAATTCTTTCTCGAAGGCGGCCAACTCGGCCGTCTGTTCGGGGCGGGCGATCAGCGGCAACTCCTTCGGCTCCATGCAGCTGGCAAAGACGCCGTATAGCGAATAGTAGTCCTTCTGCGGGATGGGATCGAACTTGTGATCGTGGCAGCGGGCGCAACCGACCGTCAGCGCTTGCAGGCCGCGCATGGTTACATCGATGCGATCATCGATGATGTCCGGGATATTGTTGAGGAAGCGCCGGCCCAGTGTCAGAAAGCCCAGCGCCGCCAACGGCCGTTTGTCTTCGCCCAGCGGCAATTGGTCGGCGGCCAACTGCTGGAGGATGAATTGATCGTACGGCAGGTCTTCGTTGAAAGCGCGAATGACGTAATCGCGATAGGTATAGGCGAAGGGATAACGGCGCTCTTCCTGAAAAACGTAGCCCTTGGAATCGGCGTAGCGGGCCACGTCGAGCCAATGGCGGCCCCAGCGCTCGCCATAGCGCGGCGAAGCCAGCAAGCGATCGATCAAGCGTTCGTAGGCATCCGGCGAACGATCCGCCTCAAACGCGGCCACTTCTTCCGGGGTCGGCGGCAAACCGTGTAGATCCAGAGTGACCCGACGAATCAGCGTGCGTCGATCCGCCGCCGGCGCCGGCGCCAACCCTTTCGCTTCCAGCCCGGCCAGCACAAACGCATCGATCGGCGTCTTGACCCAATCCGCTTGTTTCACCGCAGGCGGCTTCGGTTTCTTTACAGGCCTGAACGCCCAATGCGTGCGCCGCACCTCGGCCACGGACAACGACGCCATATCCGTCTGGACGGCTTCTTCCGGCCAGGGAGCCCCCCTTTTCACCCACTCGGTCAGATAAGCAATCGTTTCATCGGGCAGCTTGCCCTTGGGCGGCATCTGCACGTCACCGTCGTAGCGGATGGCTTTGATAAGCAAACTCTTGTCCGGCTGGCCGGGCACGACGACCGCCCCATTATCGCTGCCTTTGAGCAGAGCAGCGCGAGAATCAAGCCGCAGTCCGCCTTGCTGGCGCTTGGGTCCGTGGCAAGACTGGCACCGGGAAACCAGCACAGGACGAATATGCTTCTCGAAGAACTCGATGGCCTGCGGGTCGGTCGGCGGAGCCGCAGGCAGCAGCGCGGGCACAAAGAAACAAACGATCAGAGAGAAAAAGCGCATGGTGGGTTTCCTCTCAATGCCAGTCCCTACGTTCGAGACGGCCAAGGCGGGAGGGCGATTGGCAGGTTAAGCTTCCTCTATTCTATTATGCCGCCGGCCCGGTGGTCAGGCGTGGATTTTTCAGGAAATGCTTTTTTCGATCTGCAGCAGTTAGGTAGCGTGAGCAATTTCCTTGTGGTAGGCTGACTAAATGAAATCAAGGTTGCAAGGAACAGGGACCGTGCTTGACCGGGCGATTTCCTTTCTGTTCTCTACGGGCATTCCCTGGCCGCCAGAGATCAATCCCGATCTGTGGGTGCAAACTCTGGGACTTCTGGACTCCCCCGGCCGTCTCCAAGCCGCCTGGACGGATGGTTATGCGCCGCCTGGCCTCGAAATGGAAGTTTCTGAACTGTCTGATTCTGGGATTAACTTTTTGGGATCATGTGCATCATTGATTTACCCGACCTGGCGGCGACGCAAGCATTCGGGCGGCGTTTGGGACGACAGCTCTGGCCGGGTTCCGTTGTCGCCCTCGTCGGAGAACTGGGAGCAGGAAAGACACAGCTGGTGCGGGCCATCGCTGAGGGCCTCGGCATCGCCGATAGCCGTATCGTCACCAGCCCAACCTTTGTGTTGCTACAGGAGTATCCGGCACGGCTACCGATCTATCATTTCGACGCCTATCGTTTGCCTACCGAGGCCGAGTTCGCCGACCTGGGAGTACAAGAGTATTTCGAGAGCGGCGGGGTATGCCTGATCGAATGGGCGGATCGCGTGCGGGGCTGTTGGCCGGCTGAATATCTGCGCATCACGCTAGAGACGACGGGACCAACCTCACGCCGCGCCGTCCTTGAGGGAAAGGGGAAGGATTACGAGAAGCTGATCGGGGAACTGACGAACGGAGCATGTCAACACCCCGGTGAGCGATGATTGGGGCATTGATATGCTTCGCGCGCCCGTTCCCCACGGTTTACAGATTCACTTCAATGCCGTTGAGCACATTTTGGGCCAGCTCGACCATCGTGGTGCGGCGATTCATGGCGCCACGCTGGAGACGGCGGAATGCTTCCGCTTCGGTCCAGCGGTAGCGCTTCATCAAAACGCCTTTGGCCCGCTCGATGATCTTGCGATTTTGCAGTGCCTGCCGCAGTGAGGCATTTTCTTTGCTCAATTCGCGCAGCTCGGCGAACTGGGCACGGGCAACCATGATGGCGGGACCGAGCTGATGTTCCTCGACCGGCTTGACCAGATAGGCCAAAACATGCTCTTCCAGAGCACGGCGGACCAAATCCTGATCGCGGTCGCCAGTGATGGCCACGGCAGCGACGACGCGCTCCTGATAGATCTGCCGCAAGGCGTCCAAGCCATTCAAGCGCGGAAGGTGAATATCGAAGACGACCACGTCTGGCTCCAGCTCCAGCACGGTGCGCACCATGTCCGTACCCGTGGCGGCCTCGCCGACGACCTGATGGCCGAGCTTCTTTTCCAAGGTGTCTTTCAGAAACATGCGTACAGTGGCGTCATCCTCGACAACCACAATTCTCAAAGGTCCCAACGTGGACGCCGATGGTTGCATGACGCCAACCTCCTCCCAATCTCAGTCATCTTCGCCTCGCTGTACTGCTTGGTCCGTTGCCCTCGTCCGCAGCGCTGAGGAAAATAGCAACCAGGATGCCAGTTGCGATCGAAACCAATAGAAATCTTCGGAAGTCCTCTTTAGGCTAACAGACAATTCTACCTGTCGCCAGGGGAAATTTTCAATCCGGCGCCGGTCCCGGCGGCAACATCAGCATGACTTGAAAACCGCCCTCAGCCGCCTCGGCCGCAGTGACATGGCCTCCTTGTAATTCAACAACTCGCCGAGCAAAAGCCAAGCCCAGACCAAAGCGAGCATTCCGCGTCGTACTGAACGGAGTCGTCAGCCAGCTAAGCTGTTCGGGGGTGGCCGTCGGGCCGTCATGGGTGAAGCTCCATTCGACGCTCCCGGAGGGCGGTCTCGACACCCGCATCTGGACTTTACTCCGTGCTGCCGGGCATAGGGCCATCAGCAACATCGTTCCGGCCTGCTTTAATTTCGCCGCATCGCCCCAGACTTTCACCGGAGACGGCGCCTCGCAGACAATCTGAAGTCCGGGATAGCGCAGCGAAAACGAGGCAGCCAGGCCGGCGGCCAGCTCGCTTAGCTCGACCCAGTCCAAATTCAGTTGGAGCGGACAGACCAGATCGTGAGTGGCATCCAATTCGTTCTTACACATCTCGGCCCGGCCGCGGAGGTCGGTGAGGATAGTGCGTTCGAGAGACTGCTCGCGCGGCAGCCGCTCCTGAAGAATAGCCACAGCCGAATATACCGATTGTAGCAAGTCGCCGATTTCGTGGCGGAGGGTGCGAACGACCATTTCGACAAAACGGGCAGAGGGCGTTCGTTCGCCGTCAGCATTGATCCCCATGACACACTTCCGTTCCTCTGGACGCATCGGAGCAGTTAGCGCAGACTGGAAGACACGTTCCAGCCGACCGGCAACGGATTGCTCAATATCTTCTCGGTTAGCGACGCTTCTCCGAAGCGTCGCACAGTATCAAAGAATAGAGAGCAAAAAGCATACCAGGTAGGTCCGGCGGACGTCGACCCGGTTCCCCGGGCCCGCTCAGGGTGTCCCTCTGGATTTTGGCGAGCGAGGTTGCGTCAGTCGCCGAGTCGGTTTTTCCACATCTCTCTCCCCCTTATGGGGGAGGGCTGGGATGGGTAAGGCATCCGCAGGCGAAACTCTTCCCCCCCACCCTGCCCCTCCCCCACCAGGGAGGGAGGGAAACGACCGCTCGCACGTAAGCCCTGCCTCCACGCCCCAATCGAGAGGGACACCCCCCGCTCGTTCCCGGCTTGACAGGCTTTCGCGCTGCCGATAACTTCGCGGAATTAGACGATTCGACAAAACCAGGAGTTCCTACTTATGCAGCTAATAGCGGCGGATATTCTGGAGGAAGCTCGGCTGCTATCGCCGCTGTTGAGCAGTTCGGGAGTGATTATCGGCTTTCTGTTGTGGTCACTGGGCGGGCGGACGCATCGCTTCTGGTTGGCGATGAGCGTGACCTTGATGGCAGGATTACTGGGTCTGATCCTGGGTAAGGACTATGGCATGCAGCCTTTGGTGGCTGGCTTGCTGCTGGCGGTGTCGGCGGGGGCACTGGCTTTGTCGCTGGTGCGCATCCTTCTCTTCGCCGCTGGTGGATTGGCTGCCCTGGGGCTGATGCACACCCTCGCTCCCCGCTGGGACGAGCCAATCGCTGTCTTCCTTGTCGGCGGCCTGATCGGTGTCTTCCTCTACCGCTTCTGGATCGTCACGTTCTCCAGCCTGATCGGGACCTTGGTGTTGATCTACAGCGCTCTGGCTTTGTTGGATCGACTCCATATGGTGGATAGTGTGGCCTGGACGCGCCAGAACGGCCCCCTGTTGAACTGGGGTTGCGCCGCCTTGATCGTCCTGGGCATGCTGGTTCAGTTTTTGTGGGAGCGGCGTCGGCAGCGAAAAGCGGAGCCGAAAGCCGATCCGGAGCCGGAGCCGACTGTGGTTACTCCGCCGCCTCCCCCGCCGTCTGCCCAACCGACGTTGAAGGGATTGTGGGCATTGGGCGAAAAATGGTTGCATCGCCGCGCCGGCTAGAAGGCGAACGGCCAACGTAAGCTGGCCGGTAGAAGAACGAACAAACATTATGCGAACACGTCTGTTTCGCTGTTGCGCCGCTGTCTTTCTCGCCTTGGCGCTGGCGCTGCCGTTCGCCGCAGGGCAAAGCGATATTACGATCGATAGAGGAGTCAAGGTAGACGCGGCAGCCGAGAGCGAAAGAAGCGGCTCCGGACCATCCGCGCTGCCTTATGTCGCTATGGTGATTTACACAATGTTGGTTCTGACGATCGTGTTCATGCCCAGCCGCAAGGCGTGAACGCCGAGGAGGGAGCTGCTTTCATGTCGGTAGCCGACTTACCCGATCTGCTATCTCTGAGTCGCCGCATCATCAACGGCGGCGAGCTGACCCGCGACGAAGCTCGTCGGCTGTTCGCTTTGGAAGGCGAGGAGTTGTATGACCTGTTTTATGCCGCGCACAAGGTCCGCCGCCATTTTCACGGCAACCGCGTGACCTTCTGTAGCATCTTGCCGACCAAATTTGGCAATTGCAGCGAGGATTGCAAGTTCTGCGCTCAGAGCGCCCATTACGACACCGGCATCACGCCACATCCGATGATGGACGGCGCCGAAGTGGCCCAAGCCTGTGCCGATGCCCGTGATCGTGGTGCCAGCGCCTTTGGCATCGTCAACAGCGGCCGCGGCCCCACCCGGCGCGAATGGCCAAAAATCATGGAAGCTGTCAAGGCCATGAAAGAAGTGGACGGCATCTGTCACTGCGCCACGCTCGGCACGCTCACCGAGGAGCAGGCGCGCGACCTCAAAGCTGCTGGTGTTCGCCGCATCAATCACAACCTCGAAACCTCGCGTGAGTTTTATCCGCAAATCGTAAGTACGCACACCTGGCAAGAGCGGGTGGACACGGTGCGGCTGGCGCAGCGAATCGGCTTGGAGACCTGTTGCGGCTGTATCTTCGGCATGGGCGAGACCATCGACGACCGCGTCAGCCTGGCTTTCAGCTTGAAGGAGCTGAACCCCAATGTCGTGCCGTTGAATTTCTTGTTCCCTATCCCCGGCACGCCGCTGGAAAACGCCCCGCGGCTGCGGCCGATGGAGATCCTGAAGATCATTGCTGTCATGCGTCTGATCCTGCCGCGCCAGGACCTGAAAGTGGCCGGCGGCCGCGAAAAAAACTTGCGCGATCTGCAAAGTTGGATTTTCTACGTCGGCGCCACCAGCGGCCTGATCGGCAATTACCTGGCCACACTCGGCCGGCCCAACAAGGACGATTTGCAGATGATCGAGGATCTAGAGCTGACCTGGCACGACGACCGCGTCGGCGACGCCGACCCCACCATCGCCCCGCCGCCCGCCGTCCCGACCTGGGAACTACCGGTGCTCTCCTAACACAAAAATGAACCACAGAGTTCCAGAAAACACAGAGGGAAAATATAGAAAAGACAAAAACAGAATAGCCGTTTAGCAGCATTATGTGGATTCCTTCGTTTTTCTGTATTTTTCCTCTGTAACTCTGCGGTTTGTTCTACTTCCCTATGCTTGCCTGGATAGATGATGACCTGGAGGAGCGCCGGCGGCGTGGTTTGTACCGCGTGCGGCGACACTTGCAGTCGGGACCAGGCGCGCGTGTTCGTCTGGGCGGTCGAGAGTTGATTAACTTTGCCTCCAATGATTATCTTGCCCTGGCCGGAGATGCACGTTTGGCTCGCGCCGCTGCGGCTGCAGCGCGGCGGTATGGCTGCGGGGCAGGAGCATCGCCGCTGGTGTCCGGTTATTTGCCGCCACTGCGCGCTCTGGAACGCGCCCTCGCCGACTGGGAGGGGACAGAGGCAGCGCTCGTTCTCAGCAGCGGCTACGCTGCCAATCTGGCCCTTCTCCGCTCGCTGGCCGGACCGGCGGACGCCGTGTTCAGCGACGCTCTCAATCACGCCAGCTTGATCGATGGCTGCCGTCTGGCGCGTGCCGCCGTCCACGTCTATCGCCACAACGATGTCGATCACCTCGCCGATCTTCTGCGCACGCAGGGCCCGAGGGCCCGCCGCCGCCTGATTGTCAGCGATACCGTCTTCAGTATGGACGGCGATGTCGCTCCTTTGGCCCAGTTAGTGGAGTTAGCGGAGCGCTTTGATTGCCTTTTAGTAATTGATGAAGCGCACGCCACCGGTGTCTTGGGCGAGCGGGGCCGCGGTGTCACCGATTTCCTGACGCCCGGTTCGTGGCCCTCTGAGCGCATCGTCAAAATGGGCACCCTGAGCAAGGCGCTCGGCGCGCAGGGCGGTTTCATCTGCGGCACGCGCCGCTTGATCACCTGGCTGGTCAATCAGGCCCGTCCCTACATCTTCTCGACAGCGTTGGCGCCGCCAATTGCCGCAGCGGCACGGCGCGCCGTGGCAGCAGTGCAAGAGGAGCCGGAACGCCGTCGTCATGTTCTTGCCCTGGCCGAACAATTGCGTCAAGCGCTGCGTGAATTAGGCGGCAATGTGGGGGATTCATGCGGTCCGATTGTGCCACTGATCGTCGGGGAGGCACGGGAAGCGGTACAGCTGTCGCGCTGCCTGCAAGAACAAGGTTTGCTGATACCGGCGATCCGTCCGCCTTCGGTGCCTGAAGGAAGCGCCCGCCTGCGCCTGAGCGTGACCGCCGCTCATACAGAAGCAGATGTAAGGCAAGTCGCGGCAGCCTGGACAAGCGCCTGCAGGCTCCAACGTGTGCAATACATGCCGTCTCCAGCGAGCCAATCATGCAAACCGCGGAGCCGTAAAGAATGCAGGAGGAACGATCATGCCTCGCACGAAGGAGAAAACAAGACCGGAGCCTGAACCGGCGCCACCCGCGCGGCTGACGCCAGGAAAGCGATACGGAAGCAAAGGTGTTGACGCTCCGCGAAGCAACAGATTCTCTATGATGCCCCTGTTAGTGCGGCGCGCTGATAAGACATCCCTGGTGAATGGAGTGAAGGAGATCGAGCATGGCCCTGGACATTTTCAATTTGACCGGCAAAGTGGCTCTGGTGACGGGCGGCAGCAAAGGACTGGGCAAGGCCATGGCACGCGGTCTGGCCGAGGCAGGAGCAGACATCATCATCTCCAGCCGCCATGAAAAGGAGCTGCGGGCCGCGCTGGACGAAATTCTGCAAGGCACCGGCCGCCGCGGCTGTTTCCTCGTCGCCGACATGAGCCGCCGTGATCAGGTTGTTGCCCTGGCCAAGACCGCTCTGGACCAGATGGGGCGCGTGGACATTCTCATCAACAACGCTGGCACTAACAAGCCGCAGGCCATCGATGAAATCACCGATGAAGTGTGGGACGAGGTGCTGGAGATCAACCTCAATTCGGTCATGGTGTTGACACGCGCCCTGGCCCCGCAGATGATGGCGCGACGCTGGGGCCGTATCATCCACATCTCGTCAATCATGGGGTTTCTGTCCAAGGAGAAACGTAACGTCTATTCGGCAACCAAGGCAGCCTTGCTCGGCCTGGCCCGCGCCAGCGCCCTCGATCTCGGTGCATTCGGCATTACTGTTAATTGCATTGCACCCGGCCCGTTCCTCACCGACCTGCCGGCGTCGCTGTTATCAGCGGAAGAAAAGAAGGTCTTCGCCGAGCGCACGGCTATCGGCCGCTGGGGTGAGCCGCGTGAGCTGGTCGGTCCCGCCCTGCTCTTGGCCAGCGACGCCGGCAGTTACATTACAGGACAAACCCTTATTGTCGACGGCGGATTTATGGTACGGTAACGAGAAATTGCATAACGAAAGGAGCGAGCAGGGCATGGGAATGCCCGCGGAGGTTCCACCGGGGTGTTTCCACGCTCTCCTGGCCGGCATCTCCGTTTTATCCAATCTGCGCAAACTTCCTATCTGATCTCTCGGTTGAGTCTCAACTTGCCTGCGCTGAGGGCAAACGTTAGGATTAAATCAGGTGAGGTTCGACGGCATTATGACCAACGCGAATCGCTGTAAACCGGATGGATCAGACGTGATGGAGGAACAGCCCGTGGAAAAATCCAGCGTCTATGCCGAGGGCGAGCAAGAGGCCCTGCGCTACAAGTGGATCGAGAGCGAAAAGGCTGGCTGTGATTTGGGCGAAGCTGCCATCCGCCGTTGGGTGCAGTGTCACTGGTGGGGCTATCTGAGAGCCCGCTGGCTGGAGCACCTGCAAGGCAAACGCTTCTGGGTCGAACTCGACCGCGGCGATTTTGGACTGCTGCAAAAGAAATTTCACGATAACACACTTCTTCTAGATCGCATTCTCGATCGCATCAAGGCCGGCCAAGAAAACCTCGACATCATCTGCTGGGCGCAAACCTGGGGCATTCCCATCGAACCTGTCCTGCAAATCCTCGAAGCACTCGATATCAATAGCCGCCGTCTCGCTCATCGTTTCGATCCGCAAGGTTAGTCCAGCCCCAGCTGCTTCAGGCGTGCTGGATCGATGGTCCGTAAAGCGCGAATCGCTTCGGGGCGCACGCCGGGCGTGCCATCGTAGAGCAGGCGCTCGATTTCCGGGACCACCTGGCGCGCCTGGGGACCAAATTCGCCGAGCGTTTTCAGGATCGCCGGGCGCCAGTCTGCGAAGGGCGTGTTCAGGGCTGCGGCCAAGGCCAGCACCAGGTCCGGAGTGAGCCTGCGATCGATATTGGCCAGCAAGCGCGCGGCATAGAGGCGGTTTTCGGGAACAACGTCGGTTAGCTCTGTCTTCAGCCAGGACATGGCTATTTTTGCCTCTTCTGGACCCAAAATATTGGTAATTCCCTCGACGGCTCGGAAACGCACGTCTAGCGGATAAGGCTGGCGGCTCAGGGCGATAAGGATCGGGCCAGCATCTTTGCTGGCGGTGGGATCGATGCGGCTGAGCGAATCGATGGCCGCCAATCGCACCATTGGCGCGGCATCGTTCCAGGCAGCGCACAGATCCGGCACGGCCTCGGTGAAATGAGGATCGATGCGTCCCAGTGCCAGGGCAGCGGCATAGCGGACCCGTTCATCGACATCGAGGAGACATTCCAGGAGCGGCCGTCGCGCTTGTTTGGCGCCAGCTTCGATGTGCCCCAGAGCAGCGGCGGCGGCCGCACGCACTTCCGCCGATCGGGCTTGCAAATGAGCGATCAGGGCCGGGACCGCCTCGCTTGCTTTAGGCCCCATCGCTTGCAAGACCTGAGCAGCGCCGGCCTGCACAACCTCCTCCCGATCCGCCAGCGCCGCAATCAAAGACTTCAGAGCCGCATGTGCCGCAGGACCGATTTGCCCCAGGGCGAAGATAGCTCGTTTGCGGCAATCGGCATCGGGACTTTTCAGCAATTCAACCAAACCGGGAACCGCTTCCGCCCAGACCTCATGCAGATTTTTGACTTCTCTTTCCGTCAGCAGCCGATCACGGAGCAATGTCACCAGAGCATCTGCGGCGGGTCGAGCCGCATGGCCAAGGCGGGCCACGGCCAGCACAGCCGTTTGGCGCTGCTTTTCGTCGTCCCCTTGAAGATCCTCGATCAGCGGCGGTACGGCCTTCTTCGCTTGGTCCGGATCGATGCCCACCAGCGCCACCGCGGCCTCAGCCCGGCTGGCGGCATCGGACAACAACTCCGTCAGGTCGGGCACAGCCGCTCGCGCTACCGGACCGAGCTGCCCCAGGGCGCGAGCATAGATGGCGGCGTGCGTGCGATCCTTCTGGAGCGCCGCGCGCAGGGCAGGGACGGCTTCTTTCGGCGGCGGCAGAATCCAGCCCAATGCTTCCCCGGCCAGCGGCGCCACGCCTTCCCGTTTCTCTTTCAGCGCCTCGATCAGGGCAGGCACAGCAGGCTGGCCGATACGTGCCAGAGCCAGATGAGCGTGGAATCGTATCAGCTCTTGATCGGCTGTTTTTTGGCGCGGCCTTAAAGCAGCGACCAGGTTCGGGACGGCGGCGCGGGCCTCCGGGCCGATATGTGCCAGGGCCAGGGCTGCGCCGGGAACATCGAGAGAGTCGGCCAATAGCTTCACCGCCGCGCTGCTGCGTGTGGAATCGACCTGGGCCAAAGCCCGCGCCGCCATGAGCGCCACGGCGGAAGACTTGTCCTGGAGCGCATCGATCAGGGCCGGGACCGCAGCCCGCGCCGGTGGACCGAGGCGTCCCAGCACATCGGCCGCCGCCTCGCGCTGCGCAGCCTGGTTGGCATGCAATGCGTTCACCAAGGCAGGAACAATGCGGGGGCCAAACGAAGCTAGCAGCTCTCGCGCTGGCACCGCTTTTTCCATCGGCCCCTGGGCCGCGAACAGAAGCGCGGGCACAATCGGCTCGGCCTTTGGTCCCAGGTGCCACAGTGCCCCGCCCGCCTCGACAGCCACTGCGGCGCGATTGCCCTGGAAGGCTGCCAACAAGGCCGGCGCGGCTTCTCCATCATCGATAAAAGAGAGTGCTTGACACGCTTTTAGCGCCACCTTCGCCTCCTCATCCTTGAGGGCGGCGACCAACGCCGGCACTGCTTCCCGCGCCGGCGGACCAATCCAGCCCAGTGCTTCGGCGGCCTGCTCGCGCACTTCTTTCTTGCTATCGGAGAGAGCGGCGCTCAGGGCAGAGACGATGTCGCCGCGGGGACCGGTATCGCGCCGGTCGGCAGGTTCGCCGATGCATCCCAGAGCGAAGGCGGCTGCGCTCCGCACGCGCGTGGGAGCCGAGCGCCGCTTGAGGACCGCGAGCAGATCGGGCACAGCAGTCCTGGCGCGGGGACCGATGAGGCCGAGAATTTGGGCGGCGGCATCGCCCCCGTTCTCTTCCGTGAGCGCCTGACACAGGGCCGGCACAGCCACCGGACCCAGGCGCACAAGGATAACTTCGACCCACAGTTGTAAGGTCCTGTCTTTCAGGGCAGCTGCCAATTGGGGCACCGCCGGGGCGCCGAGACGCACCAACACGGCGGCGGCGCGGCGATGTAAGCGAACATCGCCACGCTGACAGGTATCAATCAGGATGGGCACTGAATCGGCGCCAGCTTGGACCAATACATCGGCTGCTCGCTGGCTTATAAGATAATCAGGATCATCTAAATCCTCTACCCATTGATCCAGCGTCTTGCCTTCGTAGGTTTGCAGGACAGGTTGGCGATAGCGCTGCCAGACCATATACAGCAAAACCAGCAGCGTCACTACCAGCAGACCACCCTGAAGAAACATCGAGCGCCGCGCGGGTTTCATCGATACATTCCGAAAAAAAAGAACGAGCTACAGGGTCTCCGCGAACACCGAGAAGAAAATACGGAAAATAACAGAAATCAACAAAGAAAAGGGTATCGACGAGTCCTCTTCTTCTCTTTTTGGGATTTTTCTCTGTGTTCTCTGGGACTCTGTGGTTCGTTTTTAGCTTCTTACCACGCCGCCATTGATGCGGATGATCTGTCCCGTAAGAAACTCGGCTGCCGGCGACACAAGCCAGCGCGCTGCCGCCGCCACGTCTTCCGGCCGGCCCCAGCGGCGCAACGGCGTCTCACGCCAGACACGTTCCTGCCAACGCGGGGATGCGCCTTCGCCCCAGGCCGTGCGTATCCAGCCCGGCGCCAGGCAATTCACACGCACCGCCGGCGCCAGGCTCAAAGCCAGACTCCGACTGAAAGCCATGATCGCCCCTTTGCTGGCTGCGAATAATTCACCGCTGTCGCCTTCCATACCGCTCTCAGCCTGGTCCCAGCCCATGTTGAGGATTACCCCGCCTCCTGCCTCGTACATGCGTCTGCCGACGTCGCGCGACAGGAGCATCGTCGCCGTCACATCGACGGCCAGCAGCTCGCGCAGCTTGCGCTCGAAGGACCAACTGGCTGCCTCACCCGTGAGCGTATCCGCACCAGCGTTGTTGATCCAGACATCCAGTCCGCCCCAGCACGTCCACGCCTCTTGTACCAAACGCCGGCACGCCTCGGCATCGGCCAAATCGGCCAGACGCACCTCGCTGCGCACACCGGCCAAACGAATCCGTTCCGCCGTCTCTTCTGCGGCTTGCCTTGAGAGCCGGCCATGCACGAGGACATCGGCACCCGCCGCCGCCAGCTCCAAGGCAATAGCACGGCCGATGCCCCGTGTCGAACCGGTGACCAGCACTCGCCGTCCCGCCAACTCGCGCCCTGCCGCGCTGCCGTGCAGACGCAGCCCTTGCAATTCGGCGAGAAGATCGGCAATACGACGTTTCAGGACAGGATGAAGCAAACCAGGGACCAACTGCGCCAATGGTTGAAGGACAAAGGACCGCTCGTGCAGCCGGGGATGCGGCACGGTCAACTGTGCGTCCTCGTGAACAAGAGCGCCGTAAAGCAACAAATCAAGGTCGATGGTGCGCGGTCCATCTTTTTCTTGGCGCACACGCCCCAATTGTTGCTCGATGTTCAGCAACACCGCAAACAAATCATGCAGTCCGCGCGAGGTTCGCACCTCGGCGACGGCATTCAGATACGGTCCCTGTCCCGCAGGACCACCGACCGGCCGCGTCTCGTACACGGGCGAAACGCGCATCACCTCGATGTCCTCGGTCTGGCGCAGGGCTGTTAGCGCGCGCCGCAAATAATCTTCGCGGTCGCCGAGATTGCTGCCCAGAGCGATGTAAGCAAGGGTCATTTTTCGTCGAGCCAATGCAAGATGATGGCAGCGAAATAGCAGCCGCTGACGTTAGAGGGTTGGCCAGGTGCGACGCCGTAGCCGCCGTCGTCATTGCGACAACGGGCGATGAAAGCACGCAGACGCTCGGCCCCTTGCGGCTTGGTTTTAAGCATGTGGAAAGCGCGGGCGACGCGATAGCACGTCTCCAGGTCAGAACCTGCAGCGCCAGCTTTGCCGAAACCGCCGTCGGCACGCTGGCCCGCATTGAGCGCCCGCAGCACATTATCGGGATGCTCAATCTGGCCGCCCAGCCGCATCACAGCACAGACGGCGCTGCCGGTAGCGCGGGCCATGTCGTCGCTTTTGCCATAGGTGCCGTCGCCATTGCGTCGCTGGACGATCTCCGCCAGCCAGGCCTCGGCGCGTGGCGGACGCTGACCCAGCGCCTCGAAGCTGGCCGCCGTTAGACGAATTTCTTCAAAGGTCTTGGAATTTTCGTCAAGGTATTTAACGACTGCATCGGCGTAGGGCTTTACGGGTATCTTCATATCGACGACGGCCATGATACCGACAGCGGTAGACCGATACGCCGCCTGACCGCCTGGCCGCTCGGCAAAGCCGCCTTTGTCTTTGTCGAAACATTTCTGCACGAAAGCGAGACACCCCGCCCGATCACGGGGCGCGGCGCCGAAGTATTTTAAAGCGCGAAACGCCGCAGTCGTCGCCGGCAAGTCTGATTGTCGGGCGCGAGCATCGGCGCGAAAACCGCCGTCGTCGGCCTGGAGTTTTTGCAGATACGCAATGG
>JAJPHU010000266.1 GCA_021325115.1 Planctomycetota bacterium | reverse complement strand
GTCTTTTCTCGTTACCGCGCTCGGCGTGGGAACGTCCGCCTGCGACGCTTTGTGTCGCGGCTCCTGAGCATCCGCAGCAGCCAGGAACAGCAGCAGTCCCAATACGCTTGTTAGCGTTGCTTTTCGGTTTGTCATGATGTTCCCCATCTTGAGCCGTGGTTATTACTCTTCCAGCTGCAAACCGCATGCTTCAGTCAGGCGATCGAAGAAGGCAGCATTGCAGAGGTGATAGATCAACTCGGCCACTTGCCGGTCACTATACAGCTTGCGTAAGGCGGCGATGTCTCCATCCGTAACCGTAGACGGATGCACTGTCAACTTACGGGCCAGGTTGAAGGCAGCTCGCTCTGCCGCGGAGTACGAGTCCCAGGGACCATCGAGTTGGTAAATCTCGTCCGCGGAAAACCCAAGCGAGCGTAGCCGGCGTTCGGCCTGTCCCAAAGCATACCAGGCTCGGTCATGCCGCGCTGCAATCCAAGCGATTTGTGCTTTGAGACGCGGATTAAGCCAGCCCTTCTCTTCTGCGCGGCGCAGACTATCGGCACGAGCCACACCGGCTTTCGGGAAATGGGCCAGCAGTCGGACCCACTGTGGCAGCGGTCCTTTCGGCCAATCAGTCGGCAGTAGAGCGCGGGCGGCTTCCTCCACAACCAGGGTGAGACGAGGCTGGCGTTTGCGGCAAGCGGCCAAGGCTTGCTCCGCTTCTTTGCGGCTGCCGAGGGCAGGCCGTTTCCAGGCGTCGCTGTCCGGCAACGTCGAGCTACACCGCTCCTTGTAGGCGTCAGGGGTCGGCGTTAAGAACGTACGCAGCACCGCTGGCTGCTTGTCCTTATCTTTGGCGAAGAAAGAGCCGTCGTCCTCCTGTGGAATACCCAACGCGTCCGTCCAGCGCGTGGTGGAGTTATTGTTGGCGACTGTGAAGATGATTTCCAGGATCTGCGTGTCCTTGTAGTGTTGACGTAGCCGTTCGATGGAGGTGGCGTCCAATGAATATGGTGCGTAGGTCAGCCGCCGGGCCAAGTCAAAAGCGGCCCGCTCCGCGGCGGAATAGCGTTGCCAGTCGGAGTCTAGCGCGGCAATTTGTTCCTCCGTCAAACCCGCGACCGCGAGCTTGCGTTCCTGATGGCCCAGTCAGTAGTAGCAGTTGTTGACACGGGACACGATCCAGAAAAGCATCGTCTTGAAGGTCGGATCGAGAGTCATGACCGGATCACGGCCGCGGAAGAAGTCGCCGCCGCGCAGTTCTTCGGGAAGATAGAGCTGGCGCATACGGCCATTGTTAACGATAGACCGGTCATCCCGCTCGACCTTTTCCTTGTCGCTCAAAGGCGGCAAAGGCAAACGCGGTAAGGCTCTTTTGCGATCTTCGAGGGCTTGTTTCATCGCCGGGCGAGTCAGTGGCGGGGCCGGAGGAGCCGGCTCGGCTGCATGAATGGAAAGAGACGCCGCCGGTAACACGAGGGCGAGAGTCACGAATGAACGCATCATCATAGGTATTCTCCTGTTCAAAACTTTCTTGACTAGCCCCCAGCGCCAGCAAGGGCGGCTCGTATCCTTGCTGGTGCTGCGGGTTGGTAGGGAAACTCTTGCTTACCAATCGCTACCAAGCACTTCATCGCCGTTGCACGTACCCAGAGCGCGCCAGGTGTACAAGCTGATGCTGTAGGCGACAAAGTGTACCGAGCCATCACACAAGGCGACGTTGACGCCGTTGGTGTGGCCGCTGTTGGCCGTGGTCGCTATCCGCAACGGCGGAAACATGCACGAGCGTGAACCCGGTGGGAAGGCATGCCAGTAACTCGTCGTGGAGTGGTAGCCATATAGCCAGGGGGCGCCGACGTTGGAATAGCCCTGAGTGGTGGCGTTCTGGCAGTCGGCCAACGCTTGATCAGCGGTGGTTGGGTGAGTACCCGGCTCGAAGGTATCGGCGTTGGGCGTAATTACACTTTGGTTGAAATCGCCTGTGATGTGCTCGCTGAACGCAGCCGTGTTGCTGGTGCCGTCGATGATGTAAGCGATGGTGTGCGGCTGGTTCATGTCGAACGGCCCGTTAGGCGGCGGCATAGCGGTGTTGACGCCGTTTTTGTCTGACTGGCCGTAAGCGAAGACGATGCTGGTTCCCTCATTGGCCCGGTAGTTGGTCGGCGCCCAATTGGCAGGGACAGCAGACATTGGATCGGAGGGACAAACAAAAATGGGCACGCGGGCCGCGCAAGCAATGGCGTTGCTGGGATCGGACCACGGCACCGTGAAGTTGATGGTGCGATAGACATTGTCTTGCTCCACGAAAGCCAGGAGCTGACTATGGATAGAAAAAGACATAGACCCGGTGGAGGGAAAATCACGAGCCTGGGGGAAGTAGCCATACGCATTGTTGTAGTTATGGAGGGCCAGGCCGAACTGTTTGAGATTGTTCTGGCACTGGGAACGAGCGGCGGCTTCACGGATTTTTTGCACAGCTGGCAAGAGTAGACCAATGAGAATGGCAATGATGGCAATCACCACCAAGAGTTCGATGAGGGTGAACGCAGAACGAGAACGAGTCATGGTAAGTTCCTTTCTTCAAAAAAGAGTTCTATTATGACCAATGATCCATCGGATTGCTTGGAGACCGGCCGACAAGCTCGGGGGCCAGTGGTCTCGTCGTGGAAGAGATCGTCCGAGACCACGACGAGTGGAAGCGAGCTTTTCGCGTGCATAAAAACCTCAGCTCCCTTACCACTGACCTGTCCCGAGTTTGCCTGGCGGTTCACTTTGCAGCTTTCCTCTGCTCCTTCGGCTTGACCTTCGCCCCTGGCATGTTCCAGAACGGGTTTTCCCGCTCCAGAGGCAGTTGGAAGGCGTCGGCAACTTTGGTCATGTAATGGCAACGCGAGGCCCACCAAATGACCTGCCACGCGCCTTCTCGGCCATAGTGTCGTTCCAACGCGCGCACGTCGGCATCAGTGAGCGATGCAGGATCGTGAGCTTGTTTGCGCGTGAAGGCAAACGCGGCCCGCTCTGCATCGGAGAAATCCGACCAATCACCGGCCAGGCGTCGCGTCACATCGTTGACCTCTTTGTCGTCAAGCCCGGCGACCGCCAGACACATTTCGACGTGACCCATTCAATAGAAACAATGCAACGACCGCGTGACGATCCAGAACAGAGATTGCTCGAAAACGCGGTCCAACCCAGACTCTTGGCGAAAAGCGGCGACACAGTCGAACCACGCCTGTGTCAACTCGGGCTGGTAGCCGTAACAGACACGGCTCCACACAATGTCGAGTTGCCATAATCCCGGATGATCGTTGCCGAGGCGTTGGCGCACTTCTTCTTTGGACGGCACGCGGATGCGTCCGGGCCGCAACTTTTGTTGCTCCACGCTTTGCCGCAAAGCGATCCATTCGTCACGGCCGCTGGTTTCGTTGGTGTTCGCTGTCTTTGCGATCGGTGAATGCACACCGCCGGAGGTCTTCGATGACGGCCTGGTGAAACGCACCGGCAACGGCGGTAGAGGCCCATCTGGCTCGACTTGCACCTTGGCCGCCAGAAAAATGCGATCTTGGAAACTGGCATGCGCGAGCAAGGCAACCAGGGCCACGACTTTCTCCTCGCCGAAGAACTCCAGGAGCTGTTTCATCTCCTCATCCGTGACGGCGTGGGCTTCACGCATCATCTTGCGAGCGAAAACCATCGCTGCTCGTTCCGCTGGGGACAACCGATTCGGGTCGTGGATCAGCGCCTGGACTTCCTCTGTCGTCAACCCAGCCCGACGCAGGTCGGCGACAGCAACAGCCTTGGCGTAGTCGCAGCGGTTGGCGTCGGCGGCGGCCCAGCGGACCAGCCCGCGCAGTCTCGCTTCCAGCCGATCGCCGCTGCGATGCAGGGCGTCCAATTCCAACATGCGGGCAGTAGTCAAAGGCATCCGGCCGGCCAGCATCCGCGCCCATGCCGGCAGCGGTTGCACCTTGGCAGGTGCGCCAGGCAAACGTTTCCAGGCTTGTTCATTTGTCAACATGGATGAACGCTCCGAGATCTTGGCAGGAGGGGGGGATTGGTGATCCAACATCAACATGACCAAGGCTTGCTCCATCTCACCCACGCGGAAGCCGAATGGGCCGCGCCCACTCTTGTAGGCAACCTTGCCATCACGGTCGAGGACGTAAAGCCGGGCCGGCATCCCACTGTAGGCATTCCCGACTGGGTCGTTGATCTCGTCGATCGCCACAGGCATAGTCGGTTTCAGGCGGGCGCAAAACTGCTTTCCGGCAGCGACGCGTTCGGCAAATGTTGTCGGCTGCGAAATCGCCACACTGGCACGTGTATTCGACTCCATCTTCCAACCGTCAGTCGGATGCGCTTCGCGGACGTAGATCATCAAAAAACACGCATCCCTCTTGTATCGCTGATAGACTGTCTCGACCTCGGGATAGAACGAGCGGAATGGGCCGCAGGTGAAGTTGCCGAAAACAAGCACAACCGGTTTGGGACCGATCAGCTTCGCCAGATCAACGGTCCCTTTGCCATCCACAGTTTTCAAGGTGAATTGCGGGGCCGGCTCGTTCAGTTTTGGCCCCTCGTTCATCGAGCCAATCTCTCCAGCAAACAAACCGCGAATGAGGAC
>JAJPHU010000314.1 GCA_021325115.1 Planctomycetota bacterium | reverse complement strand
TGGGGACGACGGCGGAGCAGATAATCGTGCAAGATGTGAACGCCATTATCAACGCCGACGCCGAGAATCAGCGGGAAAGCGATCATGTTGGCGGGATTGAGCGGCACACCGAACAAGCCGAGAATGCCCAGCGAAAAGAGCACGGCCACCACCAGTGGCGCCACAGCAACGGCGGTGCGTTTCCAGCTGCGGAAATCGAGCCACAACACGGCCACAATGACAAGGAAGGCGTAAAAGCCGGCCCGCTCTAAACCGTTCTTCATTGCCCGCAGCCCTTCAACGGTGCCGAACGGTTTGCCGGTGGCGGTCGGATCGACAGCATGAATTTGCTGGGTAAATTGCTCCAGCTGCGGGAACTCCCATAGCGAGTGGCGGGCGAAGACGCGCAAGAGCCATTTGCCGCTGCGGCCGACATAGCGGTCGCGGAAAGCGGTCGGCAAGTCGGCCAAAGTAATCGGCTGCGGCATGGCCACTTCACGCAGACGATGCAGATCCTCAGCCAAATCACCGGCCAGGCGCTGTTCGAATTCCTGCAAGCGCTTCTCCACGATTTCCGCTGGCAAAAGGAGGATTTGCCGATGCAAGTTCCACACGCTTTCGCGCAGGTCGGTCAGCAGGGTCGTAGGTTTGCCATTGGCGCCACAGGCAGATCCGGCCAGCGGTTGGAGCTTCTCAGCCAGGTTGTTAAGGCACGTCAACAGGGTGCGACAGTTCGGCCGCAGGTGGGGTATGATGGCGCCGCGCTTGGGCAAATCGGACAGCCGCCGTTGGATGTCGGCGAGCAGCGGCACCTTGACCTCTTGGTCCTGGGGTAGCAGAGAGGCGGCTTCGACGACGCGAGACACTTCCGGCAGTTTTTCGTAGCGAGCCTTCAAAGCCAACGCTTCCTGCGGCGTGTCGGTGTAGCTGACGGCATGCCAGTTGGCACCGGCTGTGTGCTCGATAAGCGTTAATTCCCACTTTACGGCATCGAGATCGCGTGCTTGCAGGTGCAATAAATTGTGATCGTAGCTCACGCCCTTCCAGGCTGCATAACCCAGGCCGATTGTCAGGACTAGTCCGGCCAGTACCACCCAGCGTGCCCGCCGGGCTAATCCGGGCAGCCAGGCATCCGGCGAACGGCCGGCGTTAGTTGGCTGGTACGGTATGCACCAGTCGGCTGAGGTCGGCCGTTCGCCGGTTCGGCGGCGATCAAAGATTACGAGCAGGGCCGGCAAGATAGTGAAACAGGCAAAGGCGCACAGCAAGACGCCGCAGCCGGCAATCCAGCCCAACTCGGCCACAGCTTGAAAGTCGGCGAACATGGCCGCGAAAAAGGCCAAAGCCAGCGTACAGGCCGCCGTCAGGTTGCCGATGGCCACATGGGTGGCGGTGTGCAGCAAGGCAGAGCGAACGTCAACACCGCGCCGCCGCGCCTGCTCGTAACGCATCACCCACAGGACGCCGTAATCACCCATGCCGATAAGCATGACGGCGAATGTCGCCGACAGAATGTTCAGATGGCCTACCGTCAGCGTCAGCCAGCCCAGCGCCCAGGCGGTGCCGATCAGCAGGGTCACTACCGTCAAGAGCGGATACCAAATGCCGCGATAAACCAGCAAAAACAACACAGAAACACCGGCAATGGCCAGCCAGGACGCCAGGCGCGTATCGTGATCGGCCGCTGCCATCTCATCGGTTTCCAGTACCGGCAGGCCGGTCACACCGAACGCGATACCGGGAAATTCCGCACGTGTCTGCTCCACAATATCGCGGATGGCCGTGACGCTTTTGAGGGCGTAGGTGAAGGAGCCTTCTTCCTTGATTGGCCGCATCAGCAGAAACGCCAGTGTTTCTTTAGCTGGCCTGGCTGGCGTCTCGTCGGTCACGGGCGGGTCGCTGAAAAAATACTGCGGCTCGGCCAACATATCTTTTTGCTGCGGTGGCCGAGCCAGCAGGCTGCCCCACGGTGTTTTGTACTTTTGGGGATCGACAATTACGTCTTTAGCATTGTGTGTGATATTCCATAGCTGCGTCAGGAACACTTCATCATCGGCTGTCAGCGGAACGTCTGGCTTCATCTTGGCGGTGCGTTGCACTGCTTCTTGAAGTAAGCTCGATAGCGTTAGCAATTTCCATGAGATCCAGCCGTGCTTCAGTAGCTGACTCATGTCTTCCAGATGATGCTGAATCGCCCGGATTTCCTCTGTGGAAAGAAACAGCAGGGCCCGGTTGCGCAGCGAACGCAGATCGACCTTGTAAAACAGGCGATCGAACAACTCCGGCCGCGCCTGTACACGTGCTGCCAACGTCTCCAGTGCTTTCTCCATGCGCGGGCGGTCTGTACCTTTGACGACGACGACGATGTCATCATCATCACCGAACTCGGCGAGATAGTCGCGCCAACGCTGCTGATGTTCTTTGTGCGGACTGATGAGATCGTTGCGTTGCGTTTTGTACTGGAGCTGCGTGGCGGCGGCCCACAGGGAGACGCCGGCCAGAGCTAACGACACGAAGAGCACCCCGCCCGGATAACGGCACACGAATGACACCAGACCAAGCAAAAAACGACGAACAAAGGAGTGCTCGTGAGGAGAGATCGGTTCTGGGACCATAACTTCCATGTGCCTCTAGGACTGGCTCGCTCGCTCTCCTGCCGTGGAGACGAGGCCGGCGAATTGTAGGCGAGTGTTGCCAATCGTGCAAGGCGAAGGAAAAAACAAATTGCCCAGACGCCGAGAATGCCAAGAGAAGAGGAGGGAGAATAGATAAGACAGAGAAGCAAGTGAGGAACCTGGCTCGCAAGCACGATGGCTTTCCGACTCAGGGGGGCGGTTGGAATGGCAGGACATAGCGGATGACAAAGAAGATGTGGATGAGAGTGCCGCCCATGTCGGCCAGATGCAATACTTCGTGATAGCCAATGATGCCGGGCAGAAGGATGGGCCATTGGGCCGCATCACAGACGCCGCCGAAAGTGTAGAGCAAACCGCCTAGCAAGCCGTACAGCATGGCCGGCATGCCAACGGCACGGACCAGCGGCACAATCGGCAACAGACCGATCCATCCCAGGAGAATGTACAGGGTCACGGTCAGTCCATAGGGCGGCCACGGTAACAGCCACTTGGCCAAGATGCCCCCGCCAGCCAGTCCCCACACCAACGCCAACAAGACCAGGCGCAGCCGGCCGCTCAAAAGCACGGCGAACACCGGCGTATAGGTGCCAGCGATCAGGACATAAATGGCGCTATGATCGAGTTTCTGTAGATAGGGCAGGAGCGCTTCGGGACCGGAGACAGCATGATAAAGGCCGCTAGCGCCATAAAGCAGAACCATGCTCAGTCCGAATATTCCTGTGCTGAATTGCCGCAGCCGATCGCCACGGCTAAGCCGCCATAACAAGGCCGTGACGTAAATGCCCAGGAGGCACCACAACAAATGCGTACCGGCGCTGACGGGATTGCGAAAAATGAAACGGATGATTTCGTCGCGCGCCATCCGTTAACCTTTCGTTTAACTCCTCGTGGCGCCTTATTCCCAGAACTCTGTTGGGGAACAAGGAGGCAAAGGTCGCCGAAATTCAGCCACTACGGCTGGGAGCGCCGATTTCCATTTCGCAAGTGTTATGATCCAGGATCCCATTTTGGTATTCTTCCGCTGCCAGATAAGTGTTACCGAAAGAAAATCCTCCTCCTTTATAGGGGGAGAGTAGGAAGCGGAAGTGCAAGTAAGCCAAGGAGTTCTGCCACCCACCCCCATCCTCCTCCACAAAGGGAAGGAAAATATCTGCTCACCCTCAGTTTACTCTCGAACCATGACGGAATATACTAATTAGTTGGCATTGGAATTGCAATTATATTTGACTTGTTGCGGCTTGACTGCCGCGCCTAACAAACAAAGGAGATGGTCATGGCCGTGGACGATTTTTGGGAACCGGAGGTAGCCATTGCGGTGGCGGTCACGGCGGCGGTCGCTTCTCCGCCGGTACGGAAAGCGTTGCGTCGCGGATTAGTTTATGGACTGGCGGGTTTGTTGACAGTCGGCGATAAGATTGTAGGAGCGGCCCGCGAGATGGCTCGCAGTGCTCAGGAGACGGCCGCGCCGACGAGCGCCGCCGGTCAGGAAACCGCGCAAACCTCTCCCCCGCCGCGGATCGTGACGGGATAACGTGGGGCACGTTGGCAGTGTGCCCCCCACATAAACCGCCGTTTGAGGAAGACAACCATGCAGGACAATCCAATCACCGGCGCAGAGACGAAGACTGCTTCGGCAGCCGATATCAATGGAACAGCCGAGCAGCAGACTCAGACAGCCAGTCCCGATGAAGCGCGTCGCCAGGCCATGCAGCGCGCCGAGGAGATGGTAGATCGCCTGGGAGAGCGAGTCGGCCATTACGTATCTCTTTTGGGCCACAATATCCTCAAATGGGCCGCCCGCGCCCGCGAGGAAGCGGAAGACATCTGGGCTGAAGCCCAGGCCATCCGCCAACGAAACCGAAAAGACTAACCACAGAGTCACAGAAGCCACGAGCCGGAAGCGCTAGCGACGGCAAAGCAAACATCGCTAACGCTTCCGGCTCGTAGCCTCTATGGCCAGTTCAATGAGTGTCAAACCCCGCATCCTGTCTTCGATTCCAGGGCGTATCCGTATTCACCTGCCGCACTGGTCGGGCAAGGGACAGCGCTGCCTGGAACAGCATGTTCGCAAGCTCCCCGGCGTGCGCCGAGTCGAGGCCAATTCGCTCACCGGCAACATTTTGATCGGCTTCGATCCGCAAACGACGAATGAAAACGCACTGGTGACAGCCCTGAACACGCTCAGCGAACCGGCCGCGTCAACTGCCGGATTAGAAGACACCGACGGACTGCTGGAAGACAAACCGCTGCCGCCGGTGATCCATGAAGGCGTGTCAGGTTCTCTGCATCAGGCACGCATTGCCGTCCGCGGGCTGGACCGCGATCCGAGTTTGGCCGGCAAAGTCGTGGAGCATTTGCGCAGCCTCTTCAATGTGCGTGTGCGGGCCAGCCAGCTGACCGGCCGTATTTTGGTGGAATACGACAGCGAGCAAGTAGATCTGCACGAGCTGCTGGCCCGCGTCGCCGATGTGGAGCTGCCGGACCTGCCGGGCGAAGACCGGCCTGCTCATCCGCTCGACACGGCCCCGCTGTTGCACGCCGCCACGCGTACGATCGGGGCGGCTCTCGGACTGGGGCTGATCGTGGTCCGCCGTCTGGCCGGATGGGCGACATCCTCCCGCACCGTCCGAACTGCAGCCACCGTTGCCGGGATCATCGGTTTGATACGGAGCTTCCCGTCTCTTCGCAACGGGCTGCGCCAGGTGCTGGGGATCCACGCTGCGGATATGGTCTTCAGTTCAGCCAGCGTCGTTTCGTTGGCCTTTGCCGACAGCCCGTTGGGCCTGACTGTCACCGGCGTAGAGGGGCTGTTGCTACTGACGGAGGTGATGGCCCGGCGCTCGGTCTGGCGGCGCTACGAGGAAAGCCTGGAAGGGACAACAGCGGCCGAGCCGGGAGCTATTATTCGCCTGGAAGCCGGCGAACGGCTGCCGCTGCCGGCCGAGGTCATCGAAGGGACCGGCACCGCCATCGGTCGCGATGGCTTGCCGCGGCAAATCGCTCCGGGTGCCCATCTGTCTGCCGGCGCCGAACTTTCCGGCGGGCCGTTCGTCCTGCAGCTCCAGGGCGGTAAGTCGTTCCTGCCGCGGCCCCGTCCCGCTCTGCCGCATCCAACGCTCTATAGCCGTTACCTTCGAATGCTGGGACCGATCTCACTCGCCTATGCGGCGGCGACGGCTTTGTTCAGCCGCTCTCTGAATCGCACCTTCGAAGCACTGTTACTGGTCAATCCGCGTACCGCTATCATCGGAATGGAGGCCGCCAATCTTGACGCTGCCGCGCGTGTGCTGCGGGCGGGCGTCACTGTGGTTGGTACCCGGCCGGATCGAGTCATTTGCTTGCCCGATATCCTCCTGCTCGATGGGCCGCGTGTGCTGACCGATGGGCTGGAAGTTACCACGGTGCTGTCGCTGGAGGAAGGCCTGGATGAATCTCAGGTGCTGGCGCTGGCCAGGCGCATGTCCATTGCGGCGGGAGCGCCTTGGGGAGATGTCTTCGCCCGAACCGACAAATCACGTGAGGAATGGAGAGGGAGGAGAGAGGAGGAAAAACAACAAGGTCCATCTCCTCTCTCCTCAGTTGCGGCAGAGGGCGTCTTCAACGGCTTGTGGATCACGGCTTCGGTGGAGGGCGTGCGCTACATTCTCGGTCCGCCGGATGATCCGCCCCTGATCGGCGAGGCGATCGAGCGCCGCTACGAGGGAGGCTATCTGCTGATGTTAGCACGCGAGGAGGACGGACAGGCGCTTGGGTTAGTAGCGTTGCGTCCACGCCGAGCCGCGACCACGAAAGAGCGGAGAGAAGGACCGCTCCCTAACGATCACGGCTCAGTCGGAGTGCGTGGCGATGGGCTGGAGATCACCACGGTGCTGCCGTTAGAGGAGTCGCTGGATGCTTCCCAAGTGCTGGCGCTGGCCGCCAGCGTGTCTGCGGCGGCGGAATCGCCATGGGGGAAAATTTTCCCCTCCCTGGGCAAGGCACCCGCAACAGAAGGCAGTTTCAATGGCCTGTGGGCAGCGGCTTCCGTGGAGGGTGTGCGCTATACACTCGGCCCGCCGGAAGATACGCCAGCCATCGGCGAAGCAGTCGGGCGACGGCATGAGGGGGGCTATCTATTAATGCTGTCGCGCGAGGCGGATTGGCGACCGCTCGGCTTTGTCACACTGCGGCCCCGCCTCCACGCGACCACCGCCAATCTGGTGCAGACCTGTCGCCGTCTCGGTGTCCGCCTGGAGATGCTGACGGCCGGTGCTCCCATCGCTGCCCAGGCCGTCGCCCGCCGAGCCGGAGTGGCTCTGGTAGACTCTGCTGATGCCGTGGTTGTCATCACCCATCACCAAAAAGAGGGAGAAATTGTCGCTTTTGTCTCCGATAGTGCCCAAGCGGCACCGGGCTTCGCCGCTTGCGATTTGGGTATCGGTCTGGCACCTGTAGCAGGGCCATTTCCCGCCCGTGCCGATCTGCTCGCTCCGGACCTTGATGGTGTCGTGGCCGTGCTCGAAGCTGGCGTACGCCGCCAGTATGCGGTACGCGATGGAGTCTGGTTCTCGGCAGCGGCTAACCTTTTTGGCGCCATCTGGGGCGTGCAGGGCAGGCCCGGAGTGGAGGAGGCCTCACGCGGCGTCCTGATCGCCGCCCTCGCTGCCTTGGCCGACGGCTGGTTACGACTGCGCGGCGGCCAGCGGCCCAGATCGGTTGTGTCTCGTTTGGCCGATCCACACCCGGAGCGCTGGGGCCGACGGAGCATTGCCAATGTCCTGCGCACGCTCAAAACCAGCGCGAACGGACTGAGTACCCAACAAGCCAAGCAACGCCAAGGCATGATGCCACGGGCCGAGGACCGCCAAAACTTGATGACAGTCATCTTCGACCAGATGCGCTCGCCGGTCAATGGCCTTCTCACGGGCGGCGCCCTTTTGTCTCTGATTGCCGGCGGTGCCGCCCTCGACATCGTTATCATCGGCGCTACGGTGATCATCAATGTCGCCGTCGCTGTCTGGCAGGAGCGCCAAACTGGCAAGGCAGTGGAAGCTCTGCGACGCCTGGGCACTACGACAGCACGGGTGCTCCGCGACGGCATCATCCAGACTGTGCCAGCATCAGAGGTGGTGCCGGGAGACGTGTTGCTGTTGGCACCGGGAGACCGGGTCGCCGCCGATGCTCGCTTGCTCAAGGCTCACTCTCTGGAAGTGGACGAGGCGGCACTGACGGGGGAGTCGGTGCCAGTGGCCAAGTATGCCGAGGCGGGTCCGCCTGAAAGCCGCGTTGTTCTGGAAGGCAGTGGCGTGGTCGTGGGCACGGGGCATGCGGTGGCGGTGGCGATCGGCCGGCAGACGCGCCTGGGAGCAACCGCCGCCGCTTTGAGTCACGAAGAACTGCAAGAAAGTCCTTTTGGCGCCCGCCTGGCGCGCTTGCTCCAGTTGGCCCTGCCGATTGCCGCCGCGGGCGGAGTAACGGTGATCGTCTCCGGGCTTCTCTGGGGCAAGCCGCTGGTATCTCAGGTGAGCGTGGGGGCCAGTATTGCCTTGGCCGTGGTACCCGAAAGTCTGCCGCTCTTGGCCGGCACCGGGCAAGTGGGCGTGGCCCGTCGCCTGGCACGGCGACGGGCTTTGCTGCGGCGACTGCCGGCCGTCGAAGCCCTCGGTCGCGTGGACGTGGCCTGCGCCGATAAGACGGGCACCATGACCGAAGGCCGTCTGACTGTACGCCTGGTAGCCGACCTGTCAGAATTCAGGGATCAGAAGTCAGAAGTCCAAGAACAGGGAGTGGTCGGTGCCAATTTTTCTTCACCGGCTTCGGACTTCCGCTCTCTGTCCCCTGATGCCCGGGAAGTGCTACGGACAGCAGCCTTGGCCAGCCCGCATCCCGAAGCCACAGACGCCGTTGCTCATCCTACGGATGTCGCCGTGATCGCTGCTGCCCAAGCCGCGGGACTGGGCGATGAACTATCCCAGCCTCACCAGCGTGAGGCCCCGTTTGATCCAGATCGCTCCTATCACGCTGCCGTTGTCGGTGGCCGTCTCCGTGTCAAGGGGGCACCCGAAGCCGTCTGTTTCCGCTGTACCTGGTTGCGTCGGGCCGGCAGCGATCAGCCGCTTGATGAAACCGGCCGGCAGGCGCTTCTGGAGCAAGCCAACGCCTTCAGCGCTCTTGGCTTACGCATCCTTATGGTTGCCGATGGACCTGCAGATACATCCGTGGACGATCCCCAAGCATTACGGGCGCTCGGCTTTGTGGGTATTAGCGATCCGTTACGGTCGAATGTGTCTGCGGCCGTGCGTCGCTGCCGCGAGGCCGGGGTCCGCATCCTCATGATTACCGGCGACCATCCTGTTACCGCCCGGACCATCGCCCACGAAGCCGGTCTCTTGGATGGCGGCGATATGCTCACCGGTGTCGAGCTGGCCGAACTGGACGATGAAGAACTGGACCGCCGCATGGAAAAGGCGACGGTCATCGCACGGGCCACGCCGCTGGACAAACTGCGCATCATCGAGAGCCTGCGGCGTCGCGGCCACACCGTCGCCATGACCGGCGACGGCGTCAACGACGCACCTGCTCTGCGCTTGGCCGATGTGGGCGTCGCGATGGGGCGCAGCGGCACTGAGGTCGCCCGCCAGGCCGCTGATGTGGTGCTGGCCGACGATGATTTTGCCACACTGGTGGAGGCTTTGGTTGAAGGGCGTGGCTTCTGGCGTAACATGCGCCGAGCGTTGGGGCTGCTCCTGGGCGGCAACCTGGGCGAATTGGGCTTGATCGTAGGGACGACGATCCTGGGGTTCGACTCGCCCCTCAACACACGGCAGATCCTGGCCGTGAATCTGATTACGGACGCGCTACCGGCCTTGTCCGTGGTTTTGCAACAACCGGAGCATCGCAACCTGGCCGGCTTGGCCCGCGAGGGGACCGCCGCTCTGGATGATTCACTGCGCCGCGACGTCTTCCGCCGCGGTATGGCCACTGCTCTGCCCGCTCTGGCTGCCTATCTGCTCGTACGGGGCCGTAGCACTCCGCCGCAAGCCGGCGCCGTGGCCTTCGGAACCATCGTGGCTACGCAGCTGGCCCAGACCCTGGACGCCGGCTGGTCGGAAGGGAACCTCAATTTCCCCGTTCTGGGCGCGGTCGGCGGCTCGGCCGCCTTCCTTGTCTCGACGCTGACTTTGAGTCCTTTACGCAATCTCCTCGGTCTGGCTATGCCCACCGCAGCCGGCTGGTCGCTGATCGGCACAGGGGCGGTGGCTGCCGTAGCGCTGAGCCGCCTTCTCGCCGCTGCTGGTTCGGGAGGATCTACCAAGCCGAGTACCCTGGGTGTCGAACCGGAAAACCGAGTATAAAAAGTTTGCAATGTCTTGCTACAACACCTCGACCAATCGGCTGGAGACATTGAAGAAACATCCACGTGGACCCAAGAAGCCTGTCACCGAGAACCCAAAGAACCACAACAAGCCGCATGTGTCTACTCTCCGCCTGCTTGAGAAGAGAAAACGGACCAGGTAAGACAGTGACCCTCAGATTTTCGGCAGTCGAAACGCCAGGCGGCCCTGTTCTTCAGATTGCTTCTCTCACAGCGGCGTCTTGGGGAAGGGTGGGTTTTCGTTATACGTATGCATCACGCGCTCGAGCAGCCAGTCGGGCGCCCAGCGCATGAGTTTCATGATTAGCGCCATTTGCCAGGGAAAATTGTAGACTTTGCGTCTTCGCTTCAAGGCACGGACGATTCGCCGTGCCGCCTCATCGGCAGTCAAAAGCCACGGCATCTTGAACTCGTTTACTTCCGTCATCGGGGTTTGGACGAAGCCTGGACAGATTGTCGTTACAGCGATCCCTTTACTCCGCAATTGGATACGTAGACCTTCCATGAACACATTCACCGCCGCCTTGCTCGACGTGTATGCGGACTCGCCGGGCAATCCCTTGTACGCAGCCAAGCTGGAAATGGCCGCCAGATGTCCGCGACGTCGCTGGAGCATTTGCGGCAACACTGCTTCCAGCGAATAAACGACGCCCAGTACATTAACACGGAACATTTTTTCGATTTCGCCGACGTTGAACGGCTCAATGGTAGTAGGCGCACCGACGCCGGCATTGGCAATGAGCAAATCGACCGGCCCCAGACGAACGGTGAGATCGTGGATAGCGGCGACGATCTGCGGGCGCTCGGTCACATCAGCGACGGCGAAGGCGGCAGTCCCGCCGGATTTCTCGATCTGCCCGGCTAGGTCAGCGAGCTGTTCACGCCGACGCGCTATCAGACCGACCTTGCTGCCCTCGGCGGCCAAGGTCCGTGCCAGCGCCCAACCGATGCCGCTGGATGCTCCCGTGATGACCGCAACCTGACCCGCGAACGACATAGGCACCTCCGCAATTCTGTTACCGCTTCTGCGATCTTCCTTACCGGCGCGTCCAGCGCAGCCGGCGCCGTGAGAGTAGGCTCCTCACTTTTGTCTTCCTGTTGTATTTATCGCAAGCCTGAGATGTCGCGCCGGCGTGTTACAATGACAACGTGACACCTTTAAGCGGAAGGATGCTCCCATGAAACATAGTAGCGCCGTCTCAGGGTTGCTCGCTTTTTCGCTTGTTTCTTTGTCTTCGGCAGCTGCACCGCCGGCCCCCCCACCACCGGAAACCTACGACGTGCAGATCTCCTATCGCATCAACGCTTTTCGCAATGAACGCTTGTTGCAGTATGCCGAGATGATGCGCTATCTCAAGAAAAGGGGCTTTCAGCGCAATCCACAAGATGTGGCAGAGAATGAAGCGGAGGATGTTGCGCATACTCGCTTAAGCGGCACGGTCCCGGGTCGGCACGCCCAGGATCTTGTAAATGAACGACACATTCGTTCTATCCTGCTCATTCCGCACGGAGCGAAGCTACCAGAGGACAAAGCCACTCGTGTTCGCGTTGAGATCGAATTGTTCAGCGGCTTGACGCCGGAGGGACAATACCGACTCAGCCGACAGACGTTGGAAGTGTTGGCCGGGTTGTCATTTTTCGAGGCAGTCGGCTATGATTCCCGCGGCTACACGCGGCTGGTTGGCTCGATGCCTTTCCAGAACGTAGACATGCTGTTGACCGATCTACGGCAACAACCTGCTGGTCAGAAATTGCCGGCCCCCTTCAAGAACGTCTGGGCTATACGCGCATCACTGGTCACGCCGGACATGCCGCCGCCTCCTCCTCAGCCGCGATTACCGCAGGTGCCGAAGGAACAAGAAAAACTTTCTCCCGACCTGCGTGAAGTGCTAACGGATGCGGATGCCGCGGCCAAGCCGCGGCGGATGGAAGTGATCCTTGCCACTGCTCTGGATGCCGGGGACAAAAGTTTCCTCCGCCTGCTTCGTAGCGCCCTTCCGGGTCTGATTGTGGAAGGCCGGCTGGGACCGCTGGTCACGGTCGTCGCCAATCCCGCTCAGGCAACCACGCTTGCCGCTGTGCCGGAAGTCATCGGTGTGCGCTTGCCGCGTCGGCCACAGCTTTTCCATCCTGCTCTAACGGACGATCAGGCGCGCTGGCAGCCTCTTCTCGATGCCAGCGGTGCGGCGCGTCTGCAAGCCCTGGGCTGCAAGGGACGCGGCACGCGCCTGGCCATCGTGGACAACGATTTTCGCGGCTGGCAAGCGCTCGTTGGCAAGGGGTTGCCTGCTACTACGCGCCTCATCGATTTCACTGCAGAACGCAACGGCGATTTGCTCCCCGATCCGTTCTCCGCTGGCGATGAACCAGGCTCCGGCACGCACCGCGCTCTGACCATCGCCCGCCTGGCGCCGGAAATCCACCTCACCCTCATCCGCATCGATCCCGCCTCGCCCTACATGCTCGAAGCGGTGGCACGGGCCATCAACGGTGATGACGTGCCCTCGATCAATCTGGATAATCGCCTGACCGAGATACAAAACGACCGCGATGCACTCGACCAACGCCGCGCTCAATTGGCCGAAGAACGCCGCCAAGTTCTGAGCACATTTCCGACGCCGGATGAATCGCAACAGCGTCTGCTCAAACAAGCGGAGGAACAGAACTTGACGCCGGAGCAGCTGGAGAAACTTCCCGCCTTCCAGAGATTGCCCGAACGCGATCGAGCTTTCGTCCTCTATCGCATCCGTCAGCGGATCTACGATCGCGATGCCCGTGCGTTCCAGCAACGGCTGACTCGCTACCTGCAGTACAAGCAGGACATGCTTTCGCTGCGCGGCATCCGCGTGGTAGCCTCGGCGCTGTCCTGGCACGATGGGTTCCCGGTGGACGGCACCAGTGCCCTGAGCCGTTATTTTGATGATCGCCCCTTCCGCGCGGCGTTGTGGTTCCAGGCGGCCGGCGACACGCGGGGTCAAAGCTGGGCCGGTCTTTTCCGTGATGCCGATGGCAACGGCATTATGGAGTTTAACGATCCGCATCTACCGCTGCCACCGGACTTATGGTCGCCGGAACTAAATTTCCTGTCTTGGCAAACGCCGAAGGGACAGACGGTGCGTGATCTCCCCACCGGCGCTCGGCTCCGCTTCTCGCTCCAATGGCGCGAAGCCCATGATCCGCTCTATGCCCTGACCGGTGAGGATCCCTATCGCCGGCCGCTCGCCCGCAACATGCGCATCGTCCTCTTGCGGCAGCTTGACCCGACCGGCCAGCGTCAGCCAGCCGATGATATGGAGGTCGTCGCCCAATCGGTGGATGCCGGGATGCGCCTCAGCGCCATGCCCAATTCGGCTACCTACGAGATCACGCTCGATGTGCAAATCAAACAAGCGGGCCGCTACGCTGTGCGTATCGGCGGCGTCGCCCCCGACTCGATCTATCCGCCGGGCGATCCGACTCTGCCGTTTATGCGCAAACACAGCGAGGTCCACGTGCGGCTATTCGTGTCGGCGTTGGACGCTTCAGGACGAGCGATCTTCCACGATTTTACCACCGCCGCCGGCAGTCTCGGTATGCCCGCTGATGCCCGCACAACTATCACCGTTGGCGCCGCCAACTCCGGCAATCAACGTCAGCCCTACAGCGCCGGCGGCACTCC
>JAJPHU010000315.1 GCA_021325115.1 Planctomycetota bacterium | reverse complement strand
TTCACCAAAGTCAAGACGACGGAATCAGCGATGATGGGGCGAAATTCTTCCATGAGATCCAGAGCCAATGATGGCCGACCATAACGCCCCGCATGAAAAAAGCCCTGATAGGGATCGAAACCCACGGTGGTCACCGCGGAAAAGCAATCCTTGGCCAGCAAGGCATAAGCAAAAGAGAGCAAAGCGTTGACAGGATCCGGAGGCGGCCGGCGTTGCCGTTTTTGAAAGTCGAAAGGTCGGCCCGGCGCACTTTTGAGCAAGAGCCCGAACCGACTGAAATACAAATGGGCCGCCTGCCCTTCGATGCCGAGTAAAGCTGCCGGATCGACGACTTGTTCTACGCGAGCGATAAGGTCAGCCAAGGCAGCGCTGGCGGGTTCGGGAGTGGTCTCTCCGCGGGCCCGCAGCGTCCGCATCAGCAAGGTACGCTGGTTAGCAATTTTCGCCTTCACAACCGCTCGTGCCAGCTGCAAGGCTCGCTCGGGATCGGTGAAGGCACGATATTGAGCCAAACGTAGAGAGACGTTTTTGGTCGGTGCCGGCTCCAGCGAGGCAATAAAGCGGCCATGACTCGTCAAATACACCACCGGAATTTCGTTAACTGCTAGACATTCCAGCGCTTGCGTGGAGACCTGGACATTACCAAAGACCACGACCTGTCGAAGGGCGGCGAGCGGCAGGCGGTTGATCTCGGCCCCGTCTTTTTTGACAATCAGATGCTCGCCGCGTTTGCCGACGTAGGCACCTTGTTCCTGCAGGTAAGCAACGGCGCCCTCCTGAGCAGCCGGGAGTACACGACGCATCGGCGCGGCCTCAGCGGCAGGGTCCGGTGGGCTGCTGGGAGTGTCGTCGTCACCGCGGCGCAGCAGATAAAGTGTCTCTTCGGGCAAGCAAACCGGTACAAGGGAACAGCCGTGACAACGATGCCGCAACTCGTCCGGCAACGGTTCGGGCGGCGTTTTCCGCTCGTTCAGTTCGCGAATGAGCTGCAGCGCTTGCAAGGTCTTCTCGCGGAGCGGTTCGTCCAAGGGCACAGGAACCCGCCTCTTGCTGCCCTGATAATAAAGAACACCTTCGGGGATTGCTTGACCCAGCGCTTCTTCCAGAAGCAGGGCCTGAGCGCAGAGCTGAATGGCATCGTTATCCCAATAGCCCTGGGCCGGGCCAGTGGAACGTTTGTACTCGACCGGGATCGTTTGTCCCTCCCGGTCTTCCAGCACGTCGAGCTTACCCACCAACCCCAAACGCGGGGAGCTTAACATCACGCTGCGCGTGGTTTCCACCCCCTCGGCCTTCACCGTGCGGTTGGCCAACTCCGGGTCGTGGACGCGGCGATGCTGAAAGATACCGTCCTCGACGTATTCATTGACGGGCATCAGGTTGTCGACATATTGCAGATAATAGAGCCGGGGACAGTAGCTGACCTGATTCAAGGCCCGTACGGGCGTCAGGGTGGCCGCGTCCTCGACAGCCGCCGGCGGCAATGGTTCCATAGGTCACCATCCTCAGTCCATGCGTGTTGCTCCTTCTATGCGTGCGAATACTCCTAACCCGCAGTGGCGGCCAGCCCCCAGGGCGATGGGACCTTGGACCGGATGCTTCCAACGCAGGCGGACGTGATAGACACTCCAGAAATTCTCCTTCAAGTAGTCCGGCCGACAGAAGCGCAAAGCCAGATCGCCACCCGGCCAGAACGAAACATTGCGGAATTCCAACTCCGCCAAAGCCTCGGGCGCATAGCCAGCATGACGCAGCGCCTTGAAGAACAGCTTCTCGGCCTTGGCAAACTTCCCCTCGTCCGAGCCGGGCAGAACAACCGGCGTAACCGTGGCCCAGGTAGCGGCTTTCTCAGTGTATTGCTCCAAGACGCAGTCGCCAATCCCCAACGGGGTGAGCAGGGCCTTGCGGTCGCCGGTTTTGTCATCCGTCAGAAAATTACCAGGCAGCATCTGCCGGACCCAGGGCCGATGACTCTCCACCGTGTCCATCAGTTCGGCGACGAGCACGCGGCGGATGGCACTGACCACCGTGCTTTTCCCGCTGCGGGGTTCGAGGGAGGGCAAAGGCAGATACGAGAAGCGCGGTGACGAGTCATCCCCCCCACGACGATGACCATGAACGTAGCGATCGATCCAGTCTGGCGGCATGTGTTGTTGTTCTGCCAGCCGGGCCGTGGCATTGCGGAGCATGGCCGCGACATGATTGGCTCGAATCTGGGGGAAGAACGCATGGCGATCCTCCGTCGGATGCCACAGGCGAAAGGCAGCCCACCGCCGCGACGGCGGATCCGTGACCCGACGATAGGAAACGATGCGGAAGGCGGTCAGGGGAGGGACAGGCGTAAACCTATCATCTCGAAGTCGTCCAAGAAACGCCTTATGGCGATTGATTAACGCTTCAAGAGTACCCTGGACAGGGACTCGAAGTGTAGGAATTCCAGCATCTGTAATCGGCTGCCAACGTTGGCCGGGGATACGGTCAGTCTCTTGGGCGGAGAGGATCCGACCATGAGCCGCAATCAGATCGATGCCCCAACCGAGGGCAACCAGACTTCGGGCGATCCTCGATAGTGTCTCGATATGTTCGCGGATACAATCCGGCAAAGGATCCGGAAGCACCCAGAGGTAGACAACAGTTTCCCCATCGAGAAGACGGATGGGCCGCACAGTCTTCATGGTTTTCAATTCCGCAGGTTGTTTCCTCGGCTCCTGCCCTCTGGCCCAGGCGAGAGCTAGGGTATCCCAATCGTTATTGGGGACAGCGATTCGCGTCGGAACCCCAACATGGTGTTGGGGGGTAACGATGAGAGGGGGAGACTGAGATTCTAACCACTTCAGAGAAGCCTGAGTCACCAAGGGAGGTTCCTGCCTTCGAGCGGCAGCTGCGGCAAGCAATGCCTGAAAAAGTCGTAGCGGTGAGGGTGGCCACTCGGGTCCGTCTCCGTCGCACCGCCCATGGTATTCGGCATCGAGAAAGGTGATGGACAAACAAAAGTAGGACATGCTTATTTCCTCTCATTTTTTGGTTTTCTTGGATCCTTTTTCGCCCTCAGCCCCATCGCCTCTTACGTCTTTCTTAGCCAAATCCTTACTGAAAAGGACTTCCCGACCTTTTTCGACGCCGAACCCTGCGGCCGCTGCTTGGGTGAATGCTAAGGCTTCTTCGTGGGTGACCGTTGCCGGTTTTCGCCGACCATCACCGTACACTTCTTCGAAGAGCCGCGGTTTGTCTGGATCGGCGACGAGGTTGCATCCTTGCCGCAGGTAGCCGCACGGATGGTAGGTAAACGCGGTCAAGGCCAGACCAAGTATGTAGCGCTGCAAGGCCTTTGTCTTTTCTTGAGAGGAGTCGGCGGCCAGCAGTCGGAGGGCGGCCAAACTTAGAGTGGCATCACGCCGGATGCCGCCGGTGGCAATCACTCCGCCATGAGTCCCTGACGCGGGGACGTGGATGAAACCACGCTCTGCATAGGAGTCCTTCTGTTTCTTATCCGTAGGCTCCTCGAGTAGACCGGTGGCCACATATTCGATCGCCGGGATATACTGTGCGGAGCGTGTCAACTTCCGCACATTGAAAGCACGGATTGTGGAGGCAACCAGTCGTGGCCACTTGGCCTGCGTGTCTCGCGAGTCCCACACTCCAAACACGAGTGAGGTTGGAGCGATTTTCGCGAGCTTTTCCGCGTTTCCCTTGAGTAAGGCCTGGAAAGCTTCATGTAAGTCCTTTTGCAGTTCCGAGCAACGAACGATGGCATCGCCCGCTCGATGTCCCGCCTCTAGGAGATTGATCAACTTGTCTCCAGCCTTGATCTTCACTTGGGGGACCAGTTCCGCATAAGGGGACTTGGCGAAGAGCGGCTCGATACGATTGGCCTGTGCGCCAACGCTGTCGATCAAACAAACGTTTGTACCGTCTGGGAACTTATCGATGTTGTAGCCACCGGGGAATGCGTTTCGATCCTCGGCAGCAGCGAAGGTGGCTGGGAAGACAACCCCATCGGGACCATCAACGGGCATGAGGTGTTCCCGGATTACCAATGCAGCCGGACCATCGTCGGCAAGCCAGGCATCATAAGTTTCAACTAGGATACTCATATAATTCTCCTCTCAAAGGTAAAGGGGTGGAGTAGCTCAGTGCGGCATAACTACCGCGCCGGATGACGCGACAGCGAAAACGGCCAGCAGGAGGGACATGAAGAATTCCGGCCACAGCTGCAGCTGCAGCTGTTGGCGCAAGAGGTTGGCCCCAAGTCCCGTACACAAACGCATCGCGTTCGGATGACAGGCACGGCCGAAAGCGTTGTACGCCGACCGCAGCGAGTAACTCGACAAAGGCAGATGAGGCTACCTCAATCTTCTGTTCGTTGGGTGAGAAACCAACATCGAGAGCAGTCCAAGCAGGGGCGGGGTCAAAGCCAAATCGACCGTATAAAGGTACTCGCTGAAAAAACAGGTCCTCAAGTTGTTGAGAATCCAATGTCTTCAACTGACCTGCGACTTCATTTCTTAATGCGTTCCAGATGCGGAACGATGTCTGTTGACCGGACCAAAAGTTCCAGGGAGGATTGGCGACGGTTACTATTTCACCTTTTTCTACCCTCATCGTCATCCAGGCATCGAGGACGAGGCTGATGGTGGAACCACCATCGAATGAGAATCGAAGAGGAGCAATCAGCGGTTTAACTTCTAACCCATTGGCAAGTTGAGTCACTTCTTCAGGCGGGTCCATTATCAGAGTGGCCAGAAGAGTCGGCAATTCTGTTGCACTGACAAGACAGAATCGCCCGTCCGTAAACCACCCCTCCGCCCCCGGCCATAGGCGGTCGGCCAGTTCCAGCAGGCCACAACAGGCGAAAAACTGGCCGGGGTTGGTTACGTCTACGTTGATGCGAATGCTCGGTTCGGGAATACTCATGGTCGGTATTTGCCTCCTTCCTGATCTTGCCTTCCGGTGGCCCGTGGGGGAGAATCAGGATGTGCGGATGCGCTTGCCGAGTGGCAAAAGGAATGGGACGCCGCCGATGGCCAATGAGTATGTGGTTGATGCCCATGCGCTCATCTGGTTTCTTTCCGGCAACCAGCGCTTGGGCAGCAGAGCACTTGGCGTCTTATAGGATCCCGGGAATCGATTGTTTGTGCCAATCATCGCCTTAGCAGAGGCATGTTGGGCCGTGGCGCGCGGCAAGACCGGCATCGGCTCGGTGGCCGCTCTGCTGGCCGGCCTCAACTCGGATCCAAGATTCGTTGTGGTGCCACTGGACCGCAGCATCCTGGACTGTTCGCTGAAGTTGTCCGCCCTCAGCGAGATGCACGACCGACGGATCGTCGCCACGGCCCTGCAATGAGCCAGCGCTTCATCGAGCGTGCCACTCTTGACTTGTGATCCTGACATTACTTCCTCCGGCCTCGTTACGGTCCTTTGGTGATCGGCTCATCCTCTTTTTGTTGTGAGGGTCGAGCGCTCGCGGCCCAGTCGGCGGCTCGGAGCAGCGATTCGAGATAGGCCAATCCCCACCGCCCATACTTGCGCTGCAAACGAGCAAAACGCCGCGGCACTTCATAAGCTATCTTGTTGCAGAAATTTGGAGATTGAGTCGGATCAAAGCTTTCTTCCGGCGGAAAATGTGGCCGGCCCCGACCGTGGTGCACCGCAATCAAGTGCAAAACCAGGTCTTTCATATCGTCGTCTAGCTGCTGAAACTCCGGTTCGCTCTGTACATCGAACAGGGAGCCGAACTCGTGACGATAGGACGTGATTTCCTGCGGCTTCCAGCCCTTGCCGGACTTGGCGTACCAATCCGTGGGGTTAGGATTGCCGATGCTCCGCTGCCATAGCTCCCGTCTCTTGCCCAAGTCATGGAAGCGTCCAGCCAACTCCAGGGCCTTTTGCAGCTCAGCGGGCAAGTTCAACTTGCCGGCTATGGCTTTGGCATATGCGGTAACCTGGTCGGTGTGGTCCTGCCAGGGCACAGGCTCTTGGGCTGTCTTCGAGGCGTCGTCATCGGCGGATAGAGGACGAACATACCAGCGCCAGTATCGGCCCGCGACCGGCGCTTCGCTGTCGCCTGATTCTTCGATTTCGGTAAGGGTCTCCTCTTCATCCGCATTAGGCCGCAAGTCGATTTCGCGCACCAGGCGCATGCCTTTGACAAATTCCGGCTGAGGCTGATCGCTGCGAAAGCGCCGCCGACGAGGAATGGTCTTGGCCTTGTCGGCAAACCATTGATCGGCAACATCGTCGGCCGTGGTCGAAGTGGGATCCAACAGGCCGTCTTTCAGGCC
>JAJPHU010000355.1 GCA_021325115.1 Planctomycetota bacterium | reverse complement strand
CTAAGCGGCCAGCGGAAGCGTGACAGTGCGGCAGGCCCGATACACGCCAGCGATAATGCGTGGCAAAAAAGCATCGATTCCCAGCCACAGCGGCAGCCGCACGAGACTTTCGCCGGCGCGATCCGTAACACTCATGGTGCCTTGTGTTCGACCATAGCGCCGTCCGGCTGGGGAGCTATGCAGTGGAACATAATGAAACACCGCCATGATGTTCTGATGCTTCAATTGTTCGATGAAGCGCGTGCGGGCGGTCAGGCCCTCAAGCAGCACATAGTACAGGTGGGCATTGTGGCGGCAGTGCGGTGGAATACACGGCCGCCGGAGCACGCCCTGGTCCTCCAGTGGAGCAAGCGCCTTGTGATAGGTCTCCCAGGCGTGCAGCCTTTGGGCGAGGATGGCATCGGCCTGTTCCAGTTGTGCCCACAAAAAAGCGGCAACCAATTCGCTGGGCAAAAACGACGAGCCCATATCTATCCAGGTGTACTTATCGACCTCACCGCGCAGCAGCGCGGTACGGTTGGTTCCCTTCTCCCAGAGGATTTCGGCGCGGGTCAGGAAACGTGGATCGTTGATGAGTAGAGCACCGCCCTCCCCGGAAATGACATTCTTGGTTTCATGGAAACTGATAGCGGCAAGATGGCCCAATGAACCGGCCGGCCGGCCGCGATACTGCGCCAGGATCGCCTGGGCGGCGTCCTCGATGAGCAACAGACCGTGCCGGTCGGCGATAGCGCGCAGGACGTCCATCTCAGCCGGGACGCCGGCATAGTGAACGACGACGATGGCCCGCGTTCGCGGCGTGATTGCCGCTTCCACTTTCGTTTCATCGAGATTAAACGTATCGGGGCGAACATCCACAAAGACCGGCACCGCACCGCGCAAAACAAAAGCATTGGCGGTCGAAACGAAGGTGAAGGAAGGCAGAATAACTTCGTCGCCGGGTTGAAGTTCAGCGAGAAGAGCGGCCATCTCCAGCGCAGCGGTGCAGGAGTGTGTCAACAGTGCTTTGCGGCAACCCAGGTGTTGTTGTAGCCAATCCTGGCAGCGGCGTGTGAAAACGCCATTGCCGGCCAAGTGCTTGTTAGCATGCGCCTGAGCGATGTATTCCAACTCTCGACCCGTCATGTAGGGCTGGTTGAAAGGAATAGGTACGTCGGATGTTCCCTCCCCAAGAGTGGCCGGACCCGATTCGGCGTGAAGAAGGTAGCTGGATTGAGCAAGGACCGCTTTGAGCATGACCGCATCTCAGCTCGATAAGATCGGATCAATCGTTAAAGACTGCGGATTTTATCGGCGACGGACACAATGCAGCTTGAAGGAAACCTGCTGAGGGTTCCGAAGCAGGTGCATGGCCGGCATCCGCTGGCCGTGCGCCAAGAATTCTTGATCCGCCACAATCTTTGTGCCGATCGAAGTCCAACAACGAAGCCGGGAAATTGGGTGGCCAAGCGTGCGGAGGGGGCCATGAAGGGCGAGACTGTATCCGTCGTTATCCCCGTTTATCGGGGGGAAAAGAGCCTGGCGGAGTTGGCCGCCCGGATTCGCAACGTGCTGCAAAGACGCGCATTGACATTTGAGATCCTCTTTGTCAATGACGGCAGCCCTGACAAGAGCTGGGAAGCCATCACAGCGCTGGCCCAGGTCTATCCCGAGGTGCGCGGCATCGACCTTTCGCGCAATTACGGCCAGCATAACGCCCTGCTTTGTGGTATCCGCGAAGCGGCTTACGAGATCATCATCACCATGGACGATGATCTCCAGCACCCCCCTGAGGAAATTCCGGCCCTGCTCGACTGCCTTGCCGAAGGCTGGGACGTGGTTTACGGAATCCCGCTTGAGGAACAGCATGGCTGGTGGCGAGATGCGGCCTCCCTCCTGATCAAGCGAATCCTGTACACCGCTTTAGGAATCTCCACGGCGCGGGCGATCAGTGCCTTTCGTGCCTTCCGTAGTTATCTCCGCTATGCTTTTCTCGACTACCGCAGTCCCTATGTGTCGATCGATCCCATGCTGTCCTGGGGCACTACACGATTCGCAGCCGTTCCGGTTCGCCATGATCCCCGCCGCCATGGCCGGTCCAACTACTCCTTGCGCAAGCTGGTGCGACACACTCTGAACATGACAACCGCCTTCAGCACACTCCCCTTGCGCTTTGCCACCATCTTCGGCTTTGGAGCCAGCTTTTTGGGGCTTGTGCTTCTGGCGGATGTGCTTTTGCACTACCTGTTGGTGGGTTGTCCAGTTGCGGGCTTTACTTTCCTGGCCTCCATTATCATTCTGTTTTCCGGCACCCAGCTGGTCGCCCTGGGGGTTATTGGCGAATATATCGGCCGCATGCATGTTCGCCTCATGGAGCGCCCCACCTATCTTGTCCGCGATCAGCTTGCGTTTCGCAATCCACGGAAACAGGTTGGGTGAGCACGATGAAAGATGAATTTGATCACTCCCGGCTTGTCCCCCTGAGTTGGGATTCGGCTCACTTTGGCTTCCCGGTGGCCCGGCTTGAAAAAGTAAGCGATGAACGGCTCGCCTTCGAGCTGCTCAAACAAGCACGCCGACAGAACATCGTGCTCGTCTACTGGCAGCTGGATTCGACCCAAGAAGCTCCGAGCGATCTGCTCACGGAGTTTGCTGGTCGTCTTGTAGACTGGAAGGCAACGTACCACTCGACTTTCTCCGCGCCCGCCGGCCCAGGCAGCGTCTCAGCTCCCCGGGGCGTCTGCATTCAGGAACACTCTGCGCCAATCGCCTGTTCGCAGCTGCATGCTCTCGCGATCGCGGCAGGGGCATACTCTCGCTTCCGCCGAGATCCGGCTTTCCCGCCCGACAAGTTTCTCAGCATGTACACAACCTGGATCGATCGCTCGGTGCAGCGCCAGGCGGCAGACGCCGTTCTCGTGGCTCAATCCGAGGCCGCCGGAGAACTGCTGGGCATGGTCACGATTGCGGTTCAGGCCGGAATGGGGATCATTGGACTTCTTGCCGTGGCGGCCGCCGCCCGAGGCCAAGGGATCGGCAGCGCCCTGATCGCAGCAGCCCATGCCTGGCTTGCCGAGCGTGGGTGGAACCAATGCCGGGTTGTGACGCAACGGGACAACGTGCCGGCCTGCCGACTGTATGAGCGTTGCGGTTACCGATGTCAAGCTGTCGTTCCTGTGTATCATTTCTGGCCGCAGGAAGGCAAACGGCCGATGTGAGCCGGTCTGGTAAGGACCATAACCTGCGGCTGAGCGTTCTAAAAATAAACCGCAAGCTCCGGATGAACAAGGCACCGAGCCAGACAAAACAAACCGGAAGCGATATGGAGAGCAAGTACACCGAAAGCGAAATGCCGTTTCCTGCCCTGGGGCTGGCGCAAGAGAAAAGCCGCACAGGCCACAAACAAAACATGATTCGCCAGAATCCCTCCCCAGGCGAAATTGGCATGAGCGAAGCGAGGGCCTTTCTCAGCCAAGAAGACGAACTGGAGGGTCGCCACAGCAAACGTGGTCCAGGCAAGGATTAAAGCCCGGTCTTTGAGAAAACTCCGAAAATAACATGCCGTTGTGAAGAGGGGAAAGGCAATGCTGAGAGCGATCGATGCCAAGATGTGCGGAGAATACAGGGACCAGACCACGAGGGGGGCAAAAATCACGGAAGATTCCTCGACCGAGTGCTTCCCAAAGGTACACAGAAATTGCCAGGCGAGCAGCAACATGCCGGGGACGAGGGCGAGAGCAAGCCGGAGGAGGAAACCAGGCCGACTCATCGATGTGTACTGCCGCCGGCAAAACAGGAGCAACAGGCTGAGTGCCAGGCAGGGTATATAGGCCAGGGCATAATTGGGCTTGGCCAGAATGCTCAAGGCAAGAGCAAGGCCCAAAGCCAGCATGTGGAGCAAAGAAGGTGCTTCCAGGACGCGTTGGCCGAGCAGGAAAACCAGAAGGACAAAGGGGATGGCGAAGATGGTCGTAGGATTGTGCCAAACGTTAGGGGAAAGCTGGCCCAAATACACGGAGGGAAATTTCCACCAGTTCGGCAAAGTCATCCCGACACCCAGTCCGAGGCTCAGCATGACAAGAGCCGTCTGGGAGACAGCGGCATTGGCGCGAAGGAGAAAAGCAGTTAGCACCGCGCGAGCGCCCCACATAAGCGCCAGGAGGACAGCAGCCGTTTTCGCCACGGGAAAACCGTTAAGGCCGCTCATCAGAGCAAGTAAGCAATAGTGGAACAGGACATGGGGCAAGCGTTCGCCGCCTCTGCCTAAACGCAAGGCAAAGTCAAAATGCCCGGGATAGTCTGTATAAGAATTGTGAGGATCACAGCCACACAGTCGTCCAAAGATGGGAAGAGCGAGGAGAAAGGCGAGGAGGCCAAGCAAAAGCATACTCCGCCATCGAGATCCCAGGATTCCAGTTGTGGCGTCATCAACTCTCTTCAGAAGCAATAAAGCGGATTGGCCCATGTTTACGCTTCTTCCTTATCTTAACGTTGGACGGCATAACAGGCTTGGAGTTACCGAACAACACCATAGGGCAAGCTGCCTGCTCGCCCAAAAATGGGACAAACGGGTAGCTTGCCCTATGGTGTTGTCCGCCAGTCCTTATCGGTGATCAGGAGGACCGCTCTTCACTGCGAGAATTAGCAAAATCCGCAAAGAGCGGATAGCCGGGCAACCGATGTAATCCGAGCCGCGAGGCGAGCGGCCGATGTTAACCGACTGGTTAACATCGGCCGCTCGCCTGGGAAACTTGCAGGAGGCTCGTGTCATGCTCCGCGCTCGATTGCTTCTGGCGGCCGGTGTCTTGATGTCGCTGGCTGCAGAGGCGGTGCCCAACGGGGCCGCCATCAATCTCGATACGATACTACGGCTGACTTTCGAGCGTAATGCCGACATCCTGACAGCCCGCGAACACGTCTATGAGAGCCAAATCGCCTTCGATGCGGCGATGCAGTCGTGCCTGCCGGAAATACTGCGCAAGGACACATTCAAAAAGCCGGTGGCCGAGGCGACAGTGTGGCGGCGGCGCGTCGAGCTGCGCCAAAAAGAGAACGACATTCTACAAGATGCCGCCACTACCTATTTCGATTGGCTATTAGCCCTGCGCGGTGAAGCAGTGGCGCGTGATTTATTGAAGTACGAGGAAAAACTCCTCTCCCGTGCACGCAAATTGGCCGCAACGGAGAGGCCAGTCCAGGTCGTGGTAGAGGCCATCGAAACCGCCGTCAACGGCCGGCAGCAATACATCCTTCACACTCATCAGCAAGGCGAGGCCGTGGCCGCCAAGCTGGCCTACCTGATAGGCATGAACGACGGCATTCCTATTCCTACGGAAACGCTGGAGCCGATCAGCCGCGTCGATACCTCCGTGCCGGTTGAAGCGCTGGTTCAGCAAGCGCAAAACAACGGGCCGGGCGTGCGGGAATTGCAAGGATTGATTGCTTCTATCCAACAGAGCATCGCCGAGGCTTGCCGCGCGCAGCGCCGCTGCACCCGCACCGGTGCTCCGCTGGTCTGCGCCCGGTTGCAAATGGCCCAGAGTCAATTGCAACAGGCTCAGTTGTCGCTCCTCAGTCTGCAACGGAAGCTGCGGGCCGCTGTCGAGGACGCTTACACTGCCATCCTTAGCGGCCGCGATCAGATCAGCTTGGCGTCCCAGGCCATCGACCATGCCAAAGAGACCTATCGCATCATGGATCTACGCGAGACCGAAGAAAGCCCGGCAGACCGGGTGAGGAACAAAACTTATGACGGCGTGCTCAACAGCATCCGCCAACTCTCGCAAGCCCAGTCCAACTATCTGACAGCCGTGAGCAATTACAACAAAGCGCAGATACGCTTACTGTTGCTTCTGGGAACCTATACCAACAACTGCCCGGCGCAGGGGCATTAAACGATAATAGCATGGCTGTCGGCATCCCTCTGTCCTACCATAGACAAAGTATTCTTTTAACCGCTTCTGCACGGGGCGTAAGTCTCTTGAGTGAAGTCTCAGGAGCTTAGGCTAGCAGCCTTTTCCCCCTTGTGGGGGAGGGTTGGGGGTCTTTTCCCTCCCTTGTGGGGGAGGGTTGGGGTGGGGGGATACCCCTCTTTGGCTCCCTTGCCTTGACACCTCCTACCTCAGCCCTCCCCCACGAGAGGAGAGGAGGTTTGGTCCGCTAGCTCTTACGCCCCTGTGCAGAGCGGATAGCTGTCAACG
>JAJPHU010000056.1 GCA_021325115.1 Planctomycetota bacterium | reverse complement strand
GATTTGAAACACCGTCTGGCCGAGCAAATCGTGCTTTGGCCCGCCGAGCGCACAGAGTTGGCCGGACCGGGCGGCGAACTGGACCGGGCCATGCAGATGCCGGGTTGGACCAACGTTTGGACCATGCCTATCCAGAACCGTGTGGACATGCTTTCCACAGGCGTGAACACAACGGTCGGCGTGCGTGTCTTGGGTCGGCAGCTCGATGACGTGATTCGCGCTTCGGAAGAGGTGGCGGCCGTCGTGGCCAAGGTTCCGGGCGCGGTCAATGTGGTTGCCGATCGTCTGCGCGGCAAGGGCTATCTGCAAATTCGCCCCGACCGCGAACGCGCTGCCCGGCTCGGCGTCCAGGTGGACGACATCAACGAGTTGGTCGAGGTCGCCTTGGGCGGCAAAGTGGTCACGCAGACTGTCGAGGGCCGCGAACGTCATGCCGTGCGCGTCCGTTATTCTCCCGAATGGCGGGCCGACGAAGAATCGGCCCGCGCTCTGCCCGTGCCGGTGTTCGGCGCACCGGGTCGATACGTTCGCCTCGCCGACGTGGCTGAGGTACGCATTGCCGAGGGACCGGCGACAATCAAGAGCGAAAATGGCTTATTACGTAATTACGTTCGGCTCAACGTGCGCGGTCGGGACAGTAGTGAATTCGTGGAGGAGGCACGGCGTGCCGTCGCTGCGCGGGTACAGTTGCCTCCCGGCGTTTACCTCGAATGGACGGGCCAATTCGAGCACGAGCAACGCGCCGGCAACACGTTGATGCTGATTCTGCCGGTGGTGATTTTGCTCATCTTCTTCGTTTTGTGGCTGACGTATCACGACCTGGCTGATGCGGTGCTGATGATGCTGGCAGTGCCGGGAGCGTTGGCCGGTGGCATCTTCGCCCAATGGCTGTTCGGCTACAAATTCTCGGTAACAGTATGGGTGGGCTATATCGCCTGCTTCGGCATGGCCACGGCTACCGGCATCATCATGCTCGTCTACCTGCGCGAAGCCGTCGCGCGTGCCGGCGGACTGGAAAAGCTGAATCTGGAGCAGCTGCGGCAAGCAGTGATGGATGGGGCAGTCCACCGTCTGCGCCCCAAACTGCTGACCGAAGGCACGATGATTCTCGGCCTGGCCCCGTTGTTGTGGAGCAGCGGCGTCGGCGCCGACGTCATCAAACCGATGGTTGTGCCAGTGCTGGGAGGCATTCTCATCGCCGATGAAGTGATCGACCTGTTTTTGCCCGTGTTGTTTTACTGGGAACGCCGCCGGCGCTGGCAACGCTTCCGATTGATCGTCTCACGTGAACCAATCGATCGGAAGCATTCTGTAGTGGAGGTTTTATCATGAACTGTCGTCGTTCTGCGTTCACCCTGATCGAGCTATTAGTGGTGATCGCCGTCATCGCTATTCTGATCGGCCTGCTGCTGCCGGCCGTACAGAAAGTCCGCGAGGCCGCTGCCCGCGCACAGGACGCCAACAACTTCAAACAACAATGTCTCGCCCTGCACAACTGCAACGACACCTACGGCATTCTGCCGCCTGTGTACAACAACTTCCCCAATCCCAACGGTGCGATGGGGCCGCCCGCCGGCATGGGTACGCTGCAATATTTTCTGCTGCCCTTTCTTGAACAGCAAAACCTGTACAACTCGGTGTCGATGACTTCCGACAACGCCACGAACTCGCCTCTGAAAGTGTTCATGGGGCCGGCCGATCCGACCATGCCAGCCAACGGTCTGGTTATGATGATGGGAATGCCCTACGGCGGTTGCAGCTACGCCTCGAATTATCTCGTCTTCGGCAACACGCCCGGCGGCTCAGCAAAAATCCCGTCCACGTTCAGCGACGGCACCTCCAATACCATTGTGTTCGGCGAACGTTACACGATTTGTAGCGGTATCGCCGTCGGTTGGCAGATGGGCATGTGCGGCAACCCGCCCACCTGGCCTTACTATTACGATCCGTCTAACGATTACCTGGCGTTACCCTTGCCGCAATTGGCCCCAAATGTCTACCTTTGCGATCCGGGACAGTTACAGTCGCCTTATACGGGCGGGATCATGATAGGCTTGGGCGACGGCAGCGTCCGACTCGTATCTTCGGGTATTTCGTCATATTCCTGGAACCTGGCTCTTAATCCAAACGATGGGCTGACGTTTGACAGTAGCTGGTGAGACCAGCAACAGCGGAGCGAGGCGTACATGAAGCATTCTTGTTGGCACGCTTGGCGACTTGGACTGGGGGCGTTGTTGACGCTCCTGGCCTGGAGCGCTTTTGCGCCGCCAGCAAGCGCCGGCTGTGAAAGGCCAACAGTCGTGATGTGGCCGAGTACCGAACCCTCGCATCAGGCTGAGGTAGATTTGTCGTCGAGGATCTTACCCGTTCCGATGCTTCCTCCCTCTATGCCTGATCGGCAGCCCTGTCGTGGTCCGCACTGTTCGCGTGCGCCGCTGACGCCGCCAACTTCGCCGGTAACAACAACGCTCCCTATCCAGGAATGGGCTTGTTTTTCTCTCATGCCAAGCGGTGCAGACTGCCAAGGCGTCACTTATTCATTCCAAGACGATTCCCACAAGCCGATATTCCACAAATTCCGCATCTATCATCCGCCGCGCTGATTGTTCTCCATGCTCACCCATTCTCATATGCCAACCTGTTGATGCTGTCCGATTTTTTCACCCTCCCCCCTTGTGGGGAGGGTGAATCAGACAGAATCAGCGGGAACGTGTATCAGACATTCGGTTCGACCGGATAAGGGGGCGTGCGCTCCGACAAAGCGCGCGGTCCACGAACAGTTTACGTCTTTGAACACGAAAAATTGCGCTTTTGTACTTGAAAGGTTTCCTCATGACTCGTTCTCGTTCTGCGTTCACCCTCATCGAACTCTTGGTGGTGATCGCCATCATCGCCATTCTCATTGGCCTACTCTTGCCAGCTGTGCAAAAAGTCCGTGAAGCCGCTGCTCGTTCCCAGTGCCAGAACAATCTTCATCAACTGGTATTGGCCGCTCACAACGCCCAGGACACGTACAATTATCTGCCTCCTGGGTTCGGTTGGTTTCCCAACGGTGGTTCGGTTCGCGGCCAACAGGGCCAGGCACTGGGCACGGCACTGTTCCTTTTAATGCCCTTTTTGGAGCAGCAAAATCTCTATAATGTTTGTCAAGTGCCGGTCAATCAGGTTTCGGGACAAGATACCAGTGGGCTGGGTAGCGACACGGCCTTGATTTATTACGCCCAGGCGGGGCTGACTCCTGCCGTACAGAATACGACAATCAAGGTCTTCCTTTGTCCTTCCGATCCCAGCGTGGGCAATTGGAGAAATGGCGGGCCCTATGGAACGCCGGGAGGCTCTTACGATTGCTCCTACGCAGAGAACTGTTTTGTATTTATGAATGCACCCGCGTTCACGAGTCCCGCAGCGGGTGGTCAGCTGGCTGCCCAATTCCAGCCCAAGATTCCCGCCACATTCACAGACGGTACCAGCAATACGGTTCTCTTTGCCGAGAAGTACGCCGCGTGCGGCCCCCTATCCGGTGGGGTACCAAGCGGCGGGAATATCTGGTTCTCGCCCTGGGGACCGTGGAGTGGACCTTATTTTGCCGTCCCTTGCTTCGACATGGGCGATTGCTATGGCACAAGCAGTTTCGGCCCCGGTCAGCCGCCCATGATCCCGCTCTGGCAGCAACAGCCTAATCCGTGGCAGAGCGTCTGCAATCCGCTACTACCCTCGACCGGGCATACAGGCGGCATGAACGTGGGTATGGCCGACGGAAGCGTCAGGCTCGTCTCGCAGGGTCTGAGTGTGTTCACCTGGTCGCTCGCATGCAATCCGCAGGATGGTTTGCCTATGCCCAGCGATTGGTAGCGACAACAAACGGGGCCACTTCGTCGCGGCGAGGTGACCTTGTTTCCTCGAACAAATTTTTCCTTGGGGGAGTCCTCGTCATCATGACAGAAAAAGAACGTAGGTTGAGAAACTTCTTGGTGATTGTGTTGGCCGGAGGGTTATTCTTCCCGCTCAGCAGTTGCAACTTCTTCGACAACACGAGTACCGTCTCAGGGACGGTGCGCTATAAGGGGCTGCCCTTGACTGAAGGCAGCGTGAGCTTTGTCAGCGAGAAAGGGCAAGTGGCCACAGGAACTATCGATTCCTCGGGGCATTATACGGTTTCGCACGTGCTGCCAGGACCGGCGAAGGTCACCATACAAGTTGTCAGCGCCGAGGGACCGCCGCCTATGTCTTTCCTCGGCACACCAAAGCCCGCCCAAGGGACGGCAACAGGCCCCAAGATCCCGCTGCGTTACAGCGTGGCGGCAACCAGTGGCCTGCAACTTAACGTGACCAAAGGCAAACAACAATTCGACATCGATCTCAAAGAGTAGCGGAGCAAACACATGACGAATGCAAAAGCAATACTGATGGGCGTATTGGGACTGCTGCTGTTCCTG
>JAJPHU010000121.1 GCA_021325115.1 Planctomycetota bacterium | reverse complement strand
CTACCCTTCGCGCCTGGCTGGCACTCCTGGGCTGAAATCCTGGCGGACGATGGCGGTCCCAATCCTTCTGCGGCGATCGAACGAATTCAGACGATAGCGGACAAGGACCCATCGCACGCTTGGCTGTGTCACTTACTCGGTCTGGCTCACTATCGGGCTGGCCAGTTTGTCGAGGCGATTGCCCAGGCGAGCAACTCGAACACCCTATCCAACACCCCTCAGAAGGGTTGGCCCGCCCATATCGCGAACGGGCCAGTACTGGCGATGGCGCATCACCGGCTCGGCCACGCTGCCGAGGCCCACAGATGGCTGGAGAAATCGCGCGAGGAGTGGCGGCGCCTCAGTCCTCTGATGCACTCCCTGGGTGGGATGACGGTCTTTCCATCCACCTCCTGGCACTGGTCCGAGGCCTATGCCTGGCAGGATTGGCCGACGTTCGAGATCCTCCTCCGCGAGGCATCCGTGTTGATTACGGGCGCGCCGTCGGTAGAAGAGGCTTACGATCATGCCCATCGCAGCCTGCTCTACCACCAACTCGGTGAGCACGAGAAGGCCGAGGCCGAATGGCAGGCGGCGATCAAACGCGCACCTCAGCAGACAGCGTTGTGGCTGGCGCGCGGCCGCGCCTTCGCTCAGCTTGGCCAGCCCAATAAGGCCGACGCGGACTTCGCCAAGGTCGCCTCCTGGACGCCGGATGAATTAAACACGTTCATCGAGGCCGGCTGGTGGGTGGTCGGGCCGTACCCCGAAGATCTCAAGCTACCCTGTCCCCCGGAAAAGAATCCTGACCCGTCTCGACCCGTTGCTGCGGCGGATGGCAGCAAGGAATTGCGCTGGCAATCGGCCCCAACCGGGTTGCACGGCCGAGTCGATCTCCAGCCGATCTTTAATGCCGATCACAGCTCAGTCTATGCCCTGACCTACGTCTATTCACCCGACGAGCGGACGGCGACGCTGCTGGTGGGAGGCGATGATCTCGTCCGGGTCTGGCTTAACGGCCGCCTGGTCCACGAGACCATTCGAAGAATTTGGGCCCCCTGGGACCTGGACCGCGTGCCGGTAACGCTCAAGGCCGGCCGCAATGTGCTGCTGGCGAAAGTTCACAACTACAGCGGCCCGCACTACTTGTACCTACGCCTGGCCGACAATCTGCTCGATCGCGCCTGGGTTCACGCCTGGTTGGGTTTGTGGGACGAGGCTGCTGCCGAGTCGGCCCGCGGCCTCGACCGTCAGCCGTCCGCACACGACACGTTCTATCGCTACTTCACGCACGCGCAGCTGGTTACCGGCGACACAGCCGCCTATCGGCGTTATCTGAATCGTATGTTCGAGGATAAAGCGGGCCACAGTAACTTCGATTTGGCCTACGCGGGCGGCCTCCTGGAAGACGCGACCAAGGCCAAACGATTGGTGGAGTTGGCGGAGTACGCTCTGGAACACCATGAGCACTGCAATCAGCACCCCGAGTTGTTCCACGTTGCCGGGATCGCCCACTACCGCGCCGGCCAGTTTGAGCAAGCTATCGGGCGGCTAGAGGAAAGCTGGAAGCATCCTGCCTGGCAAGGATCGGGGGGCCATGCCTCCGAGTTGGGGCTGGCTCTGGCTCACCATCGCCTGGGCCATGCTCAGGAAGCTCGGCAATGGCTCGATAAAGCCGAGCAGTGGTACGAAGAGGCGATCCAAGGTGCAATCGCCTCTCCGACCGTCACGGCCAACCTCTGCCACTGGCCGGAATGGCCGAGCTTCGTCGTTCTCCGCCGCGAGGCCCACAAGGTGATCCGGGGCAAAGATCTCCCGGATGATCCGCGTTTGAAGAAACTGACCAACCGCACACGCGATTGGCTCAAAAAGCGCGACAAGGCCACCCTGGACTACGACGTGGCGCTTTTCCTGTCTCCCAACGAACCGCGTCTGTTGCTGGCCCGCGGCCAGCGGCTGGCCGAGTTGAAGCGCATCCAGGAAGCCGAAGCCGATGTTGCCAAGGCTGTGGAATGGCTTGGCGACAAGGCCGAGCCGACCGAACCGGCCACCTCCGAGGCCGATAAGTTGTTTGCCCGGCTGGCCGCCGATGTTCTCCTCAAAAAGCTGACGACAGCCATCCAAGACAATCCAGAGGACATGGGCAAACGTTGGCAACGGGGCGAATGGTACGCGCGACATTGGCGCTGGAAGGAGGCTGCCGCCGATTTCACGATGGCGCTGGAACGCCAACCTACCGAGGAACAGTGGTGGTGGCTGCACGCAGCCCCGGCGCTGGTTGCCGCCAGCGATCACGAGGGCTACCACCGGTTTTGCCGCAAGATGCTCCAGCGCTTCAGCGAAACCAAAGATCTCAACAAGATCGAGACAACTGCCAAGGTTTGCTTGTTACTGCCGGCGTCCGCCCAGCAGACGGAGCGCGCCTGCGAGCTGGCGGATCAGGTCCTCATAGGGGGTAAGCGTGATTCTCCTGCGCACTACAGCATCTTCTGCCAGGGACTGGCCAACTATCGCCGGAGAAACTATCGCGCCGCCATCGCGGGGTTAGGGCCGCTCGTGTCCCAGACCTATTATGTGCCGGACTTGACCACCGCCTGTCATCTGGTGCTGGCGATGGCCCATCATCGGCGAGGAGAGGCGAAAGCGGCGCGGGAACATCTCGCACGTGGAGTCAAGCTCCTCGATCAATTCCTATCCGAATCCACTCTCTTCCCCGCGGTAGAGGGCAGCTACAGCCACGACTGGCTGATCGCCTGGCTGTTGCACCGCGAGGCCCAGGCGCTCATCGAGGGCAAGAAAGCCAAGTCGCAGAAGTGAGGGCTAATGGATCAAACTCCCTCCTCTACAAGGGGGGAGGGAAATGTCTGCTCGTCCTAAGGCGAGGAACGTTGCGAGCTACGGGAGAATGTTTATGCCCATCTTCGACACCTTCTTGAATCGCACCATCGTACGGGCGATTCCTGACCACTCGCCGTAATTGCGACTCCTCTATATAGTAACCGCGCCGTCTCCGCGACGGTTTGTGCTGCATCGATAACCTTTTCCCACGTCCGTGGGGATAAACCGCGCGAGTGAGGATCCATGAGCGAGATAGAATTTCGCCCCGGTTTGGCTGATGTGCCCGTCGCGGAATCGGCGATCAGTTTTATCGATGGCAAGCGGGCCCGCCTGGAATATCGGGGCATCGCGGTGGAAACGCTGGCCAAAGAGAGCTGTTTCGAAGAGACAGCCTGGCTCTTGCTTAAGGGCGAACTGCCCACGCAGCGCCAACTGGCCGCCTTCGACCACCAGCTGCGTCATCATCGCCGCATCAAATACAAGCTCATCGACCTGATCAAGTGCTTGCCGGAGACCGGCCATCCCATGGATGCTCTGCAAGCTGGCGTCGCGGCGATGGGCATGTTCTATCCGGCCCGCGATGTTTCTAACGAGCAGAACAATTGGGACTCGGTCGTCCGCCTGATCGCCAAGCTGCCCACTATCGTCGCCGCCTTCCACCGGCTTCGCCACGGCGACGCCCCCATCACGCCGCGCGACGACCTGGCCCACGCCGCCAATTTCTATTACATGCTCACCGAGCAAGAGCCGTCGCCGGCCGTCGCCAAGGTGCTCGACGCCTGCCTGATCCTGCACGCCGAGCATACCATGAACGCCTCTACCTTTTCCAGCCGCGTCACCGCCTCAACGTTGGCCAATCCGTATACGGTCATCAGTTCGGCCATTGGCACATTGACCGGACCTTTGCACGGCGGCGCCAATGAGCAAGTGCTGGACATGCTCGAAGAGATCGGTTCGCCGGAAAACGTCCACGCCTGGCTCGAGGACGCCATCCAACACAAAAAGAAGATCATGGGCCTGGGCCACCGCGTCTACAAAGTCAAAGACCCGCGCGCCACCGTCCTGCAAGAGTTGGCCGAGCATGTTTTTGTAGAAACCGGCCGGCCCAAGCTGTACCAGCTGGCCGTCGAGGTCGAGCGCGTCGCTGCCGGCCTACTTGGCCCCAAGGGCATTTATCCCAATGTGGATTTTTATTCGGGGATTGTCTATTTATCACTCGGCATCCCGCGCGATCTGTTCACGCCGATCTTCGCCATCGCTCGCGTCGCTGGCTGGCTGGCGCACTGGCTGGAACAGCTGAAAAGCAACCGCATCTTCCGGCCCGAACAGATCTACGTCGGCAAACATGACGTACCGTACGTGCCGCTGGAGCAACGACCGTGAGAAGAGAGCGGAACCGCCAAGACGCCAAGAACACCAAGAACAGAAAAGAGAAAATCTGCCGGGATCCGTGGCTTGTTTTGGGCTTCTTTTCTCTTCTTCTCTTGGCGTCTTGGCGCTTCAAGCGAGGAGCCGAACTTCATGCTGGACGCTGCCTTTATTCGTGAACATCTCGACGCTGTTAAGGCCAACTGTCGCAATCGCAACGTCAAGGCCGACGTGGAGCGCGTCGTGCAGCTCGACGATGAACGCAAGCGCCTCATTCAGCAGACGCAGGTGATCCAGCAGCGCCAGAACGAAGTTTCCAAGCTCATTCCCAAGGAGAAAGATCCGCCACGCAAGCAAGAGCTGATCGCCGAGGGCAAGCGGCTGCGCGAAGAAGTTGCCGGGTTGGAGAAACAGTTGAAGGAAGTACAGGAACAGCTGCACGCGGCGCTGTTGACCATTCCCAACATGACACATCCCGATACGCCGGTCGGCACCACGGCAGAAGACAACAAAGTTGTCCGCACCTGGGGCGAGCCGCGTAAATTCGACTTTGCACCGAAGGACCACGTTGCGCTTGCCGAGGCGCTGGATCTGGTCGATTTCGAGGCCGGGGCGTCGGTGGCGGGGCAGAAATTTTATTTCCTCAAAAACGAGGCGGTGCTGCTGGAATTGGCGCTGGTGCAATACGCCATGCAGACGCTCATCGGCGAAGGCTACACACCGATCATCACTCCGGACGTGGCCCGCGTCGAAGTGCTGGAAGGCATCGGCTTTTTGCCGCGCGATCCCGATCCGGAAAAACGGCAAATCTATTCGCTCAGTGATACCGACTTATGTTTGATTGCCACCGCCGAGATCACACTGGGCGGTATGCACCGCGATCACATTTTCGATGAGCTGGATTTGCCGAAGAAATACGTTGGCCTGTCGCACTGTTTCCGCACCGAGGCCGGTGCTCCCGGCCGTGATACGCGCGGCCTGTATCGCGTCCATCAATTTACCAAGGTCGAGATGTTCGTCTTCTGCACGCCCGATCAGAGTGAGATGCATCATCAGGAGTTGCTGGCCATCGAGGAAAAGATTTTCCAGGGACTGGCCCTGCCGTATCACGTCATCGATACGTGTACCGGCGACTTAGGCGGTCCTGCTTATCGTAAATATGATCTCGAAGCGTGGATGCCGGGGCGCGGCCAGGGCGGCGAATACGGCGAAGTGACCAGCACGTCCAACTGCACCGATTATCAAGCCCGCCGTCTTAACATCCGCTACAAGACGCCCAAACAAAAAGGCACGCGCTTCGTCCATACCCTCAACGGCACCGCCGTCGCCGTCACCCGTGCTTTGTTGGCCATTCTGGAAAACAATCAGCAGGCCGACGGCTCAGTTGTCGTGCCGGAGGTGTTGCGCCCGTGGGTCGGCAAGGAACGCATCCTCCCTAAAAAGAGCTAACCACAGAATCACAGAGAGTACAGAAGAAGGAAACACAGAAAAAAGACAAAATAGAGAGATTTATAGAATAAAAAATACCGAGATGCCATTTTTCCCTTGTATTTTCTGCTGTCTGTGTTTTTGTTCTCTGTGCTCTCTGTGACTCTATGGTTAGCTCTTCTTCTCCGGATCTATCGTGTATCATGAAGAGGGAGCCTTCGAGAGATTGCGTCAGGAGTACGCGTCATGTCCAATCCGGAAACGACGGCGAATTCGGCCTCTGTGCCGCCGGTCGAGAAGGTCAAACAGTTCCCGGCTGCGCCCGGCGTCTACATCATGAAAGATGCCCAAGGCGTGGTCCTCTACGTTGGCAAGGCCAAGAACTTGCGCAATCGCGCCGGTCACTATTTCACCAAGGCTGCCGCTGACGATCCGCGCACCGCCGACCTGGTGCCACTCATCGCCGACATCGATTATTTGCCCGCCGACAGCGAAGTCGATGCCTTGCTCCTGGAGGCCCGTCTTGTCAAAGACATTCGGCCGCGCTTCAACGTCGATCTGAAAGACGATAAAACATTCCCCTATTTACAAATTCGCATTCGTGAGGATTTTCCGCGCGTCGAGTTCACGCGCAAGCCGCGCCGCCGCGGTGTCCGTCTCTACGGCCCGTTCACCAGTGCCCGTTCCTTGCGCCAGGCCATCCGTGTCTTGCAGCGCATCTTTCAGTTCCGCACCTGTTCGCTGGATATTGACGCCGACGACAGCCGGTGGCGCTGGTTTCGCCCGTGCCTGTTGCACAGCATCCGCCAATGCACCGCCCCCTGCAATTTCCGCGTGACCAAGGAGGAATATCGCAAGCAGATCCGGGCGCTGCGCCTGGTGCTCGAAGGCAAGAAAAACCGGCTGATCCGCGAGATGGAGCGCGAGATGGAGGAAGCGAGCAAGGCGCTGCAATTCGAGAAAGCGGCCCGACTGCGCGACGACATCGCCGCCTTGCAAAAACTGGGCCAGCGCGGCGACGTGGAGCGCGACGCACAACCGGAAGTGTTCCCCATCGACCCGAAGAAAGGTCTCGCTGGATTGCGCAAGGTGTTGGGGCTGCCGCACGTGCCGCGCACCATCGAAGGTATAGACATCGCCCATCTCGGCGGCAGTGACACCGTGGCCTCGCTGGTCCGCTTCATCGACGGCTTGCCGTTCAAGCCGGGCTATCGGCGTTTCCGTATCAAGTCGGTGCAGGGCATCGATGATTTCGCCTCGATCCGCGAAGTGGTGACGCGGCGCTTCCGCAATGCAGGGCGAGCGAGGAGTGTCAACCTCCTGGGAGAAGGCGATGAAGAAGAGCTTTTCCCCGACATTCTGTTGATCGACGGCGGCAAGGGGCAGCTCAATGCGGCGCGGGACGCTTTTGCCCTCCTGGGCGTCGAACCGCCGTGTTTGATCGCGTTGGCCAAGCGCGCGGAAGAGATTTACCGCCCCGGCGAGACAGAGCCGCTGCGCCTGAGCCGGCACGCGGCGGCGCTGCGGCTGTTGCAGTACGTCCGCGACGAGGCCCACCGCTTCGCCCAGCACTATCACCACCTACTGCAGCGTAAAAAACTGGAAGAATAAGAAGCACTATCAAACCCCTACCCTTCCTCACAAGGGGGAGAGCGTTTGGGTCCGGTAGCTCTTAGGTTAGAAGTTGTAAAGGAGGCAGGCGTGCGCATTCTGTTGACTAACGACGATGGCATTTACGCTCCCGGCCTGCGCGCTCTGCGGAGGGAGTTGCTCAAGCTCGGCGAGGTAATGGTGGTTGCTCCCGCTACGGAACAAAGCGCCGCCGGCCATTCGGTGACATTAACGACCCCTTTAATCGTTCAAGAAGTCCTGGATGAAGAGCGACAGCTGCTCGGCTGGGCGGTTGAGGGTCGGCCGGCCGATTGCGTCAAGCTGGCCCTGCGCGAATTGCTGTCTGAGCCACCAGATGTGATTGTCAGCGGTCTCAACGCTGGCTCCAACGCCGGCATCAACGTGCTCTATTCTGGTACTGTCGCCGCCGCCATCGAGGGTGCCTTCTTTCGCTGTACCAGTATCGCTTGCTCGCAGGAGTATACCAAGCTCAAGCCGCTCGATTTCTCCCGCGGCGCCGAGTTGGCTCGCCGCGTCATCGAGCAAATCCTGGCCCATCAGCCCCAGACCGGCTCCTTGTTCAACGTCAATATCCCCAGTCCAGAGCGCGGCCCGCTACGCGGCATTCGTGTCGTGCCGCAGAACGTCGCCCCTTACGTCGAGGCTTACGACCGCCGCACCGACCCGCGTGGCCGGGTCTATTTTTGGTCTAAACCAGAGCTTGTTTGTCCTGAACCACTTCCCGATACCGACGTGACCGCTCTCGCCGAGGGTTGGATCACAGTCACGCCACTACAATTCGACTTGACGCAGGCCGTGCTGCTGGAGCAAATGAGCCGATGGCAATGGCGTCTGTAGTTGCCGAGGATCTGTCATGAACCGTCTGAAAATCGGCATTCGTTTGGAATCGCTTGGACTGCCGCTGCGGCGTGGCTTGGCGGAGGCGGAACGACTGGGCGTGTCCGGTGTACAGGTAGATGCAGTCGGCGATCTGGCGCCGAACACACTCTCCGAGACAGGTCGGCGCGAGTTCCGTCATCTGCTTCGCGCCCACAACCTGGAACTGACGGCGCTCGGTTGTCCGCTGCGGCGCGGGCTTGATGCAGTCGAGAACCAACAGCCGCGCCTCGAACACGTCCAGAAAGTGTTGTCGCTCAGCTTCGACCTGGGACCGCGTCTTGTCATCGTGCAGGCCGGGGCCGTCCGCGACGATCCAAACGAGCCGCGAATGGCCACGCTCCGGGAATCACTCACAGCCCTCGCTCGCCACGGTGACCGCGTCGGCGCGATACTGGCCCTGGAGACGGGCCTGGAAGAGGGGGCCGTTTTAGCTGCTTTTCTCGACCGCTTTGACACAGGCGCTTTGGGCGTCAATCTCGATCCGGCCAATCTGTTGCTGCATGGCTTCGATCCCTACGCCGCTGTCCAGGCGTTGGGCCGCCGCATTGTCCATAGCCATGCCAAGGATGCCCGCCAGGCCAGTGCGAGCCGGGCCGCTCAGGAAGTGCCCCTCGGCCACGGCGACATCGAGTGGATGAAGTATCTGGCCCTGCTTGAAGAGATTGAATATCGCGGCTGGCTGACCATCGAGCGCGAGACAGGCGAGAATCGGCTCGCGGAGGTCGCTGCCGGCGTGGCGTTTCTGCGCCGCCTCATCGGATGATGCTGACGAGCCAGGAGCGTAAGGAACGGACGAAAGGATCCGTTGCTTACGCTTTTGGCTCTGAGTCTGTCTCTACCTCGCATTGTTCGCTTCCGCGTGCAACTTATAATTGAGGTAGTGGATTTCCTTCTCTTCTCCACTCGAGGAACCAAGAATGGCCGACGTTTTTCTTCTCTCTGCGGCCCGGACCCCCATTGGCAAATTTCTCGGCTCTCTCGCGGATGTGCCGGCGCCTCAGCTTGGGGCCGTCGCTCTCCGCGAAGCCTTACATCGTGCCCGCGTACCAGCCGAACAGGTCGAGGAAGTGATCTTGGGCAATGTCATTCAGGCCGGCGTTGGCCAAAACCCGGCGCGGCAAGCGGCGCTCCAGGCAGGATTGCCTGACCGCATTGCCGCCTTCACGGTTAACAAAGTGTGCGGTTCCGGGCTGAAAGCGGTCATGTTGGCGGCGCAGGCCATCCGCGCCGGCGATGCGGAGTTGATCGTTGCCGGCGGGACCGAAAGCATGAGTCGGGCGCCATACCTTCTATGCGGCGCGCGTGCCGGCTGGAAATACGGTGATCAGAAAGTAGTCGATGCCATGATTCACGATGGTTTGTGGTGCGCTTTCGAGAACTGGCATATGGGCGAGGCCGCCGAACACATTGCGGCCAAATGCGGCGTATCACGCAGCGAACAGGACCGCTTTGCCGCCCAGAGTCAGCAACGCGCCGCCGCCGCCTGGGAAAAAGGAGCGTTCGCCGCAGAGGTCGTTCCTGTGACCGTAGGCAGTGGCGCGAAAGCGAAAGTGGTTGCGCGCGATGAAGGTATCCGTCCCGAGACGACCATCGAGACGCTGGCGAAACTAAAGCCCGCTTTCCACGCCGGCGGCACCGTGACGGCCGGCAATGCTTCGATGCTCAGCGATGGTGCGGCCGCTGTCGTCGTCGGTTCCGCCCATGCTGCCCAGCGCCTGGGAACCAAGCCATTGGCCCGCATTGTTGCCTATGCCACCAGCGGCGTGGCGCCGAAGGACATTTTCATCGCTCCGGTGTTGGCCGTACGGCAAGTGTTGGCCAAAGCAAACCGACGCATGGAGGAAATCGATCTGTTCGAGGTGAACGAAGCGTTCGCTGCCCAAATGTTGGCATGCAGCAAAGAGTTGAAACTCGATGAGGAGAAGGTCAACGTCCACGGCGGAGCGATCGCGCTGGGACATCCCATTGGAGCATCGGGGGCGCGCGTGTTGGTGACGTTGGTGTATGCGTTGGAGCAACGCGGTCTGAAGCGCGGCCTGGCATCGCTGTGTCTGGGCGGCGGCAATGCCGTGGCGATGGTTATTGAACGGATGTGAGGGAGATCGGGCATGGAAGACGCCCCCCGGAGAAGGTATTTACCGTACGATGGTCGAAGACAAAGATGGAATGCCTATGCTGGGTCGGATGTCTCCGAAGCTAGGAGTTCGGATGGGCAAGGGAAGCATGTCTCCATCGGCCCTTCGGAACCGATGCTTTTCGATGATTACCTTCGCGCCATCCAGGCGGCGAGCCTTCAGAGAGGAGAGAACGATGGCGCGTCAGGTTTGTATTCCTTCCTGGGTGAACAGTCGGAAATCGTTCCGCCGTTGAGTTCCATCGCGCGCCTATCCCGACCGCGGCTGGGTGCCCTTCCTTAATGGCGAAATCTGGGTGGATATGAGCATAGAACAGGTATTTACTCACAACCAGGTGAAGACCGAGTTCACTGTCGTGTTGGGAGGCCTGATGAAAGGCGAAGAATTGGGGTACTACTTCTCCGATCGAGTGCTATTGAGTAATGAAGGAGCAAACCTCCTCACGGAGCCGGACGGTACGTTCTGTTCATTTGCTGCTATCGAGGACAAGTGTGTCTCTCTGGTGAAAGGAGAAGAGGAGGGACGTGTGGAACTCGAAGG
>JAJPHU010000143.1 GCA_021325115.1 Planctomycetota bacterium | reverse complement strand
GGTCACGTCAACGGGGTCTATTTCGTCCGTTACATGCAGGAGGCGGCCATCGAAGCCTCCACCGCACTGGGCTTCAGTCCCGACTGGTACAATCAACACGGCGTCGGCTGGGTGGTGCGGCGCTTGTCGGTGCGCTACTTCGCTCTTGCGCACTACGGCGACGAAGTGACGGCTGACACCTGGCTGTCGGGGCTGCGCGGCGTGCGCTCGGTCCGTGAATATGATTTGACCTTGGGCCGCGATGGCCAGCGCGTGGCGCGGGGTCGGGCCGAGTGGGTGTACATGAATTTTCACACGGGCGAACCGACCCGCATTCCCGATGCCTGGGCCAACGCTTTCACGCTCAAGGACAAGCCGGAAGATCTCGGTATTCGTCTGGCCAATCCGCATCCGACCGAAAATGCGCGGCGGTACACGACTCGGCGGCGCGTGGAGTTCCACGAACTGGATACAGTGCAGCACGTCAATCATGCCGTGTATTTACAGTGGATCGACGAAGCTTTCCTCGACGCTCTCCGCGCTACCGGCCATGCCCCGGAGCAGACCTTGCAACACAGCTGGAGGGCGCTCCAGAGCGGCCATGAGATTCAATACTTCGCAGCAGCGGTAGAACAGGAAAACATCGAGATTGTCAGTTGGCTATGCGAGACAACAGCAGATAGCGCGGCGTGGACCCATGAGATTTACAATGCCGACACGCGCAAATTGTTGGCCCGCGATTACGCACGGATGAGTTTCGTCAACGCACGGCATGAGCCGATGGCGCCGCCGGTACGGATCATCGAAAAAATAATCGGTAGTTGAGGTAGTATATGCCTAATAACTCAAAAATCGCACTTGTCACAGGCGCGGGGTCGGGAATCGGCAGGGCGACCGCTCTCGCCTTGTTGCGCGAAAGTTACTCGGTAGTGCTGGCCGGGCGTCATGCCCAGACGTTGGAAGAGACGGCGGCTCAGGCAAAAGGAGATGCTGCACGAGCGCTGCCGATTGTAGCCGACATAAGCGATCCAGAATCGGTGCGGAAACTGTTCGAGAAAATCAAGGAAACTTTCGGCCGGCTTGATCTATTGTTCAACAATGCTGGCACCAGCGCTCCGCCCTTGCCCTTGGAAGAATTGACAATCGAGCAATGGCGGCGCGTCGTCGATGTTAACCTGACCGGTGCGTTTCTCTGCACGCAGGCGGCGTTTCGGCTGATGAAAGAACAGTCGCCGCGCGGCGGACGCATTATCAACAACGGCTCGATATCGGCCCATACGCCGCGTCCCAACTCGGCCCCATACACGGCCACCAAGCACGCCATCACCGGACTGACCAAATCAACCGCTCTGGATGGTCGAAAATACGACATTGCTTGCGGCCAAATCGACATCGGCAACGCCGACACGGACATGACGGCGCGAATGAAGCAGGGAATTCTGCAAGCGAATGGGCAAATCGCCGTCGAGCCGACGATGGACGTGGAGCACGTCGCCCGCGCCGTTGTGTATATGGCTAGCCTGCCGCTTGATGCCAATGTGCTGTTTCTCACGGTGATGGCCACGAAGATGCCGTTTGTCGGCCGCGGCTGATTTCTCGACGAAATCCCTTGGTCAAACGTGCGTGCGGCGGCACTATAAGGGTGGAGATCACTTGGTGAGGGAACTACCCATGCACGCATCCACCCTACAAAGGGTTCTCGAACATCTGCGGAAGTTGACCGATCCCGCTTGCGTCCAGGACTTGAACGACGCGGACTTGCTGGAACGCTTTCGCCTCCGCCGCGAAGAGGCAGCCTTCACCCTGTTGGTGCAGCGACATGGACCAATGGTCCTTGCCGTCTGCCGCCGCATTCTTGGCGATGTCCACGAAGCGGAAGATGCGTTTCAAGCAACGTTTCTTGTCCTTGTTCGCAACGCCGCCGCTATCCGCAAGCAAGAAGCGCTGGCCGGTTGGCTGCACGGCGTCGCTTCGCGCATTTCCCACAAGGCGCGGAGGCGTTTGGCCCGGCAGCAGCTCGTCGGTCAGGCTGGAAAGCCTAACATTCACGATGATCCCAGTGAGACTTTGGCTGCCGCGGAGCTGCGGGCGGTACTGGACGAAGAGATCGAGCGTTTGCCGGACAAATATCGGATGCCGCTGGTCCTCTGTTATCTGGCCGACAAAACGCACGAGGAGGCTGCAGTCGAATTAGGCTGGCCGAAAAGCTCCGTCACGGCTCGTCTGGCGCGAGCGCGCGAGCTGTTGCAACGGCGATTGACCCGTCGCGGCTTCACGGCTCCCGCCGGTCTGTTGGCCGCGCTCTTGATCGAACCATCGGCGAACGCGTCGCTTCCCTCGCTGCTGACGCTTTCGACTGTGCATCTGGCGGCGCAAGCGCTGGCGGGGGAAACGTTGGCAGCGACATCTGCAGCGGGCCTCGCTGGTGGTTTTGTCAAAGGCGCGGTGACGCTGAAACGAATGGCGACATTATCGCTGCTGGCGATGCTCGGTTTCGCCGCCGTCGGCTACCGCATGGCTGTTCCTGGCCCTTCATCATCGGCGGAGCAACCGGCGTCCAAGTCTCCAACGTTCGACGAACACCAGGGAACTGAGGCCCCCCGCTCCCCACAAGCCCGCAAACCACGCGTTGATTTGCAAGGCGATCCGCTGCCGGATGAAGCGATTGCGCGCGTGGGGTCAGGACGCTTGCGGCACCCTTATCTTCGCGCTTTGCTCTTTTCTTCAGACAACAAACGTCTTCTCTCCAGCGCAGATAAGGGTTTGCGCATTTGGGATGCAGCAACTGGTAAGCTCGTGCAGCGTTTTGATTTACCTCAGGGTCATAAACAAACGTCCTGTCGCTGGCTGAGCAACAGTTTCATTGGCATCGATGTAGACACGCAAGGGATCCCCACGGTGCAAATCCTCGATACCACTACGGGCCGGGTCCGCCGCCGCGTCCGTATCAAGGAACCAGCCATCAACTATTATCCCTCGCTATCTTCTGATGGTAAGCGTTTCGCCGTGGCACACCCGGACAACCAGATCCGGCTATATGATACGACTACGGGAGAGACGCTTCAACGCATTCCTTTTAGGGGCTTCCTTGGTGTCTGGAGCATCGCCTTCGCTCCCGACGGCAAATCCGTCGCTTTCAGCAACTTTTCGGATACCATTTATATCCACGATGTGACAACCGGCCAACTTATCCGCGAACTGAAACGGCCTGGCGATGCGAAACTAAAGCTGGTCTTTTCGCCGGATGGCCATTTTCTTGCTTCCTTGCCGCAAAATCTCCCAGGCCAGCATAAGGGTGAGGTAAGCGTCTGGAATTTGCAGGATGGCAAGGAAATCCAACGCTGGACACATCCGTTTCCGATGGCTGCGTCGGCGGCGTTCTCTCCTGATGGCAAGCGTGTGGCCTTTGGCGGTTCTCAGTGGGGGCTTGTTCTGCGGGACGTAGAGACAGGCAAGGAAGTCTACCGCTTGTCTCCGCAGGGCGGTGTTTTTGAAATCACCTTCTCTCTCGACGGTAAGACGTTGGCGACGGCCTCGCCTGACGGGGTCATTCGTCTGTGGGATGCAGCGACAGGAAAGTTGCTGCCCGCATCCGCTGATACGGACGTGTCGTCCGTTGAGCATCTCCGCTTCAGCGCCGACGGCCAACGCTTGTTCGGCATCAGCGGTGTCTGTCTGATTTGGGATTCTTCTACGGGCCGTGAATTGCGGCGCATGGCCGACCCAAAACCTTGGGACTTCAAACATGCCACCTATCAGCACTTTCTTGCTCT
>JAJPHU010000275.1 GCA_021325115.1 Planctomycetota bacterium | reverse complement strand
GGTACTTCCGGGGTGGGCGGCGCCGGCGGGCAAGGAAACAGCGACGAAGGCGGCGGTGTGTTTGCTTCGAATGCCACCGTGATAATGGAAGCAAGCGCAACCATCCAGGATAGTGAAATTCATGCCGGCGTCGGCGGTCCGGGCGGCAACGGGAAAATAGGCGGTCAGGGCGGCGCCGGCGGCACGGCCTTGGGCGGCGGGATGTTCGTCCAGGGGGGAAGTGTATCGCTCAGCGGAATCTATACAGGGATCTATGACAGTTCTTTGAACGCCAATCCGTTGCCTGGGAATATGCCTCCGCCCGGTAATGGGGGAACAGGCGGGACTGGCGGCTCCGGCACGCTCCCTGGAAACGGAGGCAAAGGCGGCGATGCCTACGGCGGTGGCTTGTACGCCTTGAGTGCCAGCGTCACTCTGAACAACGGCGCTGTCCTCGAATCGAATCTTGCCTTTTCAGGACAAGGCGGCAGCGGCCAAGGCGGTATCACAGGAACCCCCACGACTTCGGGCGGCAACGGCAGCAACGGCGGTGCAGCAGGAATGGCGGTCGGCGGCGGCGCCTATCTGGCCGGTGCCGGCGTCCGTCTCCAGATTAATGCCGGCCTTAGCAACGCTGCCCCGGTCGAATTCCTTTCCAACGCGGCGCTGGGCGGATATGGCGGCATAGCCGGATCCGGCGGCAAGGGCGGACAACGCCTCCTAGGCGGAATTAGCAACCCCACCAGCGGCACCCAGGGCGGCAACGGCGGTACGGGCGGTAACGGCGGAATCGCCGAAGGCGGCGGCCTCGCTGTGGAAGGTAGTGGCAATACCATCATCAACCTCAACAATGTCGTGATCTTCGGCAATCAAGCCCAGGGCGGAGAGGGCGGTTTTGGGGGAGTGGGTGGTGAGGGCAGCATCGGTAGTTGGGCGGGCGGCAACGGGGGTTCGGGCGGTGTCGCCGGTTCAGCCTTGGGGGGCGGGGTATACGTTCAGCAGGGTGCCCTTACGTTAACCAACGCGTCGATCGAGGATAATATCGCGATGGGCGGCTTAGGTGGCCCTGGGGCCGGTGGCGGTGTAGCCGAAGGCCTGACAGCGAAAGAAACCAAGACCGTCGGCGGCGGCGGCATCGCCGGCAACGGCGGACTGGGCAATATCGGCGGCACTGCCCAGGGCGGCGGTTTGTACGTCAATGCCAGTACCGTCACCATGAATGCCGTGGCTCTTGACTTCAATGGAAGTATTGGCGGTCAAGGCGGCCAGGGCGGTAATGGCGGCGTTACTCTCATCTACAGAGTTAATCCTCCCGGTTACGACCGCAAAAGCAGCAGCGGCAACAGCGCCGGCAACGGCGGCGCGGGACAAGGAGGTGCCGTGTTCGCCACCGGCAACAGTGTGCTGACCGCGATGAATACCGATATCAGCTATAACGGCGCCCACGGCGGTGCGGGTGGTACAGGCGGTGCGGGCGGTTATTACTATTACTCCAGTCGCATTTATTACACGGGCGGCAACGGCGGCGCCGGCGGCGCCGGCGGCAATGCCGGCGTGGGCCAAGGCGGCGGCGTGTATGTCAACGGCGGCGCCTTTACTCTGGTCAATTCGACCGTTGCCAATAACGAACTTTTGGGCGGCGCGGGCGGCGCGGGCGGCAACGGCGGCAACGGCAGCGTTGGTCAAGACTACGGCGGCTCCGGTGGCAACGGTGGCAACGGCGGCAACGCGGCCCCCATCAGCGGCGGCGGGATCTTTGCCACCACCAGTGCCCTCAAGCTGATCAACGCTACGCTCGCCAACAACACCCTCAGCGACGGCCCCGGCGGCGCGGGCGGCAACGGCGGCAACGCCGGCAGTGCAAAAGCATACCTCACGGTACCAAGCCGCCAAGGTGTCGGTGGCAACGCTGGCAACGGCGGCAACGCGGCTTCTGGACAGGGCGGCGGACTGTATCTGGGCAGCGGCAGCGTCAGTCTGCTCAATGCCACCTTCGCTTACAATACTATCACTGCCGCCACACCCGGTGCCGCTGGCAAGCCTGGCCAGGGCATCGTCAACAATGCCACCACTCCACCAACCCAATTATCGCCCGACGGCCAGCCCGGCTCTCCTGGCACAACCAGTGGTACGGACCAAGCCGGCGGTCTGTACGTCGGTCCTTCCGTCAGCACTGCTTCCCTGGAGAACACTATCCTGGCCCTGAATACGGCGGCGACCGACACCGACGTGTTTGGCACATTCTCTTCTAGCGATGATGACTTCATCGGTGACGGTACAGGCAGCAACCTGAGCAACGGCGTCCACGGCGATATCGTGGGTCAATACACCATCGCTCAGTTGACTTCGTTCTTCGGCCAATTGGGCTACAACTTCGGACCTACGCAAACGATCGTGCCGATGGCGACCAGCCCCACCATCGGCACAGGCGATCCCAGCGCCGCAGCGGCCATTGCTGCCGCCGAAGGCGTCGCCAGCAGCAGCGATGCTACCGATCAGCGCGGCTTGCCGCGCCTCGTGAACGGCTTAATCGACATCGGCGCTACCGAACTGCAGGTGGACTTCACGGGCACTCCCTCGGTAACGACCGTACAAGCCGGCCAGACTGGCCAGACCATCACCTACACGGTGAACGTGACCAACGGCGAAGGCGAGCCAATTAACGTGACGCTGACCGATGAGGTTCCCCCCGATACCAGCTATGTTTCTGGCAGTGCCGGCGGGTCTGTTTCCGGCACGGCCGGCGGAACAGGGTGGACGATTACGGAGCCTTCCACTGCCAACAGCAATACGCTGACGGCCACGGCCACACTGAACCCCGGCGCAACCGCTACTCTGACTTTCACCGTTACCGTGGCCTCCAACGCGAGCGGCACCATCACCGACATCGCCAACCTTGCCTGGACCGGGGCCAACACCAACACCACAGGCTCGCTCAGTGTGCCGATGAATACGACCGTGATAGGGGGCGTGTCGTCAACCACAACCCAACTGACTTCTTCGGGCAATCCCTCTGTCTATGGCCAGCCCGTGACTTTCCAGGCCACGGTCAGCAGTGCTGGAACGCCGACGGGTGAAGTGGTCTTCGAAGATGGCAACACCATCTTGGCGAAAGAGGCCCTCACTAACGGCGTGGCCACGTTCACCACTTCTACGCTGGCCGTCGGCAGCCACAGCATCACGGCGATCTACTGCGGCGATGCCAACGATTCCGGCAGCACCAGCAATACCGTGACGCAAGTTGTCAATCAAGACAGCACCACGACGACGTTGGCTTCGTCGATTATTCCCTCGGTGTACGGCCAAAGCGTCATGTTAACCGCTACCGTCAGCGCTAACAGCCCTGGTTCCGGTACGCCGACGGGGACCGTGACCTTCTACGAGGGCACTACCGAACTGGGGACGGGCACTCTCAGCGGCGGCGTGGCTACCTTCAGCATCGCCTCGCTATCTGTCGGCAACCATAGTATTACCGCGATCTACGGCGGCGACACGAACGATGCCGGCAGTACCAGCAACACCGTCATCCAGAGTGTTGATCAAGATTCCACCACGACCACTCTCGCCTCTTCCCAACCTTCAGTCTACGGCCAACCTGTGACCTTCACAGCCACGGTGAGTGTGGTCAGTCCCGGCGCCGGCACGCCGACGGGGACCGTGACCTTTGAGGATGGCAGTACTGTTCTGGGGACGGTCAGTCTGGATAATAACGGTGTGGCTACTTTCCGTATCTCCACACTGGCCGTCGGCAGCCACAGCATTACAGCGGTCTACGGCGGCGACGCCAACGACCTCGGCAGTACCAGCAATGCTGTTAGCCAGGTGGTTAACCAGGACACGACGACGACGACGCTGACTTCCTCGGCCAATCCGATCATCTATGGCCAGCCGGTAACCTTCACGGCCACGGTAAGCGTGGTTAGCCCTGGTGTGGGCACGCCGACGGGCAGCGTAGACTTCGTGGATACGACCACCGGTGCGGATTTGGGCACAGTCGCCCTCTCTTCGGACGGTACCGCCTCGATCACGGTCTCGAACCTGCCCGTCGGTCCCCAGGTCGTCGAGGCAATCTATAGCGGCGATGCCAATGACCTCAGTAGCAGCGGCACACTCTCAACTCCCGAGCAGGTCAATTACAAATTCTGTTTGCTGCCGCCTGTGAGTCTCGGTCTGCCCTTCGAGGTCAACCGTACCATCCCCATCCTGTTCCTGCTGACCGACAACAATGGCTGCCCCATTACCAGTCTCAGCGCTGTCACGTCGCTGCAAATTCAGGCGCTGGATTCCAACGGTAACCCGGTCGGCGCTCCCTTCACGCCGGTCTCCACCAACAAGGAGGGCTTGCAGAACGTCTTTGGCGCCTATCTCTATCTCTGGCAGACCAAAGGCCTCAGCGCTGGCTCCTACGCGATCGAGGTGAAGCTGGCCGATGGCACCACGCATACCAAGACGATCCAGCTGGTCAATCATGGCAGTGGCTGCTGGGCAGGACTCACGACCGATTCCTCCGATAGCACAGCTACCGCCGGGGGCTTGCTGGGCGGCGAAGTGGACCTGTACGTCGATAACAGCAATGGCGAGCTGACCAGCGATGAGTTGGCCCGCATCACCGATGCGGTCAACACCGTGGATGCGACGGTTGCTCCTTACGGCGTATCGATCGTCTTGGTCAGCGACCCGACGCAGGCCAACGCCACCCTGAGCATGGACACGACCAGCGCCCTGGGCGGCGTCGCCCAAGGGGTGCTCGGCGTTACAACCGATGCCGATCAGGTAACGATGATCCAGGGGTGGGACTGGTACGCTGGCAGCGATCCGACGCAAATCGGTTCGGGGCAGTATGATTTCGGGACGGCGGTGATCCATGAGTTGGGCCATGTCCTGGGGCTGGGCCACAGTAGCGACAGCAGTTCCGTCATGTACGCTACCCTGGCGATGGACACAGCCAACCGCAATCTGGCCGTTGCCGATCTCAATGTTCCCGACGGCGGCAGCGGCTCCGATGCCTTGCATGCGACCCCGATAACGGCCACGAACGGAACAAGCCTTGCTTCGAGCTTAAGCGCCCTCAGCAGCACCAGCGTCCCCACCAACTCACCGAGCCAGCAAGGGGCGCCTTTATCGATCACAGATCAGGTGTTCGCCGACTTCGCCCTTTTGTTGAACAATGTGAGGAACGCCTATCAGGCGCAGTTATCTTCGGCGTTGGCTCTGTGGCAGCAGGCCGATGCGCAGGCGGTACAGCGTCTCGATGCGCTGCTGAGCCTGGAGGCCAGTGCGCTGGGGATGTTCAAGGACGCCAGGATGTTTGATCTCCTCTTCACGGACAAGTCCTTGTAACGCGAGGCAAGTGGGACTGTAGAGCGAGCCGACAAGACGTAGGGCAAGCAGCTTGCGGGCTGGAAAATGGGCAGGCGAGCCGCTTGCCCTACCGTCTTGTCCGTCAGTCCGTAGGCTCAAGCTGTGGTCGTGGACGATAGGGGATAGGGAATAGAGCGGCCCAATGCCGCTTTTCCCGATCCCCTATTCCCTATTCTCCTTGCATTGTTGCTATGATTCTTGAGAGACGCTCGATTCCCTTGAGGCGCAGCCATGTCCACCGACCAGCATGATCAGACGCTCGCCGATTACGTTGCTCTGGCCATCAGTCCGGCCCTCATCATGGGCCTGGTGGCCAGTCTCGTGTTTTTCCTGCTCAATGTGTTGTACGTTGGTGAATACGTCGAGCGTATGCGCTGGATTCTCTTCTTCTTTGTCTTTGGCGCCGTGCTGATCGCGCGCATGACCATGCTGGATGAGATGAGCAGTCGTGCCGCTCTTTACGCAGTGCCTTTGGGCTTTCTCACCTGGCTGGGCATGCAGATGTTCGTCGAATATCCCGAAGATGGCGGCATGCGAGGGTTGAGTTTTCTTATCAATGCCGGCCTGATCGGCCTGGTCTGGTGGTGTGCTCATCGCTTGACCTGGGACTGCACCCATATGGACGAAGAAACCGACGTCAACGCTGAGGGCTTGCTGCAAGCAGCGGGACTGGAGGAGCCAGCGAGCACTCCCACGCCGATCGTGGAAGCGAGCGAGGGGGAAAGCTGGTTGCAACGCTGGCGACGCTATCGGGAGGAGCGTAACAAAAAACGGATATTGGGTGTCTGGGTGGTCTATTTTTCATTGGCGGCGCTGCCGCTGTTCGGACTGGGCCAGGCGCTTATTCCCGCAGAGGATGTCGAGCGCCGGCACAGCTCCTTTTGGCTGATGATCGTGTACGTCGGCTGCGGTCTGGGTCTGTTGCTGACGACCTGTTTTCTGAGTCTGCGCCGCTATCTCCGGCAGCGGCGGCTGCAAATGCCCAGGGCCATGACCGGCGTCTGGCTGACGATGGGCGGGTCGCTCATTGCGGCGCTGCTGCTCTTCGGCGCCCTGTTGCCGCGGCCCCATGCGGAGTATTCGTTGTTCTCCGTGTCCGCGGCGAAGTCGCCCCAGCGCGGCGCCTCGAAGTATGCCATAAAAGGCGGCGAGGCAGGCAAAGGCGAAGGCCGGCCAGGTGCGGACGCTTCGGAAGAAAAAAAGAACGACGTCGATTCCGGAGGCGACAGGGGGCAACAAAAGGGCGAGCGCGGTGCGGCGACGAAGCAAGGGAAGGGCCAGTCCCCCGCGCAAGCAAGGAGCCAAAACAGCCCAGGACAGAGCAGCGGCCAAGGTCAGAAAGCTCAGAACAACAACTCGAATCCGAACCAAGGCGATCCCGGTTCCGGGCCTGATCGACAGGCGGAGAAAAACGCCGCCAAGCAAGTGCGAGGCGAGAACGACACGCGCGGCTCCTCGGACCAACGCGAACAGCGTTCGGATAAAGATGCGCCGGAGCGCTCCGGGGCGCGTTCTTCCTCGAAAACGTCTTCTTCTGCGATACGCAATGTAGTTAGTCGCGTCGCTGCGATTCTCAAGTGGATCGTATTTGCCGTCCTCGCTTTGGCGGTGCTGTTCTTTGTATTGCGTTCCGGCTTGCAGTTCTTGGCGCACTTCACCGATTGGGCGCGGCGACTGCTCGATGCCTTGCGCAATTTCTGGGCGAATCTTTTCGGCGGCAAACGACGGACAACCGAAGAAGAAGAACAGGGCCAGCAAGAAGAACAGCAATGGCGTGAACGGCCGTTCACTTCGTTCCGTAATCCGTTCGCAGATGGGCGAATCAGGATGGCGCTACCGGAGCTGATTCGCTATACCTTTGCTGCGGTTCAGGCGTGGGCGCGCGAGCGTGATCTGGGCCGACAGCCCGGCGAGACGCCGCTGGAATTTGCCAGCCGCGTCGGTGCGGAAGTGCCGGCCCTGGAGGCCGATCTACAGCGCCTCGCTGGCTTGTATGCGCGGGCTGTCTATGCGCGCGGCGGTCTGCCCAGCGACAGCATCGACGTGCTACGGCAGTTCTGGCAACGTCTGGAGGCAGTGGTCGAGCAGCCTCTGTCCGCATGATTTTTTGGTAAAATAGGGTAGCGAGAATTCATGACGTGTCTGTCCATTTCCAGGAGAGTCTTTGCAAGCCCGTGTCTTGTCACGGAGGTTTGTGCATGAAACGTTCGACGATCAAACGGCCTTACGTCATGGCTGTGGTCCTGGGAACGGCGTTATCGGTGAACGCGGCTCCCGGACAGGCGGCGGTACAGACGCCGCGGGAAACGGCCCAGGCCATCGCCGACATGAGCCGCTATTGCGCCACCTGCTGGCGCAATGCCCATCTGCCCCTGGACAGCTGGAGTGATTGCACGCAGGAAGTGTTTCGCCGTCTGCTGGAGCGCGTGCCGGCGGATGCCTGGGAGCAAGCGCTGCATGGCCAAGGCGAGGAGCACCGCGAATTTCTGCGAGCCATCGACACGGTCAAGAAACGCATCCAACGGGCGCGGAAGTTCGCGCCGGCCATCGATAGCGTTGCCGACCGCCGCGATCCCCAGCGCCGTCGACTCCGCGAAGAACGCGAAGTCGTCGATCGGGCCGCCGCAGAGGTGTTGTCGCCGCGACAGCAACGTATCCTGCAAATGAGCTTCGAGGGCTGGTCTGTGCAGGATATGTCCCAAGAGCTGCGCGTCCCTGTCGAACGCATCAGTGACGAGAAATACAAAGCTATCCGCAAACTGCGAACGCACTTACTGAGGTAAAAAAAACGAACCCCCGAATCACAGAGAGAACACAGAGAAGAAGGGAAAAGAAAAAAGATACTCGAAAAAAGAAAAATACTCTTCTTGTCATTTATTTTCTGTGTTTTTCTCTGTGACTCGGTGATCCGTTGCTTTTCTTCCGCCGCAAGTGTTCCGCGCGTTCCTTGGCGCGTTGCAATTCCTCGCGCAGCTCCGCCAGCGCTTGCTCACGCGGCATATCGCGATAGCGCGCGGCAGGGATCGGTTTGCCGATCGATACCGCGAGATCGGCACCCGTCGTGGGCAGAAAGAACGGCGAGAGCTTCGGCCATTTCCGTGTCCGCGGCAGGGCGTCGAACGCGCCGGCGATGCCGATGGGCACGATCGGCGTCTCGATGCGTTTTATCAAGAGCAAAATCCCCGGCTTGAGCAGCTGCACTTCTCCCGTGTGGGTGCGATTTCCTTCAGGAAACACCAGTACGGCCTGACCGGCTTTGAGTTCTTCGAGAATGGTTTTCAGCCCTTCCTTGGCGATGCCTTCTTGATCGACCGGCACGGCATTGAGGCGGCGAATCAGGCCAGCGAAGAAGCGATTGCGAAACAAGGTCTTGCGCGCCAGGAAACAAAGATGACGGCGGATGGCGCAGCCGACGATCGGCGGATCGAGAAAACTCTGATGGTTGGCAAGGAGCAGGACCGGCCCGCTGCGGGGCACATTCTGGCTGCCTTCATAGCGATAGTGGAACCCCCACGTCAGAAGGGTCCGCGTCAGCCAAAAACCGGCCTCGTACAGCAGCCACGAATATTCCGTCCGCATCGACGCTGTCACCTCACGAATGAGCCGACAGACGCTGGCGGACCTCAGCGGCCATCGCTTCGACGACTTGCTTCGGAGTCAGCCGCGTACTATCCAGCAGGATGGCGTCCGCAGCCGGCTTCATCGGTGCCAGATCGCGGGCGGCATCGCGCTGATCGCGGATCTCTTGCTCGCGCAGCAATTGTTCCAGCTCGACACGCTCGCCGCGCGCTTCCATCTCGCGTTGCCGCCGCCGGGCGCGTTCCAGGGGATCGGCATTCAGGAAGAATTTGCAGACTGCATTCGGAAAGACGATCGTGCCTTGATCGCGGCCTTCGCAGACCATGTTACGGCCTTGGGCAATGTCGCGCTGCATCTGCACCAGACGGCGGCGCACGGCAGGGCTATCGGCCACGGCGCCGGTCGCCGCTGTCACTTCGCGCGTGCGGATCAGCACCGTCACATCTTCGCCATCCAGCAGCACTCGGCCGCCCGGCGGCATCTGCAAACGCAGCCCCGCGACGAGTCCAGCCAGGGCTGACTCATCGTGCAGGTTGATGCCGGCGCGCAAGGCCGCCAGGGCCACGGCGCGATACATGGCACCGGTGTCCAGAAACTCGAAGCCCAGATGTTGTGCCAAGCTCCGGGCGGCGCTGCTCTTGCCGGCGCCGGCCGGGCCGTCGATTGTGACAATCATGCCTGTTACAACGGCATGCGCGGGTAGATGCGAATGAGATAGCCCGCTGGCCGCAAGGTATCGCTGCGCAGCGGCTCGACCGTACCGTAACCCTCCACGTCCACGGAATACTGGAAGGGGCCAATCGGGACGTTGCGGACTTCCCGGGTCTGATTGGCATCGACGAAATATGGCTGACCATTGATGCGCACGGTAGCTGGCGCCGGATACACGTTTTGCAGTGTGATCGTCCCGGTGGTCGGCAGGGGAGTAGCAGAGGGAGCGCCAGGAAGCAACGAACGCGGATCGTAGCCAGACTGACGGGAGAGGGGCGGCCGGTTGGCCATGTCGCGGAGGAGGTTTTTGATCTCTTGCAGGTCTTCGGCAACCCTGGCACCGCGCGCATTCACTTCGACTTTGAGGTTGTCCAGGTCTTTGCGGAGTTGGGCTACTTCAGTCTTCAACTGGTCGATCTTCTTGTCGGTTTCCACATCAGCGGCACGGGCCGAGTTCGTGAAAGCGATGACCAGCAAAACGGCCGGAATCAATCTCATCCAGGTACGCATTGTGATGCCTCCTCGATGGTGAATGGAGATGCTTCCCCGGCGTGCGAAACCGGGATTGTTATTGAGCTTAAAAAAGGAATGACCGGCAATCAAGGGAAATATGGAAAAATCGTCGTATCAGGAAGAGTTGCAAGCCGTATAATCGGAAGAGTTCGCCCAGATAAAAACTGTCGCGCAGAGCGTGTCAACGCTCTGGCAGCCCTTACCTGGGCGTTGACATGCTCCGCGCGACGGTTTCTGGTATGTCTCAACTCTCCTCATACTGGGCGATGCGATTGACGGTATCCTCAAAATCCTCGCCAGTATCGTCGGCAAGGCGATACTGGAGAAGATAGGCGTCTTCACCGCTGTCTTCGTAAAAGGAACGCAGCACGCGTACGGCCCGGAAGCCCTGCTTGCGGAAGAACAGCTGCGCGTCCAGGTTTGTCTCGCGCACTTCCAGCGTGATGCGTGTGCGGCGATGGCTGGATAGCTTGCTAATCAGCTTGGCCACCATCTGGGCGCCGACGCCGAGACGGCGGAAGCAAGGACTGACAGCGAAATTAAGGATGTGCAGCTTGTTCTTGTGCAGCTCATAGATCATGAAGCCGACTACCTTCTCGCCCTGCTCGGCCACCATGCCGATGCAATTGCGCTGGCGCAGGCAGCGCAAGAAATCTTCCTCGGTCCAGGAATATTCGAAGCTCTCCTGCTCCGTCTGCAAGACCTCCGGCATGTCCCGGCGGATCATCCAGCGGATATGGACACGAACCTGTTCCTTCTGTGTGCGGTTCGTACTCATGACCAACCTCCTCTTCTCCCCCTTCACGCGCGCGGCACCCCCTCCGTGGACGCACCGCGTCGTGATCGCTACGCTCCCGGTTCCGGCGGGACAAGCAGTAACGTTGCAGAAGGGCTTATTGCGGTCGGACGGCGGACGGCTGACCCGTCATCCGTAACGCGGCCGAATCTTAACAACGCTCCTCTTCCCGCTCAAGATCAATGGCAGATGGCCTCGAAAAACGGGGGAATCCTTCCCCCTGGTAAACGCTCGTCCTGGCGTTGGTTCACCTGGTTCATGCTCTGGATGTGGTTCCTGTAAAAGCGAGGGGAGAGACTTACCATAACCACCTCGAGGCCGTTTGGCAACCAAATATTTTCCAAAAGTTCACTATTTTTTCGTGCCTTCATCGCAACATCTCTCCCGGTATGGACTTGGCAATTTCCCCTGCGTGGACCTGGATGCTCAGTTCTTTCGCTGCCGGAACCTGATTCTCAGCCGTCAACTCGACGTGGAGAGAGCCTTTGCCCTCCTGTTGGCCGCGGACGTGAAGGGAATAGATCACGTCGCCGTGAGCATCAAGCCGGGCCAGCGGTGCGAAATGCACTTGCCGATGCTCCATCTGTCCGCTGCTTGGTCCCTCCGCCTTGAAGGGGACCACGCATTCCGGCAACACAGCCGTTAGCCGCACCCCGGGGCAGGGAGCGTCGCCCTTGTTGAAAACGTGGATGCGAAAGACCGTCTCCGCGCCGAGGGACAAGCGTTCTTCGCGGGCATGCACCTCCAGCTTCAAGAGGGCCGTTGCTTCGATGTGCAGTGTGTGGCTGACGCGTGCTTCTGGGAAATTCGCGCTCTGGAGGGTGGCAATCATCGGCCAAGCGCCACTGCCGTGGGCCTTGATGCGAAACGTCACCCGATGCCGTTGGCCGGCGCCCAGATCAGTCAGCGACCAGACCAGGGCATGATGGCTGCTGTCGAAAGAGGCCCCGGTGGCCGAGACAACTTCGAACGTCGGCGGCAGTGCCTGCACCAGGCGAACATCCTTCGCCGTCAGCGCCGCAGGATTGGTAACTTCCAGATCGAAGTCCGCCTCGCGCTGCGCAACAGTTTTGTCCGGGCCGTCTATCCGCAGTGTCAAGTTCGGCTCCATGATGACCACATCTACAGCGGCTTTGGCCTCGATGCCGCGATCGGCCTGGGCGAAGACCTCGTGACGAAACGTGCCGGATTCCACGGCTGTTGTCTCCAGAGGAAGCTCCCGAGTCTGGCCCGGTAACAGGTCGCCGAAATGCTCGACGCCGATTTTGGGGCCACGAGGATGGTGCAGTCCAGATGGCAGCATGTCATAGATCTTGATGTTGCGGATCGGTGCATCGCCGTAGTTGGCCAGCTGAATGCGGAAACGGATGCGTTCCCCCCGTGTCACCTGAGTATGGTCGGCGCTGATCTGCAGACAGAAGGGCGGGCGCACCACCTGCGTGCGTAGACCGTTGCTGCTTTGGAAACTCACGTAGGGCCGCACATCTAGCCTGCCCGGACGGCCAAGTTCCAATTCGATCTGGAGACGCCGTTCGCCGCCCGCTTCGAGAAGAGGCAGATCCCAGACCAGGCGGTTATCGTGTTTCACGGCCGGCGGATCGGCTTTCCGGACGCGAGCATCGATCGGCACCGGCTCCTCGACATGGACCTGAGCAATCGGCTGCCCTCCCATGTTGCGGATCACGATTTCGTGAGCCAGCGGTTGGCCCAGCACGAGCTGATCCGGTCCCACCACCTCGACGGACAACGCCGCCGGTGGCATCGGTGTCCCGCCGGTTCTTGCTGCCGGTGGCATCGGTGTCTCGCTGGTCTTTGCCGCTGGTGGAATTGGTGTCCCGTCGGTCTGAGTCGTGTCGTTGAGCTGGACGGTTGGCGGCAGCCTGGGTGCAGGCGGCGGTGGTGAAGAAGATTCCGGAACATACGACGCCGGTTGAATGATCCGCGGAGGCGATCCGGGAGCGTTCGCTCGCGGAGGAGCCGTCACCGCGGTGGCGATGACTTCCCCCTGGCCGTACAGCCTCCCGGACCCAAGCAGCAGGCACGCTCCCAGCATCAACCCAGCCCCCGTGAGGCGGCGATGACGCACGACCCACCCCCTTGCCTCATTTCTCTTCCACCCGATAGCGACCTCGGCATTTCTCCACGGGATATTTCTGGACATTGCGCGCCATCTTACTGGCCACGGCATCGCTCAGATCCAGGTCGAGAGCGTTGCACAGGGCGAAGACCACACCGGCCACATCAGCAATTTCATCGGCCACCGCTTGCCGTTGCACTGGATCGCGGATAAGAGCATAGGAAGCGTCGTTGTCGATCCACAGAAAATGCTCCATCAATTCCGCTGCCTCGGCTGCCAAGGCCATGGCGAGGTTCTTGGGACTGTGGAATTGCCCCCAATCGCGTTCAGCCACGAAACGTGCCATCGACTCGCGGAGCATGGCCACGGTCGTTGTCCGGTCCGGCATAGCGTGCATCCCTCTCTCGCTGCGCGGAAAGCCGCAATCCGAAGCATGAAATGCAAAATGGCACATCACGTTCCGAATACCGGCTGGGGTGTTCCGAGTTCTCCCCTGTTTTCAGGTGGAAGGGCAGGACTATAGCGGCTAACAGAAGCGTGTCAAGGCGAGTGTTTGCCCTTGCCATTCAATTCTGCGGCCGTGCTCTGCCGATCCCCAGATCTGGGATGATCCGGACGGATCTTGACATTGCGTGCTGGCTTCGGCTACATCCCTAGCGTCCCGGATTCCGTCTTGCACCTCGGAAGGCGGATCGGGTGAGTATCGAGTTCCGGGGCAACGGATGAGGAGGCTGCCATGGCCCTGTTACGTAAGCTGAGCTTCGCCGCGTTGCTCGTGGTTTGCTGCCCGTGGAGCACCAGCCAGGCCGGCGTTTACCTGGGTGTCGGTTTCGGCGGTCCCGTCTACTATCGGCCCTGCTATCATCGCTATGGCTGGGGCTATTATCGTCCCTATGGGTTCGGCGTGGTAGTGGCCCCGCCGCCGGTCGTGATTGGGGCCGCACCGCCCGTGGTGGTTCAGCAGCCGGCCGTTGTGCAGCAGCCGGTGGTTGTGCAGCCGGCTTATACGCCGGCGTCGCCATCGCCGGCGCAAGCGCCGGCCTCCTTGCCCATGCCCACACCTAGCACCACCACCTCGACCGCCGCCCCGGATCTCATGCCTGCTGCCGCGGTCAGCAGCGCTCGTGCCGATATCGATACAGCTTTGCAGCAGTTACGTAGTGGCGATGAACAAACCCGCGCCGCCGCCGCTGTGAACCTGGGCCGGCTCCACGCCGAACAAGCGATCGGTCCCCTGGTCAAGGCGCTCAACAGTGATGCCAGCCCCAAGGTGCGGGAGGCCGCTGCCCGCGGCCTGGGCCTGATCGGCTCGTCCTCCGCCCTAAGCGCTCTGCAATACGCCGCCCAGGCCGACGACAACCCCGAAGTGCGCCACAGTGCCGGTTTTGCCTACGAAGCCATCCGCGGCAATCAGAGGTGAAACGAACCCCTCAAATAGAGAACACAGAGAAAGGAACGCAGAGAAAACAAGAAACAAAAGACCAGGACAGATTCGCAAGCGATTGTGTCTGCGTGCCGTTTGACTTTTTTTATTTTGTTCTCTCTGGGGTTGCTTCTCTGTGTTCTCGGTAACTCTGTGGTTAGTTCTCTTTGCCTTTTTGCTCCCAATTGAGGATCGCAATAAGCGGTTGCTCCGGCGGCTTGGATGCCGGATCGATGGTTATCTCGTTGCTGCGTTGCAAACGTTCCACTTTACCCATCTTCTGTTCGTCGAGGAAATAGGTCAAATCTAAGAGATCGGTGTAGACGCGCGTGCCGTAGTGCATGGGCAGGACATAGCGCGTCGGCTTGAGCTGCTCGACGACTTTCTGGGCGTCGAGTCCATTGAGAGTGTACACGCCGCCGACCGGGATCATCAGTACGTCAATGGGATGGGGTTCGCGCGGGTTGCCATCGACCTTGCGTATCTTGCGCAGCTGATCGCCGCGCAGCAGATGGCCGAGGTCGCCAAGATGAACGATGCGCAGGTTGTCTACATCGATGACAAACACGCCGTTCTTGCCGCGCTGGGTGCCGGCCATGTCATCGTGATACGTGCCCACTGTTTGGATGCGCACATCCTTGAATTTCTCATCGATGATGTTCCAGGTATCGCGGCCGTTCTCGTCTTTTTTCAAGGCATTGATCTGCTTGGCTTGCTTGAGGTTTGTAATGGCATCAGTGGCCGTGTGATCCGTGTGGAAATGCGACATGAGCACCAGATCAGCCTGGACCTGCGGCCGGCCGTAGGCATCGATGGCGTGCGGATCGGTGACGATGCGCGTGCCCCTGGTCGAGATGATCTCGAAGAACGATTGACCGTGCCAACGGATGACGACTTTGTTGTGCGTCGGCGGCGCCGGCGCCGCGCCGGCGCCCAATAAAACGAGTGCTAAGGCAGAGAGACAGCGTAGCATGTTCGCGACTCCGGAAAGGCCGTGGGAATTCCCGTAGGGTGGGCCGCCCTCCGCTCGTCCCAATCCTACGGTATATGATGATAGCAAGTCCTGGCCTCTACCGACGAGCCGGAAGCAGAAAGGCTAACAGAACAAACCTGTAGCTCGACTGATGCAGTTTACGCG
>JAJPHU010000257.1 GCA_021325115.1 Planctomycetota bacterium | reverse complement strand
TAACAAGTATGATCAACCGGCCGACCGCTCGGCCGCCAGGCTGCGCACCCAAGCGAGATCGCCGCGTCGCCATAGATAAGCATAACCGACCAGCAAGATGCCGAAAAACACAGCAATTTCCCCCAGGGCCAGCCACGCCAGCACACGCGCCTGCTGCTGCGGGATCAGAGCGCGGTTCTCCGCCGTCTCCAGTTCTCGCAGTTGCGCCATTTCTTCTGAGGACAGTTTTTTTCCAGTGGCCTGTTGCTCACGCAGCTCACTCAGCCGGGCCACGCTCTCGGGGGTGGTTTCGAGCAGATGACTGTGCTGGGCAGTATGCTGAGAACGAAACGCGGGCGGGACCAGCTTCCAGGCGCGTTCACCCGTTTCCTTGTACGCCTCGGCGCTATGCGGTTGGCCGATAGAGGCCAAAGCGTTGGCTTGGCCGAATACTACTGCCCAGGGAAAGAAGAACGCCACTTCGACATCGAAAATGACGAACAGCAGCGCTACCACGTAAAAGCGCAGGTCGAACTGAATCCATGAGCTGCCGATGGTCGGCTCGCCGCACTCGTAGATGGTGCGCTTGGCCGGATACGGTTTATTCGGACGGATGAGCTTACCGGCCATCAGATGGACGAAGATAAAGGCGATACCGACGGCCACGAACAAGATCAGATAGGCAGCCAGGGGAGTCATGGAAATTCTCTCCACTTTCGAGCCGATTAGTCCGCAACGCTGCGTGTGCAACTCGGCAATTTTTGCCGACCGGCGAAGCCGGCTTCCAGCTCGTGCCAGTGTGCCACTTCCGGTTCGCCCAGCCGCCAGCACAGATAAACCGGCCGGCCGTTCATTAAACTAGGAAAATCAACCAGGCCGGTGAAGTAATCTTTCAGCTCGACTCCCAGTTGAGTCAATTCTTGGACGTACTCTTCCATCCTTTCCTGCCCGCGCTCCAGCTCGCGTCGCACTTGTTGCAATTCCTCTTCATGGGCATCGCTGAGACGGAAACGATCACTGGGCTTCAGCCGTGCCAGCCGTTCATGGCGTTCGCGCAGCTCATGGGCCAGATGAGTAATGTCCTGAACAATAGCGCGGACCAGAGGCAACGTGTTGTTGGCCTCGGCCACTGTGAAATATTTTTTGCCGGTCTTGGGTGCGGCCATTTGTTGTACCTCCTCCCGCTGCACCGTAACGACGGTTGAACCGAATGGGAAGATAAGGCTTCCGATCCGCAACAAGAGGTAGGAATCGTTCCTGGTCTATTTCCATTGTAGTAGCATTCCTACCGGGCCGCAGCGCAAACAAAGCTTCTTTTGCTCTGCTTGCGCGGCGGCCTGGCAGGGTCCTATTTCTTCGCCGCCGGTGCAGGATCGGGCGGCTTGGTCCAGACCGGCTCGACCTGGAGCTTGGAAGCGGCTACCGAGGTCGGATTGAGTGTGGCTTGGCCCCAGGCTACCTCCAGCGGCAACTTGGCGAAATCGACAATGCAACCATCGCGGCTGTAACAACTCTGATCGTGCGTCGAACCCATGAAAATGCAATCGACCGGACACGGATCGACGCACAAGGCACAGAACATGCATTTGGTATAGTCGATCTTGAAGCCATTGACGCGGAAGCCTTTACCGACCGGGTTTTTGATTTTCTCAATGTAAATGCAATCGACCGGACAGGCGCGGGCGCATTTGTCGCAGCCGATGCAGGTGGTCAGATCGAAGCGATGAAAGCCGCGATAGCGCGGCTTGACCGGCACCGGCAACTCCGGATATTCGAAACGCTCCGTGAAGGTCTTGCGGCGATAGGTTTGCAGGAAATACCAGAGGGTGATGTACATTCCCTGGGCGACGGTTTGGATGGCCGTGCGGACATTGCGGAACCAGACGCGCATAACAATCTCGCGGAAGGGCAGTTAGCAGCGGATAGTAAAAACCACACCAACGATTTTATGCCGCGAGGAGGGAGGCTGCAAGGGACCGAGATAAAACCGTCCCTATTTTCCCGGCGTTGGCGAAGGCGCCGGCAGCGGCACCTGTCCGACACCAGATACGTAAGCGATCAGGTCGCGCACTTCGGTCGGGCTGAGCGGCGTCAACAAGCCGTCGGGCATCATCGATTGTTGGGAGCGCTGCCGTTCTTCGATATCGCTTTTATCCAGCCGCACGGCCTCGTTTGGTGTTTGCAGAATCAAGGTCTTGCCATTTTCCTCCTTGATGAGTCCGTTAAGAACGCGGCCATCCTTCAGTGTGAGAACTGTCATCTGATAATCCCGGGCCACGACGGCACTGGGATCGATCAGCTTGGTCAGCAGATATTCCGGGTTGGTTCGCTGTGAGCCGGTCAGGTCAGGGCCAATCTTGCCGCCCTCGCCGAACAGCATGTGACAACTGGCGCAGGTGCGGGAAAAAAGCAAGCGGCCGTGCTGGCGATTGGCTTTCTTGAGCGCACCGGGCGGCACCATCGCCTTATATTTGGCCAATAGTGTCGCCTTCTCCGCCGATGGCGGACGGATGGTTCCCCAGACTTTGGTGAGGCGTTCGGTCAACTCCTTGTCCTGGAAGGTGAGAAGCTGACGGACGGTGAAGGCGGACAGATCGCGGCGCGGCACGCGGCCTTTTTCCATGGCCTCGAGCAAAGTGAGGGCATAAGTCGGACGCGAGGCCAGTGTGGCGATAGCGTCGGCCTTCTCCGCATCGCTGAACGAGGCATAGTGCTCGAGGATATATTGCGGAATTTGCGGATCGCTATAAGATGCCAATCCCCGGAGCACCGAAGCGCGCACAGCGCTATCGCCGATAAGTTTTCGCAAGAGCGGCAACAAATCGGCTGGGCGCTTCTCGATCAGCGTTTGCAGAGCATTGCGGCGAGCTGATATCTCGGCCTTGGGATCATTGGCGGTTTGACGCAGTGCTGCCAATGCCTGCGGATCACCGAACAAGACCGACAATTGCAGTGTTTTCGCGCGAATTTCGGCGTTGCTGCTGGCGACGAGCTTGCGATGCACCGCAGGCCAGCCCTCCGGCGCTGTTGCGTTACGGCGTCCCTGCAAGGCTTCGCACATGCCGCGCAACACATCCAGCTGCACAGCAGGATCGTTCGTCTCAGTGAGGATTCGCACCAGCGGTGCCAGAGCGCGGGAGGCGGCCGGAGAATCAGCCACGGCTACGGACACCATTCCAATTATCAGGATAATGGCAATCTTTGAAATCTGCAAAAGCATGGTACTGTCGTAGAGCTTCCAGGCGATGGACAAGAAATTCAACGCACGATCCTCACTCGTGGGAGGGCGGTCTGGAGGTCGGCGACCCCGGCGTTTGTCACTTTGGTTCCCGTAAGAATCAGAGTTTCCAGCTGATTCAGTTTCTTGAGATGAATCAGACCGGCATCGGTGATTAGAGTCGCGCTGAGGTCCAGCCACCGCAGTTTAGGGAAGCTCTTCAGCCGAACCAGGTCGGCATCGGTTGCGTGCGTCCCTGCCAGCGTGACCACCACGATTGGGCCGTCATCCTCCTCATTCTCCGTGGAGCAGCTGCCGCCCAGATTCTCGATTGCATGAATCGCTTCCACTTCTTCGCCCAAGATAGCCGCTTTGTTGGCCCAGGCGCTGGCCCAGATCAGACCGTAAGCCCTCGTGTGCGAAGGCGGCCATGATGGCGGCGAATACGGCCATCCGAACCAAGAAATTTAGGCCCCAGTTAACGAATACCAGAAGACGCGCCTCCCATAGCTCGAGGCGAAACAGCAACATCAAGCCGAACAGCCAAACCGGGGCTGCCAGAAAGCCCCCCAACGGCAGCAGCCCGATCAGGTTGACGACCAACAGCAGAACGGCGGCTTTCGGGATGACAACGTGGGCCTCGCCGAACTCGATGCCGCCGCCCAGCCAGCTGCTAATGAACATGCTGAGAATCAAAATGACCGTGCTAATAGGAATCATGACGGCCAGAATCACCGAGTAAACGAGCAGCAAGCCCCCATGCCCTTTGTAGATGGCCCCGAAGACAATGCTGCCGGCCACGAGGACGAACCCTACTACGCTGAAGAGCCAGAATAGCCACGCCGGTTCCGTTGGCTCCGAATGATCGCGGCGGCGTCTTTGTTTTTTTCGCTTAGGCTTTTTGGCGACTTTGGCGATCACGACCTCTTCTTCTGACTCGGTCTCGTCTGGCACTTCCTCTAAGTGGGTTATCCGCTCCTCTGACTCGGTCTCGTCTGGCACTTCCTCTAAGTGGGTTATCCGCTCCTTCGGCTCCAACTCTCGCCGCTTGGGAAGTTTGCGCTCCTTTGGTGCCGGCAGGGAAACGCTCTTGGGGGCGGCAGTCTGGATTGTCAGAACCGTGCGGCAACGGGGGCACTTGGCCTTGCGTCCAGCCATGTTGTCGGGCGCGTTCAACCGGCTGCCGCAAGACTGGCAAACGATGGAGATCGGCATGGGGGCACCTCACCTTCTCCGTGCGGCCCGGCCGCGATTCGGTCGAACCGTTCACGAAGTCTCCACGACAAGAAGGCAACTCATTAATCGCTTTGGCGGAAACGAGTCGATTCAAGTATATCGGCCCGGCACTTCCTGATAAAGACTTTTCCCGCAGAATTTTCTGTCGGCTTCTTTCCGCAGACTCACTCGGCCATGGCAGCGACACGGCGAGCAATGTACTGGCGCACCAGCGGCATCTTACACTTCGCCAGCAGCTCTGTCGCTCGTTCGGTATCTTCTGGCACCAGCGGTTCGATGCCGTACCAAAGCATCAACGGCACGTTTGCATCGTTCGCATCCTCGGTATGTGCGGCCAGGGCCGCGGCGATGGTCCAGCGTTGGGAATGTGGCAAGCGCTGCAACGCCGAGGCCAGTGACAAGCGTACCGATGCGGCCTTGTCTGCGCAGGCCAGTTCCGCCAGGCGCTTTGCCACCTCGTCCGAGACGTGCTTGTCCTCCACCATCAGGCGCACGGCCCAGCGGCGAATCGCCTCATGCGGGCTGTCGAGAAGTCCCAACAAGGTCTTCTCGCCGAGCAGCCCGATAACGTGAAGTGCCCACAAGGCCCGTAGCTTCCGCGGCACATCTTTTTCTTCATCCAGTATTTTCAAGAGCTGCAAACGAACCTTTTTGTCGAGTTTGCCGGCATAGGCACGCTCTTGCAACAAACGACGGGCATGACGCACCCACCAGTCGTTCTTGTGTCGTTGCAAGCGGACAAGTTCTTCGTCACTTAGCGCGGACAGGTCGGGATGGACGGCAGCCGGTTTGCCAAAGGTTATTTTGAAGATGCGGCCGCACGGCTCGACACGATCGGTATCGTGACATTCGCCAGTGTCGTGCCAATCGCTGAGGAAGACACCGCCGTCGGGACCATACACCAGTGTCAGGCCACGGAACCAGGAGTCGTTGGTCAGGAGAAAATCCTTGCCATGATGAGCGACGTAGCCGGAGCCGTGCCGTTCCAGCACGTCTTGATTGACGCGGTTACCGTGCAAGTTACACATGAAAATATGATGACGATACTCGTCGGGCCAATTGTCGCCGAGGTAGATCATGGCGCCGGCATGGGCGTGGCCGCCGCCGGCAACATTGTGTATGCCTTGGCCGCCACGCGAACTGGTCCAGTCGCCGCCGCCCCAATGGATATGATCGGCGCAGCTGGCCATCAAGCCGTAACAATGCGGATTCAGATCCGAGCCGAACATGCGTACAAAATGAGCGCCCGGGATGACGTGGAACAGGTGCTTGATAACGCAGTTGGTGATGAACGCTTCGCCGTAATCATCGAAGTCTAGGCCCCATGGATTCGTAGTGCCCCAGGCGAACACTTCGAAACGTTCCTTGATGGGATGATAGCGCCAGACACCACAATTAAGTGGGATGCGCTGTTGCGGCGGCGTGCCGGGCCGACCGATATACGAAGTGGCGGTGATGCCATTGCAGCCGTAGAGCCAACCATCCGGTCCCCAGGTCAGGTCATTGAAGACGTTATGCTTGGCCTGCAAGCTCCAGCCGTCGAGGATGACTTTCGGCGGCCCGGCCGGTTTGTCTTCGCCTGGATGCATGGGCACAAACAGGAGATGTGGCGTGGCACACAGCCAAACGCCACCAAAACCGATGGCGATGCCAGACAGGTTCGCGCCCTTGTCCCAAAAGACCTTACAAGAGTCGAAATGTCCGTTTCCGTTCGTGTCCTCGAAGATAAGGATGCGGTCGCGGCCCTGCTTACCTTCTGGCAGCCAGTTGGGATAGGAGTGTGATTCGACGACCCACAGCCGGCCGCGATCGTCGATAGTCATGGCGATAGGCTTGATAAGGTCGGGTTCGCCAGCGAACAGGGTGGCGCGGAAACCTTCGGGGAGTTGGAAATGCTCGACGGCATGTTGCGGCGAAATCGGCGGTTGGTCCGCCGGCACGAGGGACAGAGTTGCCAGGACAAGAAGGCCAGCGAGGATGGCACGGCACATAGGAGAGGGACTCCGAGAGATAAAACGCTCAATTCTGCGGCGCCGGTTCTTGCCACCACGGACTGAGCGTGTGGATCTTCTTGAGGATCGCTTCGCGCTCGGAGTTGCTCTTGGCCTCGGCCAAGCGTGCTTTCAGCTTGGCCAGCTTCTTTTTGCGATGATAACGACGGTTCAATTCACTGCGACGTTCGACCATGATTGTTGTTCCTGCAAACTTGCTTGTGCTCTCCCACAGCTAACGCTGTCGGGTCAAAACTATGTTACAGACGTTGACGTTTGCTGCAAGGGCGCGTATGTACGAACTACGCAAAGCTGCCGCGTATAGAATGTCTCGTTTTGGTATTTCCACGGAATGGTGTCATGCAAATAACTCCCACAGCGATCCCTGATGTCGTGCTTATCGAGCCAAGAATCTTCCGCGATGAGCGTGGCTTTTTCCTGGAGACTTTCCAGGCTGACAAATACAAGGCGGCCGGCATCAGCTTGCCGATGGTGCAGGACAACTATTCTGGCTCGCGTCAGGGCGTGCTGCGTGGCCTGCACTACCAGATTCACAAGCCGCAGGGCAAGCTGGTAAGCGTGGCGGTCGGCGAGGTGTTCGACGTGGCGGTAGATCTGCGCCGTTCCTCGCCGACGTTCGGTCGTTGGGTCGGGACTACGCTTTCCGCCGAGAATCGCCGGCAGCTGTGGATCCCCGCGGGCTTCGCGCACGGTTTTTACGTCCTTAGCGATTGGGCTGAGATCTTCTACAAAGTTACCGATTTTTACGATCCGGCAAGCGAACGAACCTTGATCTGGGACGATGCCGACGTGGGGATTCGCTGGCCGTTGCGTGATGGCCGCAAACCGATGCTCTCTCCCAAGGACGCCCAAGGACTACCGCTATCGCAAGCAGAACTGTTCCATTGACCCCCGTTTTCGAGGTACACCATGACTTTTCCTTCCTCCGACGCATCGGGCCGACGTACCTTCCTCAAGCAAGCCGCCGTGGCAGCGTCGAGCATGGCCGTTCGGGCGCCCGCCGCTGTTGCCGAGGCCACATCGCCGCTACTGCCAACGATCCAACTGGGACCGCATCGCGTCACCCGGCTTATCATCGGCGGCAATCCCATTTACGGTTACTCACATTTCAACAAGCTGCTGAGCCAACACCAGATCGACTGGCACACGCCCCAGCGCGTGGTCGAGTTGCTCAAACGCTGCGAAGCGGTCGGCATCAACACCTGGCAAAACAGCTATGCCGAGCGTACCCTGCAAGATCTCGATCGCTACCGCGAGGCCGGCGGCAAGATGCACTGGCTGTGCCTGGGCAAGCCCGACTGGGACCAGCACCCGGAACACATCGACGACGCCGCCCGCCACAAACCCATCGGCATCGCCCCGCATGGCCACCTGGCCGAGCGCCTACACCGGCAGGACAAACTGCACGTGCTAACCACGCTGCTCAAACGCATCCGCGACAAAGGTGTCCTGGTTGGTCTATCGGCGCACAACCCGGCGCTGATCGAGTTGGCCGAGGAAAAGCAATGGGATGTCGATTACTACATGTGCTGTCTGTATTATCTTACAAGACCGCGCAGCGAATTTCAAAAGATCCTGGGCAACGACTTGCCATTGGGAGAGATCTATCTGCCCAGTGATCCGCCGCGTATGTTCAAGGCGGTGCGATCCACGCGTAAGCCGTGTCTGGTGTACAAGGTGCTGGCCGCCGGCCGGCGCGTTGGCAGTGACGCGGAGATCCGTGCCTGCTTCGCCACGGCCCTGGAGAACATCAAGCCTGGCGACGCTCTGATCGTCGGCATGTATCAGCAATTCGGCGATCAGGTAGGGTACAACGCCAACTTGGTGCGCGAACTGTGTGCCAAGCACGGCAGCTGAATCGCGTTCGCATTGACCATGCTGCGGCGAAGCAAATAGAGTGGAGACTGTAAAGCGAGCAGGGTATATCAACGCCCCGGTGATTATTGCTGAGGAGTTGACCCGCCCCGTTCGTCAAATGTTGTATACTCGACAAGGCCAGCAATGCCATCTAATATACTAAAGTCGGCGCTGGTAGGATCGACGCCGCAGGTCAGGGCCGGTGGAACCGGCGCCGCGCCGGTCTACAAGCAAAGGAGGTCGTCGTGCATCTGGAGATACGTTACTGAGCCATGTGAGGGTATGAACCCCAGGCCGTCAGTTTGACGAGCAAAATACTGACAACATTCAAGCAGCAGATAGAAGACTTGAAGCTCGTCCCCTCCAAGGGGGGCTGCTTCGAGTTGACCGTCAACGGGGAATTGTTCTATTCCAAGCTGAAAACGAAACAATTTCCCGATGAGCAATGGGTGCTCGATACGCTCGGCGCCCGTATGAAAAAGAAAACGTAGCAAGCAAAAAGAAACTGTCAAGACGCCAAGGACGCCAAGAAAGAGAGAAAAAATATCCTCATTTTCTCATTCCCAGGCAGAGTTTGGGAACGAAAAAAAGAATAAATGGACTTTGGCTGTCTGACAGTGAGGCATTTGTTCTTGTGTTCTCTCTTTCCTCTCTTGGCGTCCTTGGCGTCTTGGCAACTCCTTTTGTGGAGTAGACATGCTGTTTTTTGGCCGGAAAAAACGTCTGATCGACTATGCTTCGTGTGCTGGCTGAGCGGGGAAGCTGCCCCCCCAGGGCATCGCGCAGGTCCTGCGCCACCTTCCTCCCAGCAACGATCCCAATCTCCTCGTCGGCACTGGCACGCACGATGACGCCGGTGTTTATCAGCTGACCGAGGATCTGGCCATCGTCCAGACCATCGATTTCTTTCCGCCCGTGGTCAACGATCCGTTTGTGTACGGCCAGATTGCCGCCGCCAACGCCCTGAGCGATGTCTACGCGATGGGCGGTACACCCAAGACGGCCCTCAATCTTATCGGTTATCCCGATGATAAAGACCCGGAGATGACCTGGCTGGCTGACATGATCCGCGGCGGTGAGGAGCGCTGCCGGGCTGCCGGCGCTATCATCATCGGCGGGCACACCGTCCGGGACAGCGAAATCAAGTTTGGCTATGCCGTGACAGGCCTCATCCACCCTAAGCGCATCCTCAGCAATGCTACGGCGCGCCCCGGCGATAAGCTGGTGTTGACCAAGGCGCTGGGCACCGGCTTCGTGGCCACCGCTCACAAGGCCGACGAGTGCCCGGAGGAAGTGTTCAAGGCGGCCTGCGCCAGCATGGTGCAACTCAACGATATCGGCAAAGATGCCATGCTGCAAGCCGAAGCACACGCGGCCACCGATATCACCGGCTTCGGCCTGGCCGGCCATGCTTATGAAATGGCCGACGGCAGCCAGGTGACACTGGTGATCGAGCTGGGGCAGCTGCCGCTCTTGCCGGGCGCAGAAAAATTGGCCCACAAGCCGTACCTGAGCCGTGCCAGCACCACCAATGCGGCCTACGTGCAGCCGTTTCTACACATCGACGGCAAGCCCGATCCGGTGCGGCTGGAGTTTTTTTATGACGCCCAGACTTCCGGCGGCTTGCTCATCAGTGTGGCTGCAGACAAAGCCGAGGCACTGGTAGAGGATCTCCACAAGCGGGGAGCAACCAGCGCCTGCATCATTGGCGAGGTAATTACCAAGCAAGAGCCGGCACTGATTTTGAAAGCTTAGGGCTAGCGGACATTTCCCTCCCTCCCCCACCAGGGGGAGGGGGCCGGTAGCTCCTATCAAATAGGCTTCTTCTCTGACAAACATCTCTTTTCCATGCTAGGCTTGATCGATGCGTTAAGGACGGGCGCGAATCCTGATCCCCCTCAATATCCACCAGCGCCCGATGCTCAAAAAGAAAGTGTTTCATGGCCTGTCACAGCCTATTTCTCTGGTTAACGAGCCTGGCAAGTACACTGGGGCTATTGCTGGTTTTTCGACATTGGTGGAGTCAACAGCAGCGTGTGCGCGAGCTGGAGGCGATGCTGGAATTGCAAGAAGGGAAGGTCAAGCAGCTGACCACCTTGGCCGAGCAGATGCAGAAAAGCGAAGCCAGCACGCGCGCCATTCTCGAAAATGCCCTGGATGGCATCATTACTCTCGATCACAAAGGCCGCATTGTCGAATTCAATCGTGCCGCCGAACAATTGTTTGGCTATGAGCGGGAAGTGCTTTTGGGCCAACTGATTGATGAGACTCTCATCCCGCCGCCGTTGAGGGCCCTCCATCGGCGCGGCTGGGAGCAATTTATGGCCACCGGCTACGGCCCCTGGATCGGCCAGCGTGTCGAGACCGTTGCCCTGCGCGCCGATGGCCGGGAATTTCCGATCGAATTGGCGATCACCGTTCAACATCGCCAAGAAGTGCCGTCGCTGACGGCCTATATCCGCGACCTGACCGAGATCAAGCAGGCGGCCCTGACTCTGGAGCGGGCCAAGGAAGCAGCTGAGGCGGCCAACCGTGCCAAGAGCGATTTCCTCGCCAATGTCAGCCACGAGATTCGCACGCCCATGAACGGCATTCTCGGCATGACAGAACTGGCCCTCGATACCGATCTCACCGCCGAGCAGCGCGAATATCTGCAAATGGTCAAATCGTCAGCGGACGGTTTGCTCACCGTCATCAACGACATTCTCGACTTCTCCAAAATCGAGGCTGGCAAACTGGAGCTGGAGCAGACCGATTTTGAGCTACGTGACATGTTGGCCGATACACTCCGCAGTCTCAGTCTGCGCGCTCACGCCAAGAACTTGGAGCTGGCTTGTCACGTGGCAGCAGACGTGCCCGATTTTTTGATGGGCGATCCGACACGGTTGCGGCAAGTGTTGCTCAACCTGGTCGGCAACGCCGTCAAGTTCACCGAGCGTGGCGAAGTCGTGGTCCGCGTTCAGCTGGCGGCAAAAGATCCAGCTCATCCTCCTCTTTTTCAATCCGGCGGCATCATCGATTTGCACTTCGCTGTCTCGGATACCGGCATCGGTATAACGCCGGAAAAGCTTTCCCATATCTTTGAGCCTTTCGTGCAAGCGGACACGTCGACGACGCGCAAATACGGCGGCACCGGCCTGGGGCTGACCATCACGGGACGTCTGGTGGAAATGATGGGCGGCCGGCTCTGGGCCGAGAGCACGCCCGGCCAGGGCAGCACCTTCCATTTCACGCTGCGCCTCAAGCTCCAGGACCGTTCTCCCTCAAAGCTATTGCCGCGGCGTCCGCCCAATCTCCAAGGGCTGGCCATACTGGTGGTGGATGATAATGCTGTCAATCGGAAGATTCTCGTGGATCTGCTGAGTAGTTGGCTGATGAAGCCGGTGGCAGTAGACAACGCGCGGGTAGCCCTGGCGGAGTTGGAGACGGCAGCGGCCGAGAAGCCGTTTCCCCTGGTGTTGCTTGATGCGCACATGCCGGAAGAGGACGGTTTTAGGCTGGCGGCTGAGATTCGTTCCCGGCCGCATCTCGGCGAGCCGGGACTGATCTTGTTATCTTCAGCCAGCCACGCCGGTGACGAGGAGCGATGTCGGCAACTCGATATCCGCCAGTGCCTGAGCAAACCGATCAAGCCGTCGGATCTCCTCAGTGCCATTTTGCGCTTTTTTGAGTCGAAAAGTGTACCTGAGAGCACTGCTCCCCCGTTGTCGGTCGCTCAGGAGCCGAGCAGCGGTGCTCTCGTTGAGATGGGCAGCGGCTGCTGTCCCCACCCTCTCTCCTCTCATGCTGGGAGAGGGAAACAAGATCCCCTCCCTCAAACGGGGAGAGGGGCGGGCAGGGACAGCGGCAGCGGGCTGCGCGTGTTGTTGGCGGAGGATAACCTCATCAACCAACGACTGATTCGGACAGTCCTGGAGAAACAAGGGTATATCGTGACTACAGTCGCCAACGGCGCCGCCGCTGTTCGGGCCGTACAGGAGGAAGCGTTTGACGTGGTGTTGATGGACGTGCAGATGCCGGAGATGAATGGATTGGAAGCAACGCGCGCCATTCGCGTCTGGGAACAGCAACACGGCGGCCACGTGCCCATCCTGGCCATGACCGCCCATGCCATGAAGGGGGTGCGCGAAGATTGCCTGCGGGCTGGTATGGATGAATATCTGTCCAAGCCAGTTCAGACACCGGAATTGCTTCGCCTGATGACCGAGGCAACGAAAAGGCGCCAGGAGAGGTCGACGACGCGATCAGGGCTTTTCGATCTGCGCCCTCTGCTGCGGCGCATCGGCGACGATAGCGATCTGCTTCGTGAATTAATTAACATGTTTCAGGAAGAGTATCCGCGTCGGCTGGAGGCATTGCATACGGCGCTGGAGCGGGGAGATGCCGGTTCTGTGGAGCGTACGGCCCACGTGCTAAAAGGGTCTGCCAGCAACTTTGCTGCGATTGAGGTCGTACAGGCGGCGCAACGTCTGGAAATCCTGGGCCGAGACGGCAACCTCCATGAGGCATTCGACGCTTATCGTGCTCTGGAGCAAGCGCTGGACAATTTTCGCGCGGCACTGGAGGGATGGTTAGCTATTCATCCCGGTTGATGGGCTGGCGAGATCAGCCGGCGCTTTGCTAAAATGCTTTTGTTTCCGACGAAGGTGAGGAGGAAGCATGCATGTGTCCGCTGCGCCGCGTCGAGGGCCATCGAGCCGGCCCCTCGGCGCTAGGCATCCTGGCGCCGCCGGGACGGCGAACTTTCTTGATTCTTCGGCCCCGTACGCTAGCGTGGGACTTACTCCTGCTGCGGCCAGGTTCCGTGAACATATTCCGCGACGTGCCCTTTACAGAAGCCGAGCGTCTGGCTCACGAATTGTTGCAAGCTTTGCGGCAGTGGTCGCAAGGCGCTTCGGGCCACGTTGAAGAGGTCGCTTGCCCGGACGGCGGCGGCTTCTGGGTCCGTGTCTGCGTGGGGGCCTTTTCTCTCCTGGTCTGCGATCGGCAACCGGGACGGCCTTATCAACCGCTGACCTTCCCTGATGCCGATACGGCCCTGTCGGCGGCCGCACAACTGCGCGGCATCTTGCGGCCGCCAGATGATATTGAACAAGAAGTCTATCTGAATACTCTCTATTTTCAGCAACCGAGCGAACGGCCGACATAAGCTGGCCATTCGCCAACAAGAGATGGATCGCATCATGCCTTTCACTCCTATCCTCGCCACCTTGGGTTATATTCTCTCGCCGGACGGACGGCGTGTCCTGCTCATTCACCGCAATCGCCGGCCGAGCGATCCGCACTACGGCAAGTACAATGGTCTCGGCGGTAAGCTCGATCGTGGCGAGGACGTCGTCGCCTGCATCCGCCGCGAGATCCGTGAAGAAAGTGGATTGGAGTGCGATGCTCTTGTGCTGCGCGGCACCATAAGCTGGCCGGGCTTCGGCAAACACGGCGAAGATTGGTTCGGGTTTCTTTTCCGCATCGATCGCTTCCACGGTGAGCCTTATGCTAGTAATGCCGAAGGTGATCTCGAATGGGTCGAAGTAGAGCGTGTGCTGGAGTTGCCCTTGTGGGAGGGGGATCGTCATTTTTTGCCGCTGGTATTCGAGCGCACCGAGCGACAGTTCCACGGCGTCATGCCCTATCGG
>JAJPHU010000074.1 GCA_021325115.1 Planctomycetota bacterium | reverse complement strand
CTGGCACGGGGAAGCACGATGACCGACACTCCCGATTTTGCCAACCCGCCCATCGTCGAGTTGGTCTTGGGGGCTCAGTTTTCGGCGCTGACCAAACTTCGCGCGGGCCATTTTGGACAGTTCTGGAACGAACTCGGGAGCGACTGGATCGATCCTGAAGATGGGCCGCTTCTTGAGGACCAGTTCGAGTTGTTCGACCGTCCCAAATGGAACGCGTCGGCTGGCTTGCAACTGCGCCTCGAACCCCTCCGGCTTCCAGGCCGGTTCTTGCTTGGACACAAAAGCAAAGATCGCCTCCTACAAATCCAGGCGACTCGCTTGCATCTCAATTGGCGGAAACGAGAAGACTTTTATCCCAGTTATAAGCGGTTAGTCTCAGAATTTGAGCACATGTTTAATCGCTTCGCTGCCTTTGCGGCGAAGGCGGGCTTGGGAACATTGGCCCTGAATCAGTGGGAGCTGACGTACATCGATGCCTTCCCTAAAGAAGAGTATTGGCAAACTCCGGCAGATTGGTCCACTTTTTTGCCGGGCCTGTTTGGCAAGCTATTCTCGACGGACGGCCTTGGCCTTGTGCTCGAAAACCGAATTGCAAAATGGAGCTACGAGATCCAGCCGAAGCGGGGGCGATTGCACATCGATGCTTACCCGGGCCGTGCAGAGGAAGATAAGCGGGAGGCCTTACTTCTTCACATGACCGCGCGGGGCCCCATTGGCAAAGGAGGCGCGGAAAGCTTGCGGGCCGGTCTCGATTGGGGACACGATGCCGCAGTAGGGGCCTTTCTCCGCGTGACGTCCGACGAAGCTAAAAAGCGTTGGAGAGCAAAACCATGAGCGCGATTCTACAATCCGTTCGCAGCAGCACCTCAGCCTTTACGCAGACAGATCCGTACGAGGAAACGATAGCTCCCCCGCAATCCAAACGTGCGGTGCAGACCTCAGCTTTTACGTCGGTAGGCTCTTACGAGGAAGCACAGACACAAACTTGGTCTTCGTTGATTGATGAGTTGCTCCGTATTCGTAATCTTCAAGATGATTGGGATGGCGAAGGGACGGAAGCACCGGACCCCGCCCTGGTCGATGGAGCAATTACACTGGCTCAATCCCTCCAAGCAAAAAGAAGCCCACCTGCGGATCGGGTCATCGCAGGGGTCAATGGAACGATTTACTTTGAATGGCACACTCCCTTCGGATACCAGGAGATCGAAGTCCTCTCGCCTGTGGATGCGGAGTGGCGCTGGGTTAGCAAAGACTCAGATGTGACGGAGATTATCCGCTTGTCTCTTCGTTCGTAGCCTTCTGGTAGAGGCCGGCTTGTCAACGGGACGGTGGGACAATGAAAGCCGAAACCGACCCGATCGCCGATGATGAGTGGCTTCTCCGCCGCGTCCGGATTGAAAAGTTCCGCACCAACAAAGTTCCTATCATTTCCCCAAACGCCTTTGAACCGAGAATCAAAGGACGAGATCCGGATACGGATGGAATCCGTTTCTATCGTGCGGCCTGTCTCGAAGATCCATCCGAAGTACTGGCGACCATTGACCCGAAACGCTGGCACGAATATGGGATCGTGCGAATCTCCGTATCTCTGCTCAAATCATTGCAGCTTTCCGTGCGAAGCAAGCCAGATGACAGAATTCGGGGACACGTTGTCGTCCCCGAGCTAAATTCCGTGGACTATGAATCGGATAAGTCCCGATTCACTTGGATTAAGGCAAGGTTGGCCGACCACGCGAGCGAGGATGAGAACATCGTGAAGCAACCGACCGCATGCTAAACTGCCAGTGGCAGTGTTTGCCGGCAGTTCCTCTTGCGGCAAGTCGCGGTAACAAGGTACATTACGCCAGCCTTGTAGAGCGAGGCAGAGAGTCGCAGGAAGCGGAAAGGACTCCCGTGAACGGATCACAGTTACGCGTGCGGCCGGCGCCGCGTTTACCAGTCCGCAGTACAAGCAAGGGAGACGAATGCTCTTCCAGGCTGCAGCACGCTATCGAGCGCGCCCGCCGCTGTTTGCTTGACATGCAGCAAACCGACGGACACTGGGTGGGCGAGCTGCAAGGCGACACAATTCTGGAGTCTGAATATATTTTATTAATGGCGTTTCTGGGCCGTGAAGAGGAAGAGGTATGCCGCAAGGCAGCAAATTACCTTCTCCGGCAGCAGATGCCCGAAGGCGGCTGGAACAATTATCCGGGCGGCCCGGCCGATCTCAGCGTCTCCGTCAAAGCCTATTTCGCTCTGAAATTGACCGGCCATGATCCCAATGCCCCGTACATGCGCCGCGCCCGCGACGTGATTCTCGCGCTGGGCGGCGCAGCCGGCTGCAACAGTTTCACCAAGTTCTATCTGGCCCTGCTTGGTCAGTTCCCCTATGCCAATTGCGCTTCGGTGCCGCCGGAGATGGTGCTGCTGCCGCGCTGGTTTTACATCAATCTCTACGCCATGTCGAGCTGGACGCGCACCATCGTTGTGCCGCTTAGCATCTTCTCAGCCTGCAAGCCAGTGCGGCATCTTCCGGCGACAAAAGGGATCGCCGAACTCTTCCTCCATGCGCCGAATACGCCGTTGTGGCCGGCACAACCGTCGCGGCGCTTGTTGAGCTGGACCAATGTCTTCCTCGGCATCGACTGGCTCTACAAAAAAATCGAGCCGTGTCTGGGGCCGATCCGCCGTCTGGCCCTGAAACGCGCTGCCGCGTGGATGCGCGCGCATTTGCATGAAAGCGACGGCCTCGGCGCTATCTTCCCGCCGATGATTTACACCGTCATCGTTTTGCGCTGCCTCGGCGTCCGCGACGACGCGCCAGAGATGCAAGAGGCGCTGGCGCAGCTGGAGAATCTTATGATTGAGGAAGGCGATACCTTGCGCTTGCAGCCATGCTTTTCGCCGGTTTGGGACACGGCCTTGACATTGAATGCACTCGCCGATGCCGCTCCCATCCTTCCCCGCTCCAATTGGGGGGAGGGACGGATGGAGGAAGCGATCCAGCGTGCCGTCCATTGGCTGTTGGATAAGGAAGTGCGGCAGAAGGGCGACTGGAGCTTGACCAATCCACGGTTAGATCCGGGCGGCTGGTTTTTCGAGTATCGCAACGCCTTTTATCCCGATGTCGATGATACAGCGATGGTCCTCATGGCCCTGGCCAAGACCGGACAAGCCAGCACCCGGCGTGGCCGGCCTGCTGTTGAACGCGGTTTGCGCTGGCTGCTGGGGATGCAGAACAGCGACGGCGGCTGGGCAGCGTTCGACCGCGACATCAACCGCGAAGTGCTGACACGTGTACCCTTCGCTGACCATAACGCCATGCTCGATCCGAGTTGTCCGGATATTACAGCGCGTGTCCTCGAAGCGCTGGGGCATTACGGTTTCGGCATCGAACATCCGCAAGTTGGCCGGGCTATTGATTTCCTGCGGAAAACGCAGGATGAACGCGGCTGCTGGATTGGCCGCTGGGGCGTCAATTATCTTTACGGTACCTGGCAAGTGCTGTGCGGATTGAACAGCATCGGTTTTGACATGCAAGATGCGATGGTCCGCCGCGCCGTGACCTGGCTGCGGAAGGTGCAGCAGCCGGACGGCGGCTGGGGCGAGACTTGCCGTAGCTATGACGATCCGTCTCTCGCCGGTCAGGGCACACCGACGGCCTCGCAGACTGCCTGGGCCTTGCTCGCCCTGCTCGCCGCCGGCGAGAGCAATAGCGATGCTGTCCGCGCCGGTATCGCCTATCTGCTGAAGACCCAAGGCGCGGACGGCAACTGGCATGAAGAACCGTTTACCGGAACCGGCTTTCCGAAAGT
>JAJPHU010000250.1 GCA_021325115.1 Planctomycetota bacterium | reverse complement strand
TAAATAATTCAAGACGGCACGGCGCGAGACGCCTCCCGCCGCCAGCTTCGCGAGTCGGTCGAATGCTTCAGACATAACTCCTCCTTTCCAAGAAGTGAGGCAGAGAGATAAGAAGAAGTACCTTTCTTATCCACCCGTTGTGCCTACACGGGATGCCCTTGCCTGTAAGGTGAGCGAGTTGGATAATTTGGCCATCAAATCTCGAATCGGCTCGGCGCCTACCACAACATCGGTGGCCAGCATGCCTTGCTCATCGATCAGGTAGGCGATGGGGGTAGCGAACATGCCGTAGAGCATGGAAATCTCCCAATGGCGTTGCAACACGACAGGAAAAGTCAGGCCCAACTCGGCGACTTTGCGACGATTGGCCTCGACGTCTCGGCGCGAGATCATCAATACCTGGACACTGTTGTTTTCACGGTGAAACTGTTCCAGGGTCGGGGCCAATTCCATACAAGGACCACATTCAGGATCGGAAAAGACCAGAAAGACTCGCTGTCCTCGGAACTCCTCAAGGGCCAGCTCGCCGCCGTCCAGTCGCGGCAAGCGGAAGGACGGTGCAACCTCCCCCGCCTTGAGTCCGTCGCGGCGGAGTCGGCTGGTGTGCAGGCCCCGATTGGCTTTCCCTTTGCGTGGTGCGCCATTCGCTACCGGAGCCGCTTTTTCCGCTGCCACCGTCTGCGGCGGCGCAGGGAGTTGCACGTTCGCCAGAGCCAGGAGAGCTTCCGCTCCCACGGTCAGTGGCGTAGCAATGGCGCCGTCTTCATCAATGAGATAGCCCATCGGCGTACCGCCTGCTCGATATTGGGACAAGATCTCATCTTTCTTCTGCACCAGTACGGGACAACGGATGCCGTGCTGCTCCAGGAAGCGGCGATTCTCGTGCGGGTCGCCTGTGGTAATAAGCAGTGGGATGGGCCGGCCGTCGCTGCCGTCGGCCTGCAAAGCAGCCAGACCGGCTGCCATTTGCTCACAAAAACTACATTGCGGATTGAAAAAGATGAGTAGCACGCGCCGGCCGCGCCAGTGCGACAAAGGCACAGGCTTGCCGTCCAGGTCCGGCAACTCAAAATCGGGGGCCAGCGAGCCAAGCTCCAGCCCCTGAGGAGACCGAGCCAAGGCGGCAGCGCCCAACTGGGCCACCTGCTCTTCCAGCACTTCCAGCCGCAACAAAATACGACCATTCTGTCGCAGCAGTTGATAAAAGAGCCAGCACCCCAGGATCGTTAGTGCCCAGGGTAACACTGTAGTGAACAGAGTCGCAATCATGACAATCTACCTGCCATGACAATCCACCTGTGAACTCCGCGAAATATCTCACGAGGCGCAACTTGCCGCGTGGAAGAGCGTCATTGTCCAAAAAGTAGAGACGATATAGGGCGAGATAATTGTTGCGAGTACTGATAAAACGTTGTCAGATGGGTAAAAGCAATTCCTTTTCCACCCATGTTAAATGTCCAATTTTAAGAAACGGATGCGCTGGTGTCAACAAGCAAATTAAAAAAAACTCATGGATTCATGGATGAGTTCCCGGGGAATTCATTCGCTCGGCTTCGTGCCTACATACAGCGTCGCTATCCCGAACGTCAGCGGATACCAGTGCACCTCGGTCAGTCCGTGGCGGCGCAGCTTAGCTGCCAGTGCTTCGCCTTCGGGGAACTCCAGGACACTGGCGGGCAGGTAATTGTAAGCGTTGTCGCGGCTGCGTGAGATGGTCTGGCCGATGCACGGCAGAATGCAGCGGAAATAGAAGCGATATAGCCGGCCGAACAGCCAATGACGCGGCTGGGAAAATTCCAAGATGGCCACGCGGCCGCCCGGCTGCGTCACACGCACCATCTCGGCCAGGCCGCGATCCGTGTCGGTGACGTTACGCAGACCGAAGGCCACCGTTGTCAGTTGAAAGGTATCGTCGGGGAAGGGCAGGCGTTGCGTGTCGGCTTCGACATAACGGATGCGGCCAGTGGCACGGCGGCGCCGGGTCTTGGCGCAGGCCGGCAGCAGCATTGGCAGACAAAAATCGGCGCCGATGATCGGCACACGCTGCTGGGCCGCACGATCATACGCCAGGGCCAGGTCGCCGGTGCCGGTACAAACGTCGAGAATCGGAGCCGCAACGCCGGCAGCGGGGACGTACGGCGGCGCCAGCCGCGTCGTGCGCCAACGCCAGTAGCGGTCGATGTTGAGGCTGAGCAGGTGGTTGAGCAGATCGTAGCGAGGGGCAATGTTGCCGAACATCGTGCGAATGCGCGCTTCGCGCTTATCGAGCAAACTGCTGGACATGTATGGATGCCTCCGCCGTCCGCTATCCGCTCCTCCCCCGGCGCTATACCATGAGGGGGGACGGACATTCATCTACCGTTATCCATACGGCCCAGGACGGATAGCGGACAGCGGATCGCAGACAGCGGACAATGGCGGACATTGCACTGACAATCCTGTGGCATCAGCATCAGCCGTATTATCCCGATGACGTCAACGGCGAAAATCCGATGCCGTGGGTGCGCCTGCACGGCGTCAAGGATTACTACGGCATGGCCCAGCATCTCTTGGAGTACCCGGAGATGCACTGCACCATTAATCTCGTGCCCAGTCTGCTGCTCCAGCTTCGCGCCTACACCGAGCAAGGGGCCAGTGATCGTTTTCTCGACGTATCGCGCATCCCTGCCGACGGTCTCTCCGAAGACGATGCGCTGTTTCTACTCGATCATTTTTTCATGGCCAATCCGGAACATATGATCCGGCCATTCCCGCGCTATGCTGAGCTGTATCAGCGCCGCGCCTTGGGACGCAACAGCGCTCGCGATGCCCTGCGCCGCTTTCAGCCGCGCGATCTGCGCGATCTGCAAGTGTGGTTCAATCTGACCTGGGTGCATCCTTTGGCCATCGAGCAGGACGATTGCCTGCGCACCCTCCGCGACAAAGGCCGCCATTTCACCGAGGAAGAACGCGATACGCTCTTGGAGAAACAGTTGGAGATCCTCCAGCGTGTCATTCCACTGCACAAGGAGTTGGCCGAGCGCGGCCAGGTCGAGCTGACGACAACGCCGTATTATCACCCGATTTTGCCACTGCTTTTGGATAAAAAGTTGGCCCGCGAAGCCATGCCGGAAGTGAGGCTGCCGCGCTACACCGGCGGCTATCCCGAAGATGCCGCCGTCCACGTCCGCCGCGCCATCGAAGAACACGAGCGCACTTTCGGCTGCAAACCCAAGGGGATGTGGCCGGCAGAGGGATCGGTGTGTCAAGAGATGCTGCCGCTGTTGGCCCAGCACGGCATCCGCTGGATCGCCACCGATGAAGAAGTGCTCAGTGCCTCGACGCACGGCGCCGTCAGTCGTGACGGCAGCGGCCACGTCCGCAATCCAGAAAAGCTCTATCAGGCGTACAAAGTGCGCGAAGGTCAGGCCGAGTTGAGCATCCTTTTCCGCGATCATGCCTTAAGCGACTTGATCGGTTTTCACTATCAACGCAGCGATCCGGGCGCTGCCGCTGATAATTTCCTCAATTGTTTATCCGGTATCAGCCAGGTGGTGCAGGGCGAGAGGCCGGCGCTGGTCAGCGTCATTCTCGATGGCGAAAATTGCTGGGAGCATTATCCCGGCGGTGGTGTCGATTTCCTCCGTACCTTTTACAAAGCGTGTACGCAGACGCCGGGCATCAAGCCGATGAAGATTAGTGATTATCTCGAGCGCTATCCGCCACGCGAGAGCTTGCCGCGCCTGTTCGCGGGCAGCTGGATCAGCCACAACTTCGCTATCTGGATCGGCCACGAAGAGGACAACACGGCCTGGGACGCTCTGCACCGTACACGCGAGCACCTGCTGCATCGGCAGCGAGCCGACGTGCCTGACTCTCGGCACGTTGGCAGCGTGCCCTATAGCGGCTCGTCGCTCCCTGCCTCAGTGCAGCGGGCCTGGGAAGAAATCTACATCGCTGAAGGCAGCGATTGGTTCTGGTGGTTCGGCGACGATCATTCCAGCGCCCAGGACGCCTTGTTCGATTATCTATTCCGCAAACATTTGCAGAACGTCTACGTTCTGCTCGGCGATACGCCGCCGCCGGAGTTGGGCCGGCCTATCAGTCGCAAGGCCCAACGCGTCCACTACACTCTGCCACGTGCCTTTCTCGACGTCAAAATCGATGGCCGATATACTTTTTTCGAGTGGGTTAGCGCCGGCCGCTACGCTTGCCAAAACGAGCGCGGTACGATGGTAATGGCCATGCGGGGACCGCTCGAAGAGCTGTACTTCGGCTTCAACCTGTCGCTCTTGTTAATCCGCATCGACTGCGCGCGCTCCGCCAAGAGTGCGCTGGCGGATTTCGATGTGTGGCGCGTTGGCTTCGTGGAGCCGGCCGGCTTCGAGGTGCGGGTGACCAATCCCGGCAAGGCCGAGCAGCGGGCCGAGTTGTTCCGCAACGGCGTTCCGGTGCCAAATGTCGAAATAGCCGTGGGTATCGATCAGATCGCCGAATTGGCGATCCCGTTTGATGCCTTGGGTATAGCTGTCGATGAGCATATGCAGTTCTTCGTTGAACTGCTACGTGATGGCCAAAGCCAGGACCGCGCTCCCCGTGAAGGCGCCATCGTGCTGACCCGCCCATCGCGCGACTTCGAGCAAATCATGTGGAATGTATAAGAAGACTGGCCCCAGAGTCCCAGAGAACACAGAGAGGAAAACACAGAGAGGAAAACAAAAACGACAATAAGAATAATAATTGAGATCCGGACTTGCAGGTCCTCTCTATTTTTATTTTTCTTCTTTTCTGTGTTCACTCTCTGTGTTCTCTAGAATTCTGTGCCAGTCTTCTGAGGCGTTGATATGGATCAAACGCTGCTGGATTTCGCCGAGTTATTGCGAGGATTGCCGATGCCGGAATTGCGCAAGGATCCCATCGTCGGGCGCTGGGTTATCATCGCCACCGAACGTGCCAAGCGTCCAGTAGCGCCCAAAGAAGAGCCGTTGCCCGAAGGCACTTTTTGCCCTTTCTGCGAGGGCAACGAAGACAAGACGCCACATGAAATTCTCGCCTACCGCGAGCGCCATACTCGCTCTAATGAGAAAGGCTGGCGTGTTCGCGTCGTGCCCAACAAATTCCCTGCCCTGCAAATCGAGGGCGATTTGAACAAGCGCGGCGAAGGCATCTACGACAAGATGAACGGCATCGGCGCCCATGAAGTCATTATTGAATGTCCATTTCATGAAGTCAGCATGTCTAATCTTGCGGAGGAGAACATCCGCGAAATCCTGTGGGTCTACCGCGATCGGCTCGTCGATTTGAAGAAAGATCCACGCCTGGTCTACGGCATGGTGTTCAAGAATGTCGGCGCCGCTGCCGGGGCATCGCTGGAACATTCGCATTCGCAGCTGATCGTCACGCCGATCGTGCCCATCAACGTGTGGGAAGAAATGTCCGGGGCGCTGGAGTTTTTCAATTATCGCGGCCGCTGCATTTATTGCGACATGATCCATCAGGAATTACAGTCTGAGAAGCGCATCGTGCTGGACACGCCCAATTTCGTCGCCTTCTGCCCCTATGCCGCCCGCTTCCCGTTCGAGACCTGGATCCTGCCCAAAACGCACAACAGCCATTACGAGAACATCCAGAAAAATGAGGTCGACGAACTGGGCACGGTGTTGAAAACGATTTTGCTGAAAATCGAGGCAGCACTCGATAAACCAGCGTACAATTACATCATTCACACATCGCCGTTCGATACACAGCTTTTGCCCCATTATCACTGGCACATGGAGATTATTCCACGCTTGACGCGCGTGGCCGGCTTCGAGTGGGGCACAGGCTTTTACATCAACCCGGTGCCGCCGGAACAGGCGGCGCAATTTCTGCATGAAACCGAGGTCGATGTCACGGCAGGACGACGGAAGTAGGATATTACCCCCTGATCGAGGCGAAATGGCTGGCCCGCAATAATCCTCCGCTGCGAGTGTTTTTGCCGGGCCAAGCCAGCAAGTTTTTCGGACGTACAGATTCCGTGCGGCCCCCTTACGCGCATTTAGGGCTACTGGGAAAAACTCCCCCCAAAGGAGAGGGAAATAGCCGCTCGTCCTTAGCTCAACACTTCCTCTACCACCCGGCCGGACACATCCGTCAGGCGATGCTCACGCCCGCCATGGAAGTATGTCAAGCGCTCATGATCGATGCCCAGTAGATGGAGAATTGTAGCATGGAGATCGTGAATGTGGACTTTATTTTCGACAGCCGCGTAGCCCAATTCATCGGTGGCGCCGATGGTTTGTCCGCCTTTGACGCCGCCGCCGGCCAGCCAGGTACAAAAGCCGCGCGGACTGTGATCGCGGCCCTTGCCGCCTTGGCCGGTCGGCGTACGGCCGAATTCGCTTGTCCAAATCACCAACGTCGAATCGAGCAAGCCGCGTTGCTTCAGGTCGATCAATAGGGCTGCGATTGGTTGATCGGTCTCGCCGCAGTGCAGGGTATGGTTCTTCAGAACATCGGTGTACGCGTCCCAAGTTTCATCGAGATGGCCGCCGCCGGAATAGATCTGCACGAAGCGTACGCCGCGTTCGATCAGCCGCCGCGCCAACAGACAACGCCGCCCGAACGGGGCCGTCTGCGGCTTGTCCAGGCCGTACAGTCGCCGCGTAGATTCGGTTTCTTGAGAGAGATCGACGGCTTCGGGGGCATGGCTCTGCATGCGGAAGGCCAATTCGTAGCTGGCGATGCGGGCGGTCAATTCGCTGTTGTCGGGCGTCGCTTGTTGGTGCTGTCGATTTAGCTCCGCCAGCAGATCGAGCTGATTGCGTTGTTGCTTGGTGCTGATTCCCTCCGGCGGCGACAGGTTGAGGATGGGATCGCCCTGAACGCGGAACTGGGTGCCCTGGTAGGCAGCCGGCATAAAGCCCTGGTTCCAGTTGGGGGGACCTGAAATAGGGCCGCCGCGTGGATCGAGCATGACCACGAAGGCCGGCAGGTTTTGGTTGAGCGTGCCCAGGCCGTAGCTGATCCACGAGCCGAGCGAGGGATAACCCAGACGCAGATAGCCGGTGTTCATCTGCAACAGGCCGGAACCGTGGGCGAAGCTGTCGGCACGCATGCCGCGCAGAATGCACAGGTCATCGACGCGCCGGGCCAGGTGCGGAAACAGCTCGGAAACCTCGATGCCGGATTGCCCGTGCTTGTGGAATTTGCACCGCGAGCCGAGCAACGTGCCGGGATGGCGCACCTTGAACAACGGATCGCGATCGAGGTTCGGCAACGGTTGACCGCTGCGCCGATTCAATTCGGGCTTGGGATCAAAAGTCTCCAGATGGCTGACGCCGCCGTACATGAACAGACAGATGACGGCCTTGGCGGAGGCCGGATGATGCGGCAAGCGCGGCGCCAAAGGTGCAGCGCCCCCCGCCGTGCCGGCGCGAGCGGAGCGCCCGAAGAAGCCGTCTTCGGCGAGCAAGGCCGTCAGGGCCACCGCACCGAAACCGCCGCCCGCCCGCCATAGAAAATCACGTCTCTCCATGATTGAATCATCCCATGTAGAAGAATTCATTCGTATTCAGCAGCACGATGCAGAAAGCGGCCAAGGCTTTCTGGCGAGCGTCGCCGGTCAGTTGGCCGCGGCGACGGGCGTCGGACTCGATTTGCCGTTCTTGTCGAGACAGAAAGTCGAGAGCCAGGCGCAGCTCATCGGGCCGCGGCGGCCGGCACAGGGCCAACAGGAAAGCACGGCGCACTTGCGCCGCTGGCTCTTCTCCTGCTTCGCGGCGCAGCCGGGCCGCCCAGTGCGCCGCCTGCTCTTGCACGAAAGCGCCATTGAGAAACGTCAGCGCCTGCGGCGCCGTGATCGAGAGCGGCCGCTGTTCACAGCTGGAGGTAGTATCAGGGGTATCCAGCAATTCCAACTCCGGCACGGCCAGCGAACGCTTACAGAAAACGTAGATGCTGCGCCGCGCTGCTTGATGCGGCGGCGATTGTCCCCAGCCATCGCCGGGCCGCGATTGTCCTTCTAGCACGGCCCGCGGCAATGGGGGAAAAACGCTCGGCCCGCCGCGCTGGGGATTGAGCTGGCCGCTGACAGCCAATATCGAATCGCGCACTACCTCGGCCTCCAACCGTCGCTGCCGCCAACGACCGAACAGCGCCCATTTCTGTTCATTGCGGTCAGCGTCCGCTTCAGCGATAGAGGAAATCTGATAAGCATGGGAAAGTACGATCAATCGATGCAGCGGCTTGAGGCGCCAGCCTTGAGCCATGAACCAGCCGGCCAACCAATCGAGCAATTCGGGATGAGACGGCCGCGCCCCCATGACGCCGAAATCGTTGGGTGTGGCTACCAACCCGTTACCGAAATGATGCATCCAGACGCGATTGACGAAGACGCGGGCTGTAAGCGGATTATCCGGCCGCGTGATCCAGTCAGCCAGCCACAAACGCCGGCCTGTCGAATGCGCCAACGGCGTCGGCGGTGCCGGCTGTTGGCGGACCAGTGCAGTCGGCAAACCTGGTGACACGGCAACCGTCGCCCGCTTGGGATCGCCACGGCGGAAGAGGTGCGTCACCGGCGCTTGCGGACTGTCTTCGTACCAGATGTGCGCCTGCGGCGGTTGCGACGGCTGGAACTTCGCCATCAGACTCAACTGCGACGCCGCCCAGAAACGCGGTTGGCCACTCAGCGCCGGCAGCAACGCTCCCGTCAACAGCGACGCTTGCACGCCGATGCCATGCCAGTAGCGTCGCAGCTCTTCTTCGCTGCCGACAAACCGCTCCTGCTCCTTGCGATGCGTCGCTGACACGACGATCTCCGGCCGCTTGAGCGGCTCAAACACGGCCAGAAGCTGATAGTAGTCCTTCTGGCTGAACGGCTCGAATTTGTGATCGTGGCAGCGGGCACAGCGAATCGTCAGGGCCAAGAACACCGTTGTCGTGGTGCCGAGTACATCATCGAGCTGGTCGTAGCGATCGACAAGAAAATCAGCCGGCTCGTCATCCCAGGTACCCAAACGAAGAAACGTGGTAGCGATCTGCGTCTCAGCGTTGGAGCCGGGAAGCTCATCGCCGGCAATCTGTTCGCGGACAAACCGATCGAAAGGCTTATCGCGGTTGAACGAATCGATGACGTAATCACGGTAGCGCCAGGCGTTGGGTTTGGCGCCATCGCGCTCGTAGCCGTTACTCTCGGCATAACGGGCCACATCAAGCCAGTGCCGCGCCCAGCGTTCGCCATATTCCGGCCGGGCCAGCAATTGATCGACAACGCGAGCGAAGGCATCGGGAGAAGGATCATTGAGGAATGCTTGTTGTTCCTGGGGAGTGGGCGGCAATCCGATCAGATCGAGATAAACGCGGCGCAGCAGAGTGCGCTTATCGGCGTCCGGGGCTGGTTGCAGTCCCGTTTTTTCCAGGCGTGCCAGCAGAAAAGCATCGATCGGCGTGCGCGGCCAATCGCGTTGGTGCACCGGGGGAACCGGTACTTGCCGCACTGGCTGGAACGACCAATGATCTCCTGCCTTATGGACCTCTTCGTTGCCACGCTCTGCATGGGAACGCTTGTCCGCGAGCGTAGAGGTCGCGGCAACGAGCAGGAGGAATAGCCCCAAAAAAATGCGCGAGCCAATCATGGTGCCTCCTGGACGGGGGCAGGTAGGAGCAAGGGAAGGTAGGCAACAACGGCGGGCCAACCGCCGTCGCATCTGCCTACCATAGTAGCCAGACCGATAAGGAGCCGGCAAGAGAGATCCAGCACGGTCGCTCTTTGGATCGCAGTTCGGCTAACCAAGATAGGGCCGTCTCAACGGAAATGTCAGCGCCATCTGTAGCAGCGTAAATTGAAATTTTAGTTATCTTTATAGTCTTTATATGATGTTCATATGTTTGGGCTTCATGATCTTGCTTTGTAATCCATTGCTCCAGGCAGTGCCGCGTTTCCAGAGCCGGTCTGTCGGCGAGCGCCTTCCACAGGGCGGGCAACACTGCCGCCCCATGCTTTGCCAACTCCGCCGTCGCCGTCTCACGAACCACGAACTGCTCGCTGTCGAGATCCGTGATCCATATGCTGTAAACATTTTTTGCCCACCGGAGGGAGAGACCAAACGAACTGGATCAGCGGCCAACGCTTAGGGCTAGTGGACTTTTCCCTCCCCCACAAGGGGGGAGGGTTGGGGGTCTTTTCCCTCCCCCTTGTGGAGGAGAGTTTGGGGGGGGACACCACTCCTTGGCTTCATTGCCTCGACACCTCCTATCCCAGCCCTCCCCCATGAGGAGAGAGGAGGTTTGGTCCGCTAGCTCTTACATAGTGTGAAAGGCAGCCGCAGCCTCCTCGGCAGCAAGCGTCTTCCAGTGCGTTTATGGTGATGATCCTCGATCGGGCGCATACATTGTTCTCTGTTACTCGGAACACGGTTGCGAAAGAGAGAGAGAACCATGCATTGTTTGTGGATGGCTGCCACGCTCATGATGATGGCCAGTGTCGCTCGCGCTGAGCCGCGGCGACCGAATGTTCTGTGGATCTGCGCCGACGATCACGCGCCTTATGTCTGCGGCGCCTATGGGAATAAGGTCGTCCGCACGCCGAACCTCGATCGTCTTGCTTCGGAGGGGGTACGCTTCGATCGTGCCTATTGTAATTCGCCGGTCTGTACGGCGTCACGGCAGTCGTTTCTGACCGGACGTTATCCGCGCACCCTCGGCGTGACGCTGTTGCAAACACCGTTGCCCGCAGGCACGCAGACGTTGGCGACACTTCTCCGCGCCGCTGGCTACGATACCGCTGCCATCGGCAAGATGCATTTCAACAGCAATCTCACGCACGGTTTCGATCTTCGCATCGATCTGCCGCAACACAATCGCTATCGGAAGGAACATCCCCCCGGGCCACTGCCGGCAGGTATGGCGGTGCTGCCTCCGTGGCGTCCCTTCCACGATCCGGCCCGCATCTGGCTCAATAGCGCTTGCTTGCCTTACGGCGCTCGTGATGAGGATATGGCCGGTACTTTCTTCGCTCAACAAGCTGCTCGCTATCTACGCCAACGCCGCGACAAGCCGTTCTTTCTCATGGTCAGCTTCTACGAGCCGCATTCTCCCTTCCGCTTTCCCATCGAATATCGCGGCAAATACAAACCGGAGCAATTTACAGTCCCGAAGGTCGGTCCCGAAGATGACGCCCAGATCCCGGCCATTTTCCGCAGCTTGACCGAGCGCGAAAAACAAGGTATTATCGCTGCCTACTACACATCTACCGAGTTTATGGATAAGAATACAGGCTTAGTCCTTGATGCCTTAAAGCGCTCCGGCCGCGATGCCGATACGCTGGTGATTTACACCGGCGATCACGGCTACATGCTCGGCCAACATGGACGCTTCGAGAAGCATTGTTGTTACGAGCCAGCGGTGCGTGCGCCGCTGCTTCTGCGCTGGCCAGGACATCTCAAGGCCGGACAAAGCACCCAGGCGCTCGTGGAATTTATCGATATTGCACCGACGATACTCGACTTTTGCCGTGTGCCGGTGCCGGCCACGGTGCAGGGCAAGAGCCTGGTACCGCTGCTGCGTGGTGAGGTCCACAAGCACCGTGATCGGATCGTGGTCGAATATGCGGAGAACGAAGAAGCGATGATCCGCACCCAGCGCTGGAAATTCATCTACTGCACCGGCAAACGCCAACGGCAAGACGGCTACACCACCGGCCGGCCATTGCCAGGACGCACGATCCGCCTTTACGATGAAGAGAACGATCCCGAAGAAATGACCAACCTCGCCGACAAGCCAGAGTATGCGCGTTGGAGCACCGATTTCACCGCTCAGCTTGCTGAACACATGAAGCGCACGGCCCGCCAGCCGGAGTTGGTCCCCAAGGACGGCGATGTGCATAGCGTGCTCGAATTCTGCTTGCAGCCACGCGACGTGAAAAAGGAGACACCTCCATGAAATTCCATTACCCGATAGTCGTTCTGTCCCTGGGCATACTGGGCGCGGCCGTCTGGCTCGGTGCCCAGAAGGCTGAGGAGGGCAAAACAGCGAACGACTGGAAGCAAGTGGCGCCCGGCATCTACCGCTCGCCGGGGATGCCGGCTGGCTATGCCCTGATTGCGGGAGAGCACGCCTTGCTCATCGATGCTCCTACCCATGCAGACGGCCTGAAAAAGCACGGTGTTCGCACGATCGATGCTGTTCTGCTGACACATCATCACCGCGATACCGCCGCCTTCGCTGGCCATTTCCTGGCTCAGCACGTGCCGGTGCGTGCGCCACGCGCCTCCGCCGAATGGCTGACGTCTGAGGGCGTACGCGCCTACTGGCGCACTTCATTGCCTTTGCGCACTTCACAGACCACATATCTCGTATTACCAGAGGGACTTGACGGCGTAGATTGCTCACTGAGTGACGGCCAGACCATCGACTGGAACAGCTGGCGCGTGCATGTCGTGGCGACGCCGGGTCATTCGCGCGATCATGTTGCTTTTGCCGTCGTCCGTTCCCAACGATCCGGAAATGGAAGCAACGGATCAAGCCCCGTTGCCTCCGCCTCCGGATTGTTCCTGTTCTGCGGCGATGCCCTGACTGCACCGGGCAAGATGTGGACACCATATACCACGGATTGGGACCATTGGACCGATGCCGGCCTGAAGCCGGCCGCCCAATCGCTGCGCAAGCTCGCTCAGCTTAAGCCGAGCGTCCTGCTGCCGGCGCATGGTCCCCTTCTTTATTCCCCTTCTCAGAAGGGGAATAAAGAGGGGGAGGACGCCGTGAAAGCACTGGAGCAAACAGCCGCAGCCGTGGAGGAGGTTGCCTTTCTCAAGAGCTTCGAGCGCTTCACCAAAGAGCGCCTCAAAAATCCGCCCCGCTACCGTTTCCTGGCCCGCGAGCAGGCTGAGACCAACGGCTCCAAACCGTGGTCGCAAATCTCCGAGCACCTGTTTCTGACCGGCAATACCTACGTCCTCGTCTCCAAGCAGGAGCGCGCGTTTTTAGTGGTTGATCCGTGGGACCCCCACAGCGCCCGCCAGCTGCCGAAGCTTCAGGCGGATCAACACCTGGGCAAGCTCGAAGTGGTGCTGTGCAGTCATGCTCATTTTGATCACTACGATGGCGTCTATTCGATCCTCCAGCGTGACAGGCCGCAGTTGTGGACCCTGGACCGTGTAGCGATTCCCGTGGCCGATCCGTCGTTGCTGCGGGCGCCGTTTCTCGATCCCCGGCCGGTGAAATTCGATCGCCTGGCCAAGGACGGCACGACATTGACCTGGCGCGAATATTCCCTGCGCTTCCATTTCCTGCCGGGGCAAACGGAATTCACGATGGGCGTCGAAACCGAGATCGACGGCAAGAAATGCTTCTTCACCGCCGACAATTTCTTTCATCAAGACCAGTTCAGTGGCAGCGGCGGCTGGATGGGATTAAATAGGAGTTTTCCACTCCCTTATGCCGAAAGTGCCCAGAAGGTGCTGGATGCGCGGCCCGACTGGGTGCTGGCCGAGCACGGCGGAGCAATGGAATTTAGTGCCGAAGACTTCCGCCGCCGCGTTCAATGGGGCAAGCAATGCGCCAGGGCCGCCGACGCCATCTGCCTCAGCGGCAACCATCGCTGCGATTGGGATCCCCATCGTATCCATATCGAGCCGGTGGTCCACAAGGCCAAGCCAGGCCAGACGCTGCAAGCCATCCTGATCGTCAGCAATCTGCTGTCCCGCCCAGTGAAACACACGTTGACCTTGAAGGGACGCGGCTGCTTCGTCGATCAAACGTGGGAGTTGGAAGCCCCGGCTGGCGGCGTCGTCCGGCGCGCGTTCACGCTGCTCCTCGATCCGAAAATTCCGGCGGGCCGGCAAGTGTTCGTTGTGCAGGGCACGTCCGGCGAGATGGCCGACGGCGCCGATGCCTTTATGGCGGTGGATGTTGAACGGTGACAGTATTAGGGAAGCGCGAGTCATGCCGCTAATTTGCGCGGATCGGGTGCTTCGCTGAGGCGGACCTCGGCGAAGCGTTGGCCGTTGGAATCGTAAAAAAGGATACGGTCTTCCTCACCGGCCCAGACAGCATAGGTGCGGACCAGGCGCGGCCCCTGCACCTGAAAGAACAGGCCGCACGGACGGCCCGACCGTTTAATCACGGCTTGATGCAGCGGCGTCTGTGCCGGATCGAGTTGATCGTGAGCGCACAAGGTATTACGGACGTGCTCGCGGAGAGCATCCAGAGTAGGAAGGCAAACAACGGTGTTCATGCAAGATACGCAACTTGTGGGGACTCAACAGAGAGATCCGATGAGGAGATCGGCTTTTGGCCGCGCCGTTCTTTAACCCCCTTAGACATGCTTTCTCCTTGCAAGCGGTTTCGGGCCTTGCTAGAGTTGTATTTAAGCTAATTTCCAGCGTGGATACGGATTGACCTGGACTTCCGAACAACCATGAGGGCACTTTTCGACTGGCCTTGTTCACTGCTGTCGCTGAGAACGGCCCTCGTTCTCCTGGCTGGCGCTCTGCTTACACCGGCTCCGGCGCGAGCCGGCTGCGGCGAACATGTCGTGGTGGTTGCCGCATCGGAGAAGAATGCCCTTCTTTCCGTTCCGCTTGTGCCAATGGCGCCGGCGAAAAAGCACGTTCCTTGCTCCGGTCCTCATTGCACGCGCTTACCGCTGGCGCCCGTGCCGGCGCCGGCCGTTCCCGTAGGACCGGGAGGGCAACAATGGGCCTGCCTCCTTGAGCCGCTGCGGCTGCCAGCGAACGATTCTGCGCCGTATCTGCAGGAAAATCCACGCGAACAGCCTTTCTTCGTCGCGGCGAGTATCTATCATCCCCCGCGCTAATTTACTATCTATTTCCGATCGTGTAACTTCGTTTAGCTGCAACACGCAGTGGAACGCGTTCCGCTGCGCGTCGCAGCTAAACGAAAAGATATTCTTATTCTCTTCATCTATCTAGTGAGGCTTCCTGTGATGGACACCCCTTCGACTCCGGCGGCCAGTGTGCCCAAACGACTACGGAACGTGCGCGGCCAATTGTATGAGCCGGCCATCGGGCCACGCTTGAAAATCCTGCTCTTTTTCGTGTTTGCTGCCACAGCGGTGCTCGGCGTCACGGGCATTTATCTGCTGTCGATCGATGTACTCGAACGGCTCAGTCAGCGGACGTACACCAACCAGTTCACTTTACAGATGTTCGTTATCCACATTCTGGTTGGTCTGGCCTTCATTGTGCCTTTCCTCGTCTTCGGCAGCACGCACTTGCTGACCGCACGCACGCGCAAGAACCGTCTGGCCGTTAAACTCGGTATTGCTCTGTTTCTCTCCGGCATTCTCGTCGTCGCCAGCGGAGTGGCCCTGATTCAGCTATCGGGTTTCCCGCAGCTGCCGACCGGCAGCATCGCCCGCTGGGTGGTCTACGTCTTGCACGCCGCCCTGCCGCTGGCCGCGGTCGTCCTGTACGTGCTGCATCGGCGGGCGGGGCCGGACATCAAATGGCACTATGCCTACGGTTGGGGCGCCGGCGTCGCCGTCTTCGTCGCTGCCATGATCGTCCTGCATTTGCAGGATCCGCGTGCCTGGTTCGCCGTGGGGCCACGCGAAGGCGAGAAATATTTTCATCCCTCCCTGGCCCGCACCGCCAACGGCAATTTCATCCCCGCCAGCGCCCTGATGAAGGACGAATATTGCATGCAGTGTCACGCCGATATCTATCAACAGCACGTGCATTCGGCACACCATTTTAGCTCCTTCAACAATCCGCCTTATCGCTTTAGTGTTCGTGAGTCGCGCAAGATTGTCGATGAGCACGGCGTCCCCCGGGCCTCGCGCTGGTGCGCCGGTTGTCACGATCTGGTGCCGTTCTTCTCCGGCAAATTCGATGATCCCAACTTCGACGACGAACACGATCCGACTGCCAACGCTGGCATCACCTGCGTTGCCTGCCATGCCATCACGAACGTCAACAGCACCGAGGGCAACGCCGCCTACACCATCGAGGAGCCGCTGCCCTATCCGTTCGCCTATAGTGATAACGCTCTGCTCCGCTGGTTCAGCAATCAGGTGCTCAAAGCCAAGCCGGACTTCCATAAAAAAACGTTCCTCAAACCGTTCCACAAAAACGCCGACATCAACTCAGAGTTTTGCTCGACCTGCCACAAAGTAAGCCTGCCGGTGGAGCTGAACCACTACAAGGAATTTCTGCGCGGCCAGAATCACTACGACCCGTTCCTGCTCAGTGGCGTATCCGGCCACGGCGCGTTGAGTTTTTATTATCCGCCCAAAGCCAAGAATAGCTGCAACAGCTGTCACATGCCGCTCGCACCAAGCAACGATTTCGGTTCCAAAGATTTTGATGGTAGCGGTATCCGCAAAGTTCATGATCACTTCTTTCCTGGAGCGAATACTGGCTTGCCGTATCTACTCAGCCGTCTGCCGGAGTATGCCAGCCAGGCTGACGGTTTGCGCGCAGCGGTCCGCAAAAACGCCGATTTCCTGCGTGGCAACTATCTACAGGACGAGCGAGACCATGTCCGTGCTCCGAGGGACGCCTCGTTGCGCATTGATCTGTTCGCTCTGAAGGAAGGCGGCACCATCGATGGCCAATTCCTCGGGCCATTGCGACCGCAGCTGCCCAAGCTGAAACCGGGGAAAAGCTACCTCGTTGAGGTAGTCATTCGCACCGTGGCGCTGGGTCATCTGTTCACGCAGGGCACCGTCGATTCCAACGAAGTCTGGGTGGACTTCACGGCCACATCGAAGGGCCAAATCATTGGCCGATCCGGCGCTCTCGCCAGGCCCGACGATACAGGGCCAGTCGATGAATGGGCGCATTTCCTCAACGTGTTGATGCTGGACCGCCACGGCCAACGCATCAATCGCCGCAATGCTCAGGACATCTTCACGCCGCTGTACAATCACCAGATCCCACCCGGCGCGGGGCAGGTAGTGCATTATGAACTGAAAGTGCCTCCGGACGTGAAAGGTCCAATCGAATTGGCGGTGCGTGTGCGCTATCGCAAGTTCGATTTCGAGTACATGAGCCTCGTCCACGGCGGCGCAGACAAGGTGCCGAAATTGCCTATTATCGATCTCTGTTCGGATCGCGTGACGTTGCCGGTCGAAGGCATCGCCGAGAAAGTACCGGAGCAAACTTCGTCGATCCAGCCAGCATGGCAGCGCTGGAACGATTACGGCATTGGTTGCTTCTTAGAGGGATTTCCCGACGAGAAAAAGGGAGAATTGGTCCAGGCCGAGGCGGCATTCCAGGCGCTGCTGAAAGAATATCCGAACAACAAAGAAGTGGCCGGCCATGCTTATTTGAACTTGGCCCGCGTCTATGAAGCGCAGGGACTCTTGTCCGAGGCGGTCCAGGCCTTGGAGAAAGCGCGCGAGGCCGGCGCACCGTGGTGGACAGTGGCTTATTTCAATGGCCGCGTCAACCTGGACAACACCACCGATCGCCGCAGCATCGAAACGGCCATCGCCAATTTCCAGAGCATTCTCGATCCCGATAAGCAACCGCGCGAACGCGGCTTCGATTTCACCAAGGATTATCGTGTCATCAATGACCTGGGCCGCGCCCTCTTCGAGCGCGCCTCATTTGAGCGCGGCAAATCCGGCCAACGCGATGCCTTCTTGCTACAAGCCATCGAACAATACGAGCGGACCCTGAAACTCGATTCGGAGAACGAGAAAGCACATTTCGGCTTGCATCAATGTTTCCAGGTACTCGGCCGGCCGATGTCCGCATTGAAATTGCCTGAGGAGACGTCAAAGACCGACGAGGCATCTTTGCAGGAGTTGGCCAATACGCTGCTGGATGACAAGCTCGACAAGCAAGCACGGCGGCTGGCAGCCGGCCGGTTGGCGCGAGCGGCAGCCGCCCTGGGGGCCGAACCCGTCTCCGCAAAGCAGCCGAAGCGGTCGCGCTTTGAGTTGCTGGTAGCGCGGATCGAGCCGTATTTCCATCGAGAGACGGACACCGAGCTAAGGGAAGCCGCAGCTTTCGTTCTTGACCGACTGCATTTGGAACTGTTCCAGATATTCAAGCCCGATGAACTGGCGCAAAATCGGGCCATCCAGGCGTATCGCGCCAAACATCCTGCCGCCGACCATGCGGCGGAGGCCATCGTCATTTATTCGTTGCATCGTCAGTAAAATCATTTAGCCACGAGTTGTAGGCGAGCGCGGTTGTGCTTACCTGCAACTCGCGGCTAAACGATCATCCATTGGGAGTTATCCATGTCTTGTTGTAAAGCCTCTTCGTTCGCTCGATTTCTGGCCGCCATCCTCTTACTGATCGGCGCTGCCTTGGGCATATTGCACTACCTCGATTTCTTCACGAAAACCTATACGGAGACGCGTACCATCGACCCCGGTCACGCCATCGAGCGTGAGGAAACGCCGGTTCCGCCGGTACGCTTCACCGACATCACCAAGGCCGCCGGGATTTCTTTCGTCCACACCAACGGACTGACCGACAAGAAACTGCTGCCTGAAACGATGTGCGGCGGCATCGCCGTGATCGATTTCGATAATGACGGCAACCCCGATCTTCTTTTTGTCAATGCTTGCCCCTGGCCCGCCAGCCCACAGCGTCGGCAAGAAGACCTGCCTACGCTGGTGCTGTACCGTAACCGGGGCAACGGCACGTTTCAAGATGTCACCAAGGAGACCGGCCTGAACGTGACTCTATACGGCATGGGCGCCACGGTCGGCGATTACGACAACGATGGCTGGCCGGATCTGTTCGTGACCGGTGTCGGCGGCAATCACCTGTTTCACAACAGCCCCGACAAAAGCAGGAAAGAAGGTCGGCGCTTCGTCGACGTGACGGCCACAGCCGGCGTCGGCGGTCCCGGCGGCTGGCCTGCGCAACCTGTCGGCGATTTCTTCCGTTGGGACCAACCGATCTGCTTCTCAACCTCGGCGTCGTTTCTCGATTACGATGGCGACGGCAAGCTCGATCTGTTCGTATGCAATTACGTCCACTGGTCGCCGGCTTACGACCTAAGTATCGGTTTCAAGATCGATGGCAAGGAACGCATGTTCGGTCAACCCAAGCAATTCGAGGGGGCGGTATGCTTCCTCTATCACAACGAAGGCAACGGCAAATTCACCGACGTATCGAAAGAATCCGGTGTGCAGGTTTTCGAGAAGGAGGGCACCGATGAAACGGCACGGCTGCGGCCGGTGGGCAAATCATTGGGCGTCATCGTCTGCGACGCTGACGAAGACGGCTGGCCCGACATTTTCGTCGCCAACGACACGGTGCGCAATTTCCTCTTCCACAATCGACCGGGGCCGAACGGGACGCGTGTTTTTCGGGAGGAAGGCATCTATGCCGGTGTCGCCTATGCCCAGGGCGAAACGCGCGGCGCCATGGGAATCGATTGGGCGCCGTACTATCGCCCCGGATGCAATGCACTGCTCATCACCAACTTCGCCAATGAGCCGGACACATTTCTCTGCCAGGACAAGCTCAAACGCCTGGAATTTTCAGATGTGGCCAAGCCCGAAGGCATTGCCGGGCCGAGCCGTGTGCCGCTCAAGTTCGGGGCCTTTTTCTTCGATTACGATCTGGATGGCCGGCTCGATTTTCTGACCTGCAATGGCCATCTCGATCCCAGCATCCGCAAATTGCAGCCGGCCCAAAATTACAAGCAGCCGGCGCAGCTTTTCTGGAGCAAGCCGGAAGAGGGCTTCGAGCCAGTGACGGCCGAAGCAGCTGGTCCCGATCTGTTTCAACCGCTGGTCGGCCGTGGCTGTGCCTATGCCGACCTCGACGGCGACGGCGATCTTGATGTGATTCTCGTTGGCAATGGCGGTCCCGCCCTGGTACTGCGCAACGATAATCAACTCGGCCATCACTGGGTCCGCTTCCAGCTGCAAGGCGACGGCGTACACTCCAACCGCAGCGCCATCGGGGCGCGACTCATCCTGGAAACCAAGGACGGCGAGCAACGCCGTGAGATTGCCGCTGCCCGTGGCTATCTCAGCCAGAGCGAATTGGTAGCCACGTTCGGCTTGGGCAAAACCGACCGCATTGAGCGCGTCACCATCATCTGGCCAGGCCAAAATGCCGGTACGACGGTCTTGGACCATCCGGCCATCGACAAGCAGCACATGATTGTGCAGGGCAGGAAATGAGATGATGGCTTTCCTCCACAGCGATGTTACAATAGTATAGCGGCATCGCTTTCCACGCGCAAAGCACTCCTTAGGACGAGCAGACTTTTCCCTCCCCCACCAGGGGAACATGGACTTCAGGAGGACTGCCTTTGGCTTGCCATTTGCATGATTGTCATCTGTTCCATTTGAAGGAGGTGAACTATGACAAAATCTGTTGCTGAGGAACTGCGAATCCGTGCCGACGAGATCAAGGCTCGTTTTCAGGCGGGAGAGCCGATTACGTTTCTGGATGTGCGGAATGACAAAGCCTGGGGAGGGAGTGCCAACAAGAT
>JAJPHU010000102.1 GCA_021325115.1 Planctomycetota bacterium | reverse complement strand
CCCAACGCGCTCAGATCGTGGACATTCTCGCTGCTTCCGAAGATGCGAAAACCGGCGCGTTGTTGCTGAGGGCGCTGCGTTCGGACACGCCGGCCGAGGTGCGCGACAAGGTGCTCGATAATTTAAAACAATTCCTACCCGGTAAGTGGCAAAATCTGCGTGACAGCAAGGAATTGAAAGAGACCATTGACGGTCTCTTATCTAAAAGCGAATCGCGCGCGATCGGGCTGGCGTTGATCGGCGCGGCAGAACGAACGAGTGACATACCCCGCGTCTCTGCTGTGGCCCGTGATGCCAAGGAGGCGGAAGCCACACGCAAAGCCGCGGTGCAAACGCTCGGCCAGCTATCTAACGGCGAATCGGTCGCCGCCCTTCGCGCCCTAATGGAAGATAAGACCGTCGGCGACGAGGCTGTCGCTGCGCTCGGCCGCTTGGCGCAGCGTCGCCGCGAGGAAACGATTGCCAGACAAGCGTTGCAAGCACTGCAAGATGTCGTTGCCGCCAAGGGACCGGCGCGCCATGCGGCACTGTCGGCACTGGCCGGCACACGGCGCGGCTCGCAGTGGCTGCTCGATCAACATGCACGCAAGGCGCTGCCGACGGATCTGGTCGCTGATGCTGGTCGGCTGCTGCGCAACAGCCCTTACGTCGATCTCCGCAACAAGGCACTGATCGCTTTTCCGCCGCCCTCACGTCTCGATCCCAAGAAACTGCCGTCTCTCGATCGTCTGCTGGCACGCCGGGGCGATCCTCAGCGCGGCAAACAATTGATCGCTGCCAGCAGCAAAAATGACTTGCAATGTCTCAAATGCCACACCATCGGCGGCGTCGGCGGGCAAATTGGGCCTGACCTGTCCGTTATCGGCAAAAAAGCCAGCAAGCAAGATCTGTTCGAATCGATCCTGAATCCCAGCAAAGCAATTGCGGATCAATACCTTACCTGGCAGATCGAGACAAAAAAAGGCTTGTCGCTGTCCGGTCTCATCGTCGAGGAAACGCCGACCACCATCACCCTGCGCGACGGCAACGGCAAAGACACGAAAATCGATAAAAAGGACATCGAAAGTCGAGAAAAGAGCCTGAAATCGCTCATGCCGGACAATCTGCTGGCCTACATGAGCGAAGACGATCTGGTGGACATTGTGGCGTATCTGCTCGAACGGAAATAGCGCCGCTGGGGAGCCGGAAGTGTAAGCAAGGGGGGGCATCCGCCGTCGCTTACACTTCCGGCTTACCAGCGATGCTAACCGCGGAATGCGCCCCTTTCCGTATGTGCACCGTTGCTTTCCTCGTGATCTTCGCCAGGGCGATACACGCTTGCCGAGGGATACGGTTCGCCGCCGAGCTTGGTAGTGATGCGGTCCATCATCTGGATAAAATCCTCGCGCATGTGCGGCGGGACTGCTTCACTGAGTTTATCACGGAGAGCGCTGAAGGCCATTCCTACCGCAGTGGCTTTCAGCTTCTCCAACTCTGGGGCGAAGGTATCGGCCAATGCTTTGAGAAAAGCCGGAGCGCGGCGGCGGGCCGGCATTTCCGCCTCTATGCGTTGGCGCACTTCGGACTCGCGGGGAAGAAGCTGTTCCGCTTTGGGCAGCGCGGGCAGTGACGGCAAACGTCCTTGTTCGAGGGTGTCGAGCAGGAGGCCGCCGACATAGCCGGCGAAGACCGAGCCGCCCAGCAGGAGCCACGGATGTTGCTGGAACTGCCGCGACACGTTGAAGGCGTTGCGCAGCGAAGACAGCGCCTCGTGGAGAGTGGCGCGGACATTTTGGGCTGTCTCAAGCATCGTGGCCCCCACTTCATGGGCGGTTTGCGCGATGGTATCGGTGGTGGAAGCAACGGTGCCGAGGACTTTGGTTTCGAGCGTTTCCAGTTTCTCGGAGAGTGCCGCTCGTGTTTGGCCCATCTGTTGCTTGATTAATTCCGTCTCAGGAGGCATGTAAGGTTCTCCTTCAGCGTCGTGATGGACTCCGGCAAGGAGGCGGCGTCCTGAAATTTTTGCATGGCGGCGTAGGCAGCTCCGCCGCCGATAAAGAGAAACAGAATGCCAAAGATGCCGAAGCAGACCCACTGCGGCCAATCGGTGAGGGCGGCCAACAGCAGCGGCAGCGCGACGCCCAGAAACAGGCCGCCGAGGGCGGTGATGCCCAGGCCCACACCGAGAGCGATGGTCCCGGTGCGGGCCTTGCGCAGATCCTCGCGGATCTCCAGACGCAACAGGCGCATCTGGTGGGCCATCAGCTGCTGCACGTCGCTGAGGATGCCGCTCACCAGGGTCGTCAGGCTGGCTTGCTCTGACCCGTTTAGCGTTTCATTCCTCATGGTCATCTCCGCAACATTTTGGCCAGCAAAAAGCCGATGCCGACGCCGACCAACAGGGCCGGAATGGGATTGCGGCGGATCAAATCGGTGAGGTCTTGGGCCATGCCGCGGATGCCTTCTTCCTGGATGTAGCGGCCCGTGTGCTCCAGGGAATCGGCGACAGCTCCGGTGGCCGTGCCCAGCATGCCTTCACGCGGTCCTCGTTCGCGGAGGGTGCCGCCTGCGGACTTGACGCGCTCCCCCAGGGCGGCAGTAGCCTCTTCTACTCTCTTGCCGGCGGCGCTGGCCATCTCCTGAGCCTTGCTCATGGCGGTCGCTGCTGCCTGTTGGACTTGCTCGCTCGCCTGCGAAGCCGCGCTCTCTACCTGACTACGGATGTCATTGGTGTCGGCCATGATTTGTTCTCCTTTCCAGAACAGGTTTCCCGACGCAGGGATAAGGAACAGCAAAATCGATGCCAATTCATTGACTACCGCGTCGATCACCAAGGCTGGATACTCGATTTTTATCTACCACGTCAGGGACGTGAATTGATTCAGGTGACCCTTTGATAACAACCACACGTTAAAGGATAGTACAAAACCATATTGTGCTGCTCAAAGCGGAATCCTTGTCCTTGATCCAGATTGCCGCCAGGATAAATTTCGCCATGACTTACTACCGTATCTACTACCTGTGCCTGGCTGCCTTCGGGGTGCTCGCGGTGGCTTCCGTCTACGGATACCTCCGCTTGTGGACCGCCGAGCCGGAGTTTGTGGTGGAGGAATCGGAGCAGACCTTGGCGGGATTGACCGTGGATCGCGAGTATGTCGTCGACTTTCGCGTCCTTCATCGTGGCAGCCGGACATTGCGGGTCGTTGGCGCGGAGTATAGCTGAGGACGCAATTGCTGCTTCCGTGCGAAGCAAACCGAACCCATGGCGGTTCCCGGCCACGGCGAGACCGTCGTGTCTTTTCAACTCACCGTCCCCCGGCCTGGTTCGTTCTTCGATCAACCGGCACTCTATTTGGAAGACAGCGACGGCCTGCGCGAAGTGAAGCTAACTGTCCGCGGGGAGGCAATCGCCCTGCTGTCACCAGACAGTTGATTCAACCGCTTACGAAGGGAGGCATCAGATGAGCAGCATCTGGCGCGAGGCTTATGACGCCAAGGAACTCTATGACTGGTTGGTGACGAGGAAGAAAAACTAAAGAACGCTTCTTCCCAGAGGACATCGCCATCGGCTACGGTTCGGGCAAGCCGGCCCTGGCCTATGGCACCAATCAACCAGATGAACACGGCCCCGTCTATGGGATTGCCGGCTACTTCCAGGTCCAGCCCGTACCGTGGCTCGGCCCTGGGGGATGCATACCGGGAGTAGCCAGCACGGGCCACACCGGCGGCATCCTGGCTGCTCTGGGCGACGGCAGCGTGCGCGTCGTCAGCCAAGGAATCGGTCAGAACACCTTCAACATCGCCATGGTGGCCAATGACGGCCTCACCCTGCCTGCGGATTGGTAAAGTACTTTCACTGCATAGCTCTACGCGCTAAATCGCGCTCGCCTACGGCACACGGCTAGACTTCTTCGCGGCTTTCTCGTCGAGGTACAACGCCAGTGCATCGGCCAAAGTGGCCAGATTGCCCGGATTCTCCTTGAGCGGTCCAGCCAGCGCCTGGAATGTCTTCTCCGCCAGCTGAGCATAGCGTTGCTCGCCGCTCTTCTGCCACAGGCGAACGAGGTTCCGTGCCGCCACGCTGTTGCTGGAAGGTTGGGCGCCATCGTATTGTTCTTTGCCCCGCGCAAATAGGGTCTCGTGGTCGTTGGAAGTGTAGAAAAAACCGCCGCGCTTTTCGTCAGCGTAAAGTTGAACCATGAGGTCCGTCAAGCGCTTCGCCTCCTCGAGCCAGCGTTTCTCCTGGGTCGCATCGTGCAAGCACAACAAGCCATGCACGAGAAAAGCGTAATCGTCGAGATAGGCATTCAGACGTGCTTCTGCCTTCTGTCCCGGCGCGGCGCCGTAGGTTCGCAGCAAACGTCCCTTGTCGGTGCGCAGTGTCTTCAGCACGAATTCGGCGGCGCGAATGGCCCGGGCGATAGACTTTTTGTCGCCCAGGGCTTGTCCGGCGACAGCCAGGCCGGCGATCATCTGACCGTTCCACGCCGTCAGGATTTTCGTATCAAGGAATGGCCGCTGCCGCTTGGTGCGCGCCTGAAAGAGCTTCTCGCGCAGCGGGGCCAGCCGGGAACCCAGCTGTTCCTCCGTCAACTTGAGATCTCTGGCCTGCTCGGCGAGCGGACGCGGCAAAGTCAAAATGTGATAGTGCGACTCGAAATTCGGTTCGCCGTCCAGGCCGTAGACACGCTGGAACAACGCGGCCAGGCTTTTGTCTGCATCGGCCAGCGCGGCATCGATTTCTTTTTTGGTCCACACATAGAAGCGCCCTTCCTCCCCTTGGGCATCGGCATCGAGAGCGGAATAAAAGCCGCCCTCCGGCGCAGTCATCTCGCGCGCGATGAAGGCGATGGTTTGCTCCAGGATGCGGCGGTATTGTGGCTTCTTCGTTACCTGGTAGGCTTCGGCATAGACTTCGCAGAGTTGGGCGTTGTCGTAAAGCATTTTCTCGAAGTGCGGTACCGTCCAGGTGCGTTCGGTGCTGTAGCGATGGAAACCGCCGCCAAGCTGGTCGTAAATACCGCCGCGCGCCATGTGGTCGAGCGTCACGGCAACCATGTCATCCAGTTCTTTCGCTTTCTGCCGCTGCGCTTCATGCTGGAGCAGGGCCAGACGCGGCGGCGTGGGAAACTTGGGGCCGCGAAAATTCCGGGCCGGCGAGCCGAAGCCGCCATATTCGGGATCGAAAGAACCTTTGATTTCGTCCACCGCCGCTTTGATGAGATCGCGGCTCAGCGGCACGAGGGCCGTGCCCAGGGCCAGACCGGCCAACGCCCGCCGGGTCCGGTCCGCATTCTTGTCGGCCAGCTCCTCGATGGGCTTGCGCTGTTTCGTCCACGCCTCGTGAAGGACATTGAGGACGCTCTTGAAGCCGCGCATCTTGCCGCCTCTGCTTTCCTTATCTTCGGGTGGCCAATAGGTACCGCCGAAAATCGGCTTACCCTCCGGCGTCAGGAACATCGACAATGGCCAACCACCACCCTGGCCCGGTGGAATGACCTGCAAGGCCGTCATGTACACGTTATCGATGTCTGGCCGTTCCTCGCGATCGACCTTGATACAGACGAAATGCTGATTGAGGATTTTGGCGATCTCTTCATTCTCAAAAGACTCGCGCTCCATGACGTGGCACCAGTGGCATGAGCTGTAGCCGATGGATAGAAAGATAAGTTTGCCTTCTTTCTTGGCTTTGGCGAAGGCTTCCTCGCCCCACGGATACCAGGCGACGGGATTGTGAGCGTGCTGAAGAAGATAGGGACTGCTTTCGCGCCCGAGGTGATTGGTGTGCCGGGGCTTGTTCTCCTCGGCGCCCGGTGCGGGCGTGCCCGTCCAGGCCGGATGGGGGTCTGCTGGCACCAGGCGGACCAGCAGAATAAGCAACATCGCCAGCGTCAATCCACGCCGTAGCCAGCGCCACGTCGTTCGCAACATGAGGTACATCCTCGGATGTAAGCTAGGTCAAGCGGAGCGCGACCCACCCGCGAGACGACTGGTTCGCGCTCCGCTTGACCCATCCTGGCAGTTGATTCACGGCACTTCTTTTTTAATCGTGGCCGGTTGTAGACAGGTCTTGTCGTTGCACGCTTGCAGAGTGATGCTTATTTCCAAAGGACTGGTATCGCCCTTGACTCGTTTCACCTGCGCTTTGATGACGACCTTGCCCTCATAGATCTTGAATTTCTCGCCGCTGTCTTGCTGAAGTTTGCCGCCCGGATATTCGACCTTGACGTTCTCCACTTTACCTTTGGCAGCAACGCGAACAACTGTTTGCGCGTTGGTCAAGTCCTCGTTCTCGACTGGATTGGCGTAGATGTGCCAACCTTTTTCGATGTCGAGGGTGATCGTGATGGCCTGTTTGCCATCTGCATCGGGTTTGTCCGCTTGAGCATCCACCTTGACGACGCTGTCCGATTTCCTGGTCTGAGCCTGTACCGTTGCAGAATCGCAGAGCAGAAGCGCCAGCACACCGACAATGCACCGTGTACTCATCCGAATCATTTTGGTTCCTCCGTAGCCGAGGGAAAACCGCTCCCTGGGGCGCGGCCCTGTTTTCTCCGCGTAGCAACCATTGTACACCGCGAAGACAGAACGAACCATGCGAAGTTTTTCAGCGCCTGTCACAGTGCAATTTCGGCGAGCGCTTCCGCCAGCCGATCGATGTCGTCGTTGGTGTTAAATGGCCCCGGGCTGACACGAACCGTGCCTTCCGGGGCCGTGTTCAATGCACGATGAATGTACGGAGCACAGTGCAAGCCTGGCCGAATGGCGATGTCAAACGCGTGATCGAGAATGCCGCCCAGCTCCGCCGCCGGCAGCACGGCGCTGCGGAAACTGAGCGTGCCGACGCGCCGGCCCGGATCCCGATGGCCGAACACCTCGTATCCCTCCATCTCCTCTAATTTTCTCCATAAGCGCTCGACTAAATCGACTTCATGTCTATGGATGTTTTCCATCCCTTGTTGTTGGACGTAGCGAATGCCTTCGTTGAGTCCGGCGACGCCGAGGACATTGGGCGTGCCGCCTTCGAGGAAATAGGGCATTTGGCGCGGCTGCGTTTCGCTAGAAGAATCACCGCCCGTGCCGCCCTCGCGCCAGGCCGCTACCTGCGTCCGAGGACCAGCATAAAGGAAGCCCGTGCCGGTCGGTCCCAATAGCGACTTGTGCCCCGGCGCGGCCAAGAGGTCGATATTCATTTCCTGAATATCGATGGGGACGACCCCAGCCGTCTGCGCCGCATCCACGAGAAAGAGCAGATCGTGCTTGCGGGCCAGGCGGCCCACTTCGGCAATCGGCTGCACGGTGCCGAGCACATTGCTGGCATGCGTCAGGGCGATGAGGCGTGTCCGAGGCGTGATGGCCTTGCGAATGTCATCGGGATCGATGGTGCCGCCGCTGTCCGCGGGGATGCGCGTCAGGGTGATGTGTCCGGCCAACTCCAGAGCGCGCAAGGGCCGGCTGACGCTGTTGTGTTCCAGGTTGGTGGTGATGACATGATCGCCCTCGGCCAGCACGCCCTTGAAGGCCATGTTCAGGGCATCGGTGCAGTTGAGCGTGAAAACAAAGCGCTCCGGCTCGTTGCCGTGGAAAAATTGGTTGAGCAGATGGCGTCCTTCGTCGAGGACATGTTCCGCAGCCAACGCCATTTTATGTCCGGCCCGTCCGGGATTGGCAAGACTTTGCCGGGCGAAGCGATCAAGAGCTTGGTAAACCGCTTCGGGTTTGGGAAAACTGGTGGCGGCGTTATCGAGATAAATTGTCATAAATGCGATCCTGATGACATCAAGCCAACTCACCCACGGAGATGACCATTACGGATTTTGTTGAGTCGTCTACTTCAAATACCGCTCGCAAGCGCTTGGGCAACGATCTCTGCTTGTTCTTTGGTCAGAATAAGCTGTTGCATGGGATAGCCCTCCTTTCCCCTCAACTATAATGCGATTTCTCATGCTCCGCCAGGACCGTCTTCAATGCCCAATATATTTCGCATACAGCGTCCGCGCCTTGTCGACGTCGGCGGTGCCCTTGATGATGGCGCGGCCATCGGGGAATACAGTAAATTCGTAACCTTCGACGTTGAATTTCAGCAGGAAACGGTTGTAGCTTACCGCGCCCATTTTCTCCAGGTACGACGCCATTTCCTCGAAGTTGAGTTTGGCCGGCGTGCGGTGGGAGACCTGCACAGCATTGCGGCCGCACAGGCTGGTCGTCTGCGAACCGTGGGCGCCGTCGAGCCACTCGAAGCGGCGATGTTTGCAGCAGGGGCAATCGACCTTGCCCAGAAGCGGCGCGATCTTGATGCGGCGCTGCACGTTGTCCCAGATATCGAAAAACAGCAACTCGCGGTTGATCTTGTCGCGGCGGCCGGTCAGGATCTTGAGCGCCTCGGTTGCTTGCAAGCTGGCGATGATGTTGACCATCGGGCCGAGGACGCCGGCCGTCTCGCAGGTGCCAGCCTCGCCCGGCGCCGGGGCCGCTTCGAAGACGCAACGCAGACACGGTGTCTCACCGGGCAGGATGGTCATGGTTTGGCCGTGGCTGCCGATGCAGCCACCGTAGACCCACGGCTTACCCAGTTTGACGGCGACATCATTGATGAGATAACGGATCTCAAAATTGTCTGTTCCATCAAGGATGAGATCCGCGTCCTGCGTCAATTCGAGAATGTTGCTGCGGTCGATGTCGGTGACGACGGGATCGACGTGGACGCTGGAGTTGATGGCAGCCAGCTTGCGGGCGGCGGCTTCCGCCTTGGGCAGATTTTCCGCGACATCCTGTTCATCGAACAGTACTTGCCGTTGCAGATTACTCGTCTCAATAAAATCGCGGTCGATCAGGCGCAGATAGCCCACACCGGCGCGGACCAGGGCGTTGGCCAGCACCGTGCCCAGGGCGCCGCAGCCACATAATGTCACCCGCGCCGCAAGCAGCCGGCGTTGGCCATCTTCGCCGATACCGGGGAAACGAATCTGCCGGCTATAGCGCTCCAGGCTCTCGTCGCTGGCGCTTCGGATTTGGAGAGATGTATCGTTCGTCATGCTTCGTCTTTCTCAATGCCGTAATCTTTGAGGAAATTTTGGATCGCGCGGATCAGCTGTTTCGGCCATTTCTCCTGTTTGGCAAACGCCGTCAGACAGGTCATGTCCTCGCGTACCTGGCGCAGCAGCACCCCATCGAGGCGCTGCAAGTAACCGGCCAGGTATTGCAGTGCCTCCTCGGCGGCAGCGGGATCGACCACTTCATCATCCGAGCCGGCCAGGAACACCGTGGCGTGCAGGACCGCCAAGAGGAGTGGGTTAACACCCAACTCGGCCGGAATCAGAGGGAAGACGGCCGCGCCGTCGGGCACCTCAGATGTGCCAGCGTCGCTCATGTCAACCTCCGGCCACCGCAGGGATGATCGCCAGCTCATCGCCATCCTTGACCGGCGTAGCAAGATTATCGAGATAGCGAATGTCCTCATTGTTCAGGTAGATGTTGACGAAACGGCGCACCTGCCCGTTCTCGAAAATGCGCTGTGTCAGGGCGGGATATTTATCGCCGAGCGCAGCAAGGGCCGATTGCACGCTGGACCCGGCAACCTGCACGGACGCTTGTCCATCGGCATGTTGGCGCATCGGCGTCGGAATGTGAATCGTGACCGGCATGAAGAAACCTCCGCGAAACAAAAACAAACGAAAAGGGACTTCTCTGCCCTCCCCCTACCCAAAAGAGGAGTTTGGGGAACATCCATCCCTCTCCCAAGAAAAACGTCTGCCTACCCCGCACATTGTAGGACGGGCGAGCCGATTACGACAGTCCGTCCGATAAGATAAGGTAAGCCCCCTCCTGGAATCTCGTCTATCCGTGGTCATTTCTGCGGGGCGGACGATCTCAGGATCTTGCGCCAGCGGCGGGACATGCCTGCGTAAGCAGTCTGATAAGTGGACTCCGACGGTATTAAGGACTAGCGGTTCCCCTTCTCCCCTTGTGGGGGAAGGCTGGGGTGGGGGTGTAAGTACAATTCAGCTAAGGAGTTCGACCTCTCTACTCGAACTCTCCTCCCCCACAAGGGGAGGGAAATGGCTGCTCGTCCTTACTTCCCCGGCGCCTCTCTATCCGGATACAGGAAATCTACTTTCATTTTACCGCCATTGCGATCGCCGGCCCATGTCCGCAATTGGCTGACAATGGGTACGCGCTCATCGGGACTATCTTTGTACAGCACGATCTCGACACGGCGCAGCGGCGGCTGCTCTTGCTGTCGTTTTCGGATCCTTTCCTTGATCTCGGCAAACGTCAGCAAACGCGGCCCTTCTGTCGTCTCGATGCGATACCAATGTTCTGCGCGCCTATCCTGTTCCGAGAGCGCATGGCGGCCTAGCACCTCGATGCGCAGCGTTTCGCCGTCCAGCGCCTCGGTTGGCTCGCTGTTCTTGCTGATCTCGACCGTTTTCGCGCCTTCTCCTTTGCTTTCTCGAGAACCGAGCCCCATACCGCCCCGGCCGCCAATGCCCGGTCCGCCGCCGCCGAACAACCACAGAGCCACGAGCGAGGCACAAATCCCGCCGCCCAACAGACGGACCACCTGCACAGACCAACGCGGTGGTTTGCGGAGCGTCAGTGTGCGCAGCAGCAGCTGCGCCAACAAACCCAATCCCCAACCACCGCCGGCACCGCTGCCGATAACCGCCAGGATCTTGACCACCATGTCCGTCATCATGGTTGCGATCCTCCTTGCGGTGTGCCGGGCACATCGTAACCTAACGCTACACCCTCGAACCAGCGATCGTATTGTTCGCGCTGAGCGACTGTTGGATACGTACTGCCCCGGTTGCGTGGATACAGGATCAGATAATATAACTCTTTCTGCCTCAGTTTGCGGCGATCACTAGCGAGGAGGGCGTGTGCCGTCGCTTCATCCGGAATAAGGATTTTTTCCGGGTCGCGATAGTATAGTTTACCAGAGTCACCATCAATCTCCAGCACGCGCACCGCCAAGCGCTTTTGCAAGGCTTTGCCTTTTTCCTGACGCAGCTGCTCGATCTCCTCGCGCAGTTGGCGCGGCAGATCGCGGCCGGACTCGCGGAGTAATTCCACTTCCTCTTCTTTTTGGCGCAGACGATCTTCCAGCGCGGCGGTGTCGGCCGAGGCATCGTCCGGTCCGCTCGCCAGCGGCAAAAGGAGGAAAATGCAGAACAGCAGCGTCAACACGTCGATAAGCGGGATGAAAAAGCGCGTCACGCTGCGCTGGGGCAGCTGAATCATGGCGGCGTTTCTCCTCCCAGCGAACGGATGATGTCGCGGCCCAAAAGCACGACCCAGCTCGGCAGGATATTGATGAGGGCCATGAACAAGCCGCTGCCGGTGGCTGTCAGCGCCGGAGCATACAGCTGGATGATCTGCGCCTGCGGCGTCGGTCCCTTGATGGAACTGAACGTTTGCAGGATGCCGGCCACGGTGCCGATCAGTCCCAGAAGGGGAAACCACTCGGCGGCCTGGGCGAGGTTAGTCAGCCAGCGATCTGGCCGTTCGTCGAAGCCACAGCCACGCCATTGCAAGGCCGTCCAGGCCAGAAGCATTTGCACCAGGAAAATGGCACCGCCGAGTCCCAGGATCAGATCATCCAGCGGAGTCAGACGCTCGAGGTAGAAATGGCGAGCCTGGCGCGGCAGGGCGGCGGCAATGAGAAAAGTGGCCAGCGCCGGCGCCAGGCAAAAGATCAACGGCAGCACAGTCTGAATCAAGCGGCGGCGCACATCCAATTCTCCTATCGTCCCTCGGCGAACGGGACGTTAGCACGCCCCGCTCGCCGGTCCCTCGCGCAGAATATCCGGCAAGGCTTGCGGCCGGCCCTGGCGATCGACACAGGCCAGCGTAGATGCGCCTTCGGCCAGCAGCCGGCCCCCGCAATACAGTTCATAACGATGATCGATGCGTACCGATGTCGTGCGGGTTACGATCGTTTTCAACGTCAACAAATCATCATAATGTGCCGGCCAACGGTATTTCACTTCGATCTTGGTCAGTACCAGGAGATAGCCTTGGTCTTCGAGATCCTTGTAGGACAAGCCGCACGAGCGCAACAATTCGGTGCGGCCTTGCTCGAAGTAAACCAGATAATTGGCATGGTGCAAAAGCCCCATGCGATCCGTCTCGGCGTAGCGGACGCGGATAGTGATTTCGCCGCTGGTCATTTTTCTATCCCTGTCAACGAATGCGTCCGGCCCGGCTGAACGGATAATAGACCAGAAGCGCTCGGCCCAAGAGCAAGCGCCGCGGCACTGCGCCCCACGATCGACCATCCGAGCTTTCCGGACTGTTATCGCCCAGGCACAGAAAATGATCCGGCTGGACGTACAAAGTCACGAACGGCGGATTGCGCAGATCTTCCCAGTGCCCCCTGTCCGGATCGAGCGGATCAAAGCTATGCACGTCGGCTTCATGCGGCATTCCCTGTTTGGCTCCGCCGATCGTGTAATAGGTATCGCGGAACAGCTTCAACTTGTGAAGGGCGACCGAGGCGCCGCGAACACCGATGCTGGCCGGCTCAAGATCATTTTCCGGACGCGGGCCAAGATCCTCCGGCGGGGCATAAGTGACGCCGCTGTCAAAAGGCAGGTCGCCGTCTACCCAGACCACCAAGCGCTGATCCACGTTGGCAAAACGCAGCCGATACGTCCCCTTCTTCTTCAGCGATGTTGGTTTGCTTTCCAGTTTCTGTTCGCCGTTGCTTGTAATGCGGCAAAGCGTACAGGTGCCGGTACTGAGGTCCCAGCGCGCCTGGAAGCGATCGACGCCGCGCGACAATTCCAATGTCAACTCGCCCTGCGGATTATCGATGACCGCTTCGCATTCGAGGATGAGATCGCCAACCCAGTTATCTCCCAACAGAGGAGAATGGCCGTTGCTCTGGTAGGTGTTGTAGCCCATCATGTCGGTAATGAGCGAGGGCTTGCCGGGGAATTCACGCAAAATGTGGCGATAGCGCAACCAATCGGTTTTGCCCGCATCACTGCCATCGTGGCGAAAACCATGCGGGGCGAGTGTCGACCAGCCGCCCTCGGTGCTCTTCCAGCGATCCGTCGAGGCAGGATCGGAGCGGCTGGGGTGATCGTTGTCGAAGACCAGCCGCATCATCGACAAGATGTTCTCTGGGCTTTTGCGGATGATTTGGAATGGCCCTTTGCGGAAGAGGTCGGCGGCCTCGTCGATGTGCATGTGCTCTTTTTTCCACAAAGTCGCCATCAGCTCCGGATCGAGTTTGGCTTTCTCGTAGTCCTCGTAGTGCGGCCCTTTGTCGGGGCTGAGGGAATAGAGTTTGCCGCCGCAGATGGCGATGGTTTCGCCCGGCAAGCCGATGAGCCGCTTGATATAATTCATCGGCACATGATTGCGGTGAGGGCCGCTCAGAGGGAAATCGTTGCCGCCAGGATATTTGAAGACCACCACATCGAGCCGTTCGGGGTCTTTGTTGAACAGGTCGTAGACGAATTTGGCCACCAAGACGCGGTCGCCGCTGTTCCAGCCGGGATCGCTGATGGGCACGAAGTCCTTGTTGTTATTCCCGAAATCGCGGGGGGCTATATTGGGAAAGTAGATGCGTTGACGGCAATTGGGACAGATGCAGGCGTAGACAGGGGTTGGCCGGGCACCGTCATTGGGATCGACTTCTTGACTGCAATTGATGGGGAACTGGAGGCCGCAATCGGGACAGGTAACTTCTTTCTGATACCCCAACAGCGTCTCTGCCATCGAGCCGGTAGGAATGACGAAAGCCTCGGCGGCAAACGACTTGAGCAACAGAACCAGAACGACCACAAAGACGATGGTCTCGACGACTTCGCGGATGCTGTCGCTGGGTTGCGCCGGATGTGGTCGTTTCCGTGTCCCGGCCTGCGCCTGGCCTTCGGGAGGGAGATGGGGCGAGCGGAACAGCAGCTTGGGAATGCTTAGCAATCCGCACGTAAAGGCTGACAGCCACGATTTCTGGCCGGCCGGTGCCGAGGCATCCGAGTTCGGCAACTGGCCATTGCTGTTCACGGAAGGCGTTGCGGCCGAAGCGGTCGTGAACGGGGCCGAGGAGTGCGATGAAGGGACAGGAATGTGTTCGTCTGCCATTAGGACACCTTAAAGGAGCGAGGAGACGCTTCCGCCGATTTACTTCGGAATTGCCCCGCCCGCATTTTGCATCGGTTGGCAACCACCTTCCCGTGCAGCGGCCCAACCCTCTTTAAGGGATAGTACACGAAAAAGGCCCTACCCAACAAGAGGTGGCTCAAACCTGCATCCGCTGCTGGAACTTCTCGAGCGATGTGACTGTTCCAGGACTTTGGGTAAGTCCATCACTCAGTCGAAGATGCGGAACGACGGTAAACACATCCTCGCAGCTCAGGCCACGATTACACAACGCGTGGACCAACCGTTTCTTTTCGGCGAGCCGCAAGGCAGGACTTGGCGTGTTGGCAAGACTGTCCGATGCGGCCGTGTTCTTTGCCCTTGCTTGCGCGGCGGGCTGGTAGATCGTCGCTGCTACTCTGCTTCCAGCACGGCGAGAAAAGCCTCCTGCGGAATTTCTACTTGACCGACCTGTTTCATGCGTTTTTTGCCGGCTGCCTGCTTGGCCCATAACTTGCGCTTGCGTGTGATGTCGCCGCCGTAGCATTTGGCCGTCACGTTCTTTTTCAAGGGCGCGATGTTTTCGCGGGCAATGATCCGTGAGCCGATCGCCGCCTGCAACACCACCTCAAACAAATGTCGATCGATTTCCTCCCGCAGTTTTTTGAGCAGTTTGCGTCCGCGCCGCTCCGCCGTAGCGCGATGGACAATGGTTGACAGTGCATCGACACGCTTATGGTGGACCAGCACATCGAGACGGACCAGATCAGCGGCGCGGTAGCCGAGGAACTCGTAATCCATCGTGCCGTAGCCGTGCGTCACGGATTTCAACTTGTCATACAGGTCATAGATGATCTCTGCCAGCGGCATTTCGTAGACGAGGATGGCCCGCGTCGGACTGAGGTATTCGGTGCGGACGTAGATGCCGCGGCGCTCGGCACACATCTGCATCAAATCGCCAATGTTCTCGGCAGGTATCAGGAAATTGATGCGCACGAACGGCTCGCGGAACTCTTCGATCTGTCCGGCGTCTGGCACTTTTTGCGGACTGTCGATGGTCAGAATCTCGCCCTTGCGCGTCAAAATTTCATAGGTGACGTTTGGGGCCGTCTGCACCAGATCAAGATTGCTGTCGCGTTCCAGGCGCTGCTGAATGATCTCGCGGTGGAGCATGCCGAGAAAGCCGCAGCGGAAACCGAAACCAAGTCCCTCGCTGACTTCCGGTTGATAGCTGAAGCTGGAATCGTTCAATTTCAGCTTGGCCAATGCTTCGCGCAGTGTCTCAAAATCTTTGTTGTTGGCCGGATACAGTCCGCTGAACACCATCGGCTTCGGCTCCTTGTAGCCGGGCAGCGGCTCAAGTGTCGGATTCAGGGCGTCGGTCACTGTGTCGCCAATGTGAACGTCTGCCAGCTCCTTGATCTGGGCCATGAAGTAGCCGACCTGACCCGCCGCTAATTCATCGCATGCCGTCATGGCCGGACGGAATTGCCCCATCTCCGTGACTTCGTACTCTGTCCCGCCGCGCATCAGACGAATGCGCTGGCCTTTTCTTAGCACGCCGTCCTTGACGCGGACATAGACGACGACGCCCTTGTAGGTGTCGAAATGGCTGTTGTAAACGAGAGCTTTCAAGGGCGCGGCCGGATCGCCCGGCGGCGGCGGCACACGCTCAATAATCGCTTGCAATACCTCCTCGATGCCCAGGCCAGTCTTGCCGCTGGCGCGCAGCACGTCGGCTGGCTCGATGCCCAGCGCCGATTGCATCTCGGCAATCACGTCGTCGGGACGAGCGGTCGGTAAGTCAATCTTGTTGAGCACCGGCACAATGGTCAAGTCGGCCTCCAGCGCCAGATAAGCGTTGGCAACCGTCTGCGCCTGCACGCCCTGGAAGGCATCGACAAGCAGAATGACCCCCTCGCAGGCAGCCAGGCTGCGCGAGACCTCGTAGCTGAAATCGACATGGCCAGGCGTATCGATGAGGTTCAATTCATACGTCTGCCCCTGATGCGTGTAGTAGACCGTGACGGGATGCATCTGGATGGTGATGCCGCGTTCGCGTTCGAGGTCCATATCATCGAGAATTTGGCTGCGGAACTCGCGGGCCGTGATGGCGCCGGTCTTGAGGAGAAACTGATCGGCCAATGTGGATTTGCCGTGATCGATGTGGGCGATGATAGAAAAATTGCGAATCAGCTTCGTGTCGGTCATGGGTGATCTAGCGTTCTCCTCGTACACACATTGTGCGTCTGAGATGCAGCATACCAGCTTGGGCCGAAATTCACCAGCCCGCCACGCTCACAAGAGCGAACAGCGGACTTTGGGAAATCCTGATATACCAACCCGTTGATGCTGTCCGATTTTTTCTCCCTCCCCCTTGTGGGGGAGGGTGAATCAGACAGAATTAGCAGGATCGTGTATGAGAAAATTTCTGTTGACGATTCTGCTAACGTTCCGTTCTACAGGGCTTGCCGGTAGCCTCAAACACGCTCATTTCTCCCCCGTATTCGTCGATTTTTCTTGTGCGATAAACGGATCGATCACGCGCATCTTGGCCTCATGGCCGGCATAGCCAGCGGCGGCGAAGAGCAGAACCAAAATCAGCCAGCCCTTGACGCGGAACAGATTGAACAAGCTGAGGACGATATGCAGCAACAAGCCGACAGCAACCACAGCGCCGCTATAAACGATGCAGCGTGCGAACATTGGTCCTTGCGGCTCCGGCAGACGGGCCAGCCACCAGAAACTAATATCCACGATTTGCGCTAACAGCGGCAGCGGACACAACACGATCCGCACCAGCCGCGGATAGCTGCTCAGGGCGAGAATCAAGCCGGTCAGGCCGTACAACATCGAGAAGCCGAGCAGATGCACGTGCGTCGTCTGGGCCAGTTTTTCCAGCGACATGCCTTCGGAAGTTTTGACGGCGGCATACTTCTTGATTTCGGCGTAGTTGGTGAGGGGAAAGTTTTGGGCTTCGCCGCCGTCCTGATGGCAGGTGGCGCAACGTTGCTGAAACAGCGTTTGGATCTTGACGGCGCGCGGCTCGGCAATTTCTCCATTCTGTTCCACAAGCATTTGCCGTGTAATGGTCAGCTGGGAAAGATCCGGCGGCAGAGGGAAATTGTCGTCCTTGTATTCCGTCTCCTTGGCTCCGCTGCGGACCCAGGCAATCATGGCCAGGCGTTCGCCGTCGCGCTCCCGGTCCACTTCGGCCTGGGCCGCTTCCTTGAGGGCCTTGTCCGGCTTTTTGACGCCTTGTTTCTTGGCCAACTCGCGCGCTCTTTCGGTGATGGCTTCGCTGTAGTCTTCCGAGCGCTTGAAGAAGGCGGCCGTCATCTGACCTTGGCCATTCATTTTTTTGCCTTGATAGTCTTCCGGCAGCAATTGCTCGATTTTGCTTTTTGGTTTCTCGTCGACAGCGCCGTGAAAGACGCGAACGGCATCTTCCGGGCTGGGCAGCAGCGCGCCGGGCGAGGCGTGCTGGAAGTGCAGCTGCACCAGCGCCGAAATGTAGCCGATGCCGACCGAAAGCAAAAACAAAGCCAGCGTCAGGCGCAGCGGCAGAGGCAGCTCAGACAAGGTGGGGATACGCAAGTTGGAAGAGTGAGGATATCCGTTCATCGGGTCGGACTCCAACGCTGAGTCATGGTAGAGGATCGAGTGCCTCACCGACGGCAGCCAGAACACGACGGCGGGCCTCGTCGAGGGAAGTTTCCAAAACGGCGCCAGAGGCCAGGCGATGGCCGCCGCCGCCGAAGCGTTCCGCCAACCGCGCCACATCGACACGCCGCGAACGAAAACTGATTTTGACACCACCGCGCGGTTGCTCCATAAATAACAAACCGACTTCGACGCCTGCCAGGCTGCGTGTATAATTAATTAAATCTTCGCTATCTTGCGGCGTAGCGCCGGTGGCAGCGTAATCATCACGGTGGATCTCCGTGTACGCTGTCCGGCCGCCGTGTGCTATCTGCAAACGGGACAATACCAGTCCCATCAGTTTCAAGCGGCCCAGCGTGTTATGCTCGAACAGGCATTCGTAAGCCTCGGTGGCCCGCGCGCCGGCGCGGACCAGGTCGGCAGCCAGGGTGAAGGTGGCAGGCGTGGTGTTGTTATGGCGGAACCAGCCGGTGTCCATCGCCACGGCGACGAACAAGCAGTGAGCCGCTGAGGCAGGAATCGGCCCGCCCAGAGCGAGGATCGCTTCGTAAACGAGCCGGCCGGTGGCCTCGGCCGTGGTGTCCACCATCCGCAGTGCGCCCAGGTCATCCTGGGTCAAATGATGATCGATGACGGCCTTGGCGATGGGCAACGAATGCAAGAGAGTGCCGAAGTCGCCGAGCTGGTTCCAGGTGCCCGTGTCGAGAATGATGGCAGCATCGGCGTCATGGTAAAGATCGCCTGGCGGCTCAAAGCGGCGGATGCGCTGCGCTGGATCGAGGAAGTGGTAGCGCGGCGGCAGCACGCTGGCCACGGTCATGTACACCGTCTTGGACAAGGGCGGCGCTTCGAGCACGTCGGCCAACGCCAGCATCGAGCCGAGACCGTCGCCGTCGGGACGGATGTGCGTGGTCAAAACGAAACGCTGGTGACGATGCACCCAATCGACAAAAGGAGACCAATTCAGTGCCATGAAGGATCCTTCGGGGCAGGTAAAAGATCGATTATAGACGGGCCTACGGAAGCGGGGAAGTCAGGTATTCGCCCGCCGTGTCGGCAAGGGATAGTGCAGTCAATAGGGAAACGTCTCATCCACCGACGCTGCAGCCAATTCGATAAGGAAATCGCCCAGGCGTTCGCCCAATACGTCCATTAAGCGCCGTCCTTTCTCGGCCGTGGCGGCCTTGGGATTGCCCAGTCCGGTGTTGGCGCTGACCAGGTGCCAGGGCCGTGTGATGCTGATCCAGCCACGATTGATGGCGTCGAAGCGCGACGGTTTGGCCGTTCCCTCATCGGCTAATTCTGGACGTAACAGATCGGGAAAGAAGGCCAAGCCCAGGCTGGTTTCAACCTCGTCGGCATGTTCGCCGGGCGTCTCGAACAGTCCCGGATAGATATCACGGGCCATGCGGAACCAATCGCACAAGCACAAAAACACCGAGCTGCGATGGTGTAACTCACGCATCAACGGCTTTAGCTCGTTGCCGCCGTGACCATTGAGCAGCACAAGTTTACGCACGCCCTGACGTTCTAGCGAATCAACAAGGTCGGTCAGCAGGTGCAAGAGTGTCGTCGGCGTGACGCTGCACGCCAAGGCGCCAGGGATGCGCAAATGATTGGTATTGACGCCATAAGGAATGGTCGGCAACAGAGCGACGCGAGCGCCGGCCCGATACGCCCGTTCACAAGCACGCTGCCCCAGCAACTCCACCTGAAACGTGTCGGTGCCGTAAGGCATGTGCAAGTTGTGTGGCTCGGTAGCGCCGAACGGCAGCACGGCTGCCTGCCAGGGTTGCTCGCGGACAAAAGCGTGTGTCTGCTCCGCCAAAATATACTCGCGCATCCGTCTTTGTTCCTGTTCAAAGGTTCATGCAACGCCGAACAATCGGCTCGCGGTTAAGCGATTCAGTTGCTATAATGCAGCTTCCCAGACAGGAGGTATGGTATGCAACGGCCCAGTGTGCCGCCAGTGACAGCTCTGGATGATCCCTCGCTCTATTTCAACCGGGAATTGAGTTGGTTGGAGTTCAACCGCCGCGTCTTGGAGGAAGCGCAAGATGCAAGCGTGCCGCTTCTGGAGCGCTTGAAGTTCCTGGCTATCTTCGAATCCAACCTCGATGAATTTTTCATGGTCCGTGTCGGCGGACTTCAGCAGAAGGCGCAGTCTGGCATCAGCTACGGCTCCGGCGCCGACCATATGCCGGTCAAAGAACAGCTCGAACGCATCGGCCAAACCGTCCGCGAGATGACCGATCAGACTTATCACTGTCTCCTGAAAGAGGTCTTGCCGGCACTGGAGCGCGAAGGCATTGTTTTGTTGGCCCCGAAGGATTTGACCGAGCTGCATCGCAAGCACCTGGCCGAACTGTTTCGCCGTGAAATCTTCCCGGTGTTGACACCGCTGGCTGTCGATCCCGGCCATCCGTTTCCGTTGCTTTTAAACAAATCGCTCAATCTTGCCATCGTCCTGCAGCGGCCGGGCGACCCGGAGAAGTTGTTTGCCGTCGTGCAGGTGCCGAGCGTTCTGCCGCGCTTTGTGCCGCTGCCTCCTCCTGTATCTTCCTCCGGAACGGGAGGGGACACCGGAGGGGGCGCCGCGCTGCGGCACGTCTTCACGCCGCTGGAGAACGTCATCCGCATGCATCTGCCGGAATTGTTCCCCGGAATGCAGATCGAGCGCGACACCGTTTTTCGTGTCACACGCTACAGCGACATCGAAATTGATACAGACGATGTTGAAGATCTGCTCAAAGAAATTGAAGAAGAAGTGCGGCGGCGGCGGCGCGGGGCGGCGGTGCGGCTGCAAATCGAATCAGATGCCCCGGTCGAAGTCGAGCAGTTCCTCATGACCGCCCTCGATCTTGATCCGACCGACGTGTATCGTCATCCGGGCCTGCTCGATTTGACCGGGCTGTTTCAGATCCACAGTTTGCCAGGTTATCCACACTTACGCGATCCCCAATTTGTGCCGCAGCTGGTGCCGGAATTCGTGCAAGCGCCGAACCTGTGGTCAGCCATCCGCAACCGCGATATTCTCATCCACCATCCTTACGAGTCCTTCAGCCATGTCGTCGATTTCGTCGAGGCAGCGGCTAACGACGAGCGGGTGTTGGCCGTCAAGCTGACCTTGTACCGCACCAGCAGCGATTCGCCGGTGGTGCGGGCATTGGCGCGGGCCGCCGACAATGGCAAGCAGGTGACCGCGGTCATCGAACTGAAAGCTCGGCTTGACGAGGAGCGCAACATCGTTTGGGCGCACGAGCTGGAAAAGGCCGGCGTCCACGTGGTTTATGGCTTTCCCGATCTGAAAACGCATTGTAAGGTCGCCCTGGTGGTGCGCCGCGAGGATGATGGCATTCGCCGCTACGTCCACCTGTCCACCGGCAATTACAATCCGCAGACAGCCCGCATCTATACCGATATCGGTTTCTTCACCTGCAATCCAGATTTCTGCGAGGATGCCTCGGCGCTGTTCAACTACCTGACCGGCTATTGCGAATTGCCGCAGTGGCGCAAGCTGGTGGTGGCGCCGAGTCGGATGCTAGCGTTTATGATCGACAAGATTGGCCGCGAGACCGCCTTGGCGCAGAGCGGCCGGGAAGGCCGCATCATCGCCAAGGTCAACGGCATCCTGGAGCCGGCTATCGTGCAGGCGCTCTATCGGGCCAGTCAAGCTGGCGTGCGCATTGATCTGATTTGCCGCGGCATCTGTGCCTTGCGGCCGGGCATCCCCGGCATCAGCGACAACATTCGAGTTATCTCTATTGTGGATCGCTTTTTGGAACATAGCCGTATCTATTATTTCGGTAACGACGGCGATCCGCAGGTTTACATCGGCTCAGCCGACTGGATGGACCGCAATCTGAGCCGCCGTGTCGAAGTGGTCTTTCCCATTGAGACGCCGGAATTGAAGCAGCGGTTGATCCGTGAGATCTTGGCCACTTCACTGGCCGATAATACCAAGGCGCGTTTGCTTCTTCCGGACGGCCGCTACGAGCGCCTCCAACCGCTCGATGGTCAGCGTGCCATCCGCAGCCAGGCTTGTTTCTTGGAAATGGCTCTCCAAAACGCCACGCGCTCGATCGCGGAGCCGCCGCCCTCGCCACCTCTGCCGTTCATCGAACAGCGCCCTACTGTCCGCCGTCACCGTAAACGACAAACAAGTTGATGCTATCCGAGCCGCGCACGAAGTGAAGTGGAGTAAGGCGGTTCGGAGGCGTTGCTAGACTTGCCCTCGGTCGCTCAGGTTCCGGGATTGGAAGCGGACGTTACGGTCTTTACGCCAGAAGGATCAACTGCCTTCTTGCTATCCCAGACCTTACATCTCAGGAATACGACCTCAGCCTGTCAAGCATCTCCCTCGAAAAAATCTCAAAAAGATTCCTGGCGTTCGCCGAAGGGTGCGCGGCTCGGTTTATTTCGCCGCGGCGTAGCGGTGCGTCGGCTGCGGGCGTCCAGGGCGGAAGCATTGCATAGTATGAAACTCCGCTTTAGCGCTAGAGGCAGTGCAAGCCGCTATCACCGTTTGTCGCACTTGCTGCGCGATCAGCTCCGGATCAAGGGCCACACGCGCGTTGACGATCAGATCTAGCGCCTTTGCCTCTGTCCGTGACGGCAAGGACAATTCCGTTATACTTTGGCTGCTCACCAGGTTGGCCACGCCGAACGATGTGTCCGAAAGGGCGATGGCCTTCAAGTGCGCCACCTCACCGCCGAGTTGGTTTAGCGCTTCGTGCAAGCGGGAAATCACGTCGAGCAAGAGCGCATCTACTGACAATGGTTTGTCAGCGACAACGCGGATACTGCTGTTGAGCCAGCCCAACTCCGCCTCGCCTTCGGCATAAATCTCGTAATCGATGTCGAGAATTTTGCGGCCAAAGTTGCCGCGCTGATCGAGCAGTTCCGTCAGCGCCGCGAAGCCTTGTCCCGTTTTGGCCGACAGACGTAACAGCGGTGTTCCCGGAAACGCGGCGTGGACGAGATCGGTCAGCTCCGCCATTGTGGCGGCGTCCAATTCATCGATGCGATTGAGTACGATGGCATCGGCTTCTTCGAGTTGTTTGCGAAAGATGTACGCGGCTTTCGGGGAGAAACCGCCATTTTTATCTCCTTTAAGGATGCGCAACCCGTGGCCAGGCTTGAACAGCACCGGATAGGGAGCGACCTCGAAGCGGTCCCCATACAGATCCTTGAGCGGCTGCACGACGGTAGCGACGAGATCGGTACAACTGCCGACCGGCTCGGCCAGGATCACGTCCGGCCGCTGGCTGCTTTCCAGCTGCTCGACCTTGCTGATTAAGTCATCGAAGCGGCAGCAGAAACAGGCGCCGGGCACTTCCTCGACTGGAAATCCCTGGGCGCGCAAGCTGGTGGTATCCACCAGATCCTGGGCCTGATCGTTGGTGACGAGGCCGATCTTCTGGCCGCGATCCCGATAGAAGCGCGCCAGGCGTGCCAGGGTCGTCGTCTTGCCGGCGCCGAGAAAGCCGCCGATCATGAGGAAACGCACGGATTTCATTGATGATCCTCACTGTGGCCCCACCAGCCGGCAAACGGCCGGCCATTCGCTGGATACTCCAAGGCTTGTGTATCAAGGACCACATCGCTGACAAGGCAGCGGCGCGTGGACCGGAGCCATCTGCGGCGGACGCGAGGTATCGACTGGATGGATAGCGCCGTTGTTGCGCTCACAGGCCAAGACTCGCGCGGGATACCCCAAGGCCCAAAACAGCTGGAATTGTGCCTTGTTATAGTCAGCGACGCTAACGTAGTAGTTATTGTACGCGCGGATCAACTGCTGAAGGGCGACCACAGCTTCGAGTGGTCGATTGACCAAGATCAGCCGGTCGCCAAAGCGCGTGGTCTCGCTGATGGCCTTGAGATTGCCAGCGAAGGTTGTTTGCGCTTCCTTGACTTCGGTTTCCGCTTTTCCGATGCGAAGGACCGCGGACTGGACGCGCGCATGGGCCTGGACGACCTCAGCAGCCACCCGATCCTGGATGCGGAATAATTCGACCAACTCGCGCTGCCGCTCGGCCTGCCGTTCTTGAACCAAGGCTCGGTTGCCGAAACCGAGGTTGCGCAGCTCCCAGGTTCCCATCGTCAAGGAATCGAAGCGGCCGACCCACGGCTCCGGTTTGCCATTGACGTCTGAGGCGAAAACACCGGTCATCAGTGTGCCAAAGGGCGCGCCGGGCACGGCGTTGGGGGCAATGATTAGACTGGGCATTAAGGGCCGCAATCTCTCCTGGCGAATACGTTCCAGCGCCCATCTCACCAACGCCTGCTGGGAAGCTAATTCCGGACGGTTGAGCAAACCAATCGGCACCAATTCGTCCACGGCTTCTTTGGGTGAGATGAGGGTCACTTGCAAATGGGGCGGTTCCAGCGGGGCGGCCACGATGGTCGGATTAAGCCGTAATTCCCGCGTCAAGTCGGCGCTGGCGACGCGCCATTCCTGATAGCGCAGCAGCATCTCGCGCTCAATATCGGCCAACGTTGTCAAAGCTCGGTCGATTTCAAAAGGCGACGTGAGATCCTTGCTCAAGGCCCGAATCCTCTCGGCCAGGTTCCGGGCTTTCTCTGCGGCATCCTGCGCTCCGGCCATGCGTCCGCGTGCTTGCTGAACATTGAAATAGGCCTCGGCCACAGCCCGTAAGGCATCGTTCCTTGCCGTCTGTACGTCGAATCGGCGAGCTGCGGCCTGATCTCTGGCTTGGCGAGGGAGAAAGATCAGGTCTACAAAGGTCCAATCGAGAAAGGGACCGGCGCCAATCATGTACTGATCACGGCCGACGATGAACTCGATGCCGCTGTTGCCGGTGCCGCCGCCGTCGTGGCGATACCAGGTGCCGCCGGCCGTCACGTTGGGAAGCCAAAGCACCTGCGTACGCTGCAATTGGGCCACAGCGATTCGCAGGCTGGCCTGAGCGGCAGCGATGAGGATAGGGCGTGCATCGGCCAGTTGCAGGGCGGTAGGCAAATTGATGGGCATGGCTTGATCGCCGGGCTGCACCTGGCCCGGCTTGAGCTGTGG
>JAJPHU010000276.1 GCA_021325115.1 Planctomycetota bacterium | reverse complement strand
GACCTCATCCTTCAAAACGGCACACCTACGCCGAACCAGAGCTGTGTGCCGGTGTCTGCGTTCAGCGTCTTGGCGATGTCGAAGCGTAGCAGGGTCCGTTCGACGAAACTGAACCAGGACACGTCCAAACGCAGACTCACGCCCGCATCGACGGCCGTGGGGGCGACTTGATGGCCGGAGATGTAGGTGTTGCCCACATCAGAGAACGGCACCACATCGATGCCGTGCAAGGTGAGGATGTGATCGCAGAAATTGAGGTGCAGATTGCGCGCCGCCGGCACACGCCATTCGACGCTGCCGACCCAAACGCTGCTGCCCTGGCGCTGAGCAAGGTCGAAGCCGCGGAAATACATGCTGCCGCCCATGCTGAAGAATTGGCCGCGGGCCGGCATGGCCGTGCCCCCGAAGAGACGAAACGCCAGGCGCGATTGTCCTAACCAGTGCAGGGGACCGGCCAGCCACGGCATATGCGCCACCGCCTCGGAGAAATCCGGCAGCGATCGGACGAAGGAGAATTGGCTGGAAATCTCCTGCATTCCCACTGTGGCTGGCTGCATGGCTGTCCCGCCCTGATACCATACGTCCCAGCGAAAGCCGCCTACCGGATCCCAATACGGCGTCAAATAATCCTTGCGATAATGAAAACCAGCCGTGGCCGATTCGTTGAAGCGGACGCCCGGTAGCGCCGGATTCGCCTCGAAGGGCAGGAAATTGTCCTGAAACGTAGCGAACGTCTCCAAAAACTCCATCGGCGGATAATAGAGACTGGATCCGTATTTGAAAATGTACCGAGCAAACAAGACGCCGCGTTTGGCATTGAGCTGCCCGGGAAGAAATTGGGCCAAGCGCTGCTCGAAATCGTAGCCAACCTGAAAACGGCTGTCCGGCCAATGATCGAACAGGCCGTCCACGCCGACCACCACGTCGCGGTAATCGGTGCGATAGCCAGCATAGACACCGCCGAAAAACGTCTGTGTACGATACAGCCCGGCGCGGAAGCCGATCATCGTCTGATAGGTGCGCGGATACCAGGCGTCGTAATAAGCCGTGCCGTAGATCCACGGGCCGATGGTGACATTCCAACGGTCGTAGGCAGTGGTCATGTCTGTCTCGTCGATAAAGGTGTACAATGGAGTAAAGCGATAGCGAATAGGGGTTTTCCAGAAATTGTTGACCGGATTGCGGTCCACGAGAATCTGGTCCGGATCGACGGCGATCTGCGTCGGCTTATCCGGCAACCAGATTTCGACACGCAGCCGATTGTCGTCTTGCGCTTCGATGTGGGCTGGTGGTTCGTCCCAATCGTAAGTCCCCGATCGTGGATCGATCGGAATACGGAGCGGATAACCTTCCTGGCCGGGCAGGGCGATGCCCAGCGTCGTTGGCTCGTTGATGTCAGCCTTCTGCTTCAAGAAAACGACGACGCGTGTCGCCCTCAGTTGGGCACACTTGAGCGGCTGGTGTGTTTGTACTTTCTCGATGCACCAATCGGTTAAACCAGGGCCGTAGAGCCAGTTTTGGAAAAACTCCTCCCACGAAGTGCCGGTGTAAGTCTCCAGCTCACGCTGGAAGTCGGCAACGCGGAGAATGCGGTACCGATAGCGGCAAAAGAGACGACTCATGAAATCCAGGAAAGCGGCGGAGCCGAGGCGATTTTCGATCAAGCCGACGATGCGCATGCCTTTGTCGTAGGTCATGCTGAAGAGGTTCATAACGTGGCCGAAACCGGCCAACGGCTGGACAGCGGGGCCATTCTCGCCGCGTCCGAGCGTGCCGTACAGGGTGTAGCAGCTGTAGGTGCTGCGTTCGATGTTCGGCAGCCACCCCAGGCCGCGCGGATAGGCCACGAGCTTGTTGTTTTTGCCGACTTTCCCATCGAGCAGGCGATGACAGAAAAAAGTGGCCAGACCCTCATCCATCCACGTCTCGCAGTAGCCGTTGGTGCCGACCAGGTTGTACCACCATTGATGGCAAATCTCATGCGAGACCAGGGAATCAACAAAGGCGCCCGCCAGGCGCGGCAGATTGAAGACACGCTCGTCGATCATCACGAGAGTGGAGCATTCGTTGCCATTCCAGCCGAAAAAAGACTCAGCGATCGTGAACTCTGGCCAGGGATAGGGACCAAACCACTTGCTGTAAGCGAGGATGGCCTCAGCAGCGATGCGCACCATCTCGCGGCCGTAATGTTCATGTTCCGGAAAAGCGAAGATACGAATGCGGACAGGGCGCATCTTCTCCTCGCCTGCGCCCTGCTGCGCTTCGCGGCGAGACGAGGCTGAGACGGGACGTGGCGCGGGAAGCGTATTCTCATCGGGTTCCAGCCGCGGCACAAACACAGTCCCCTCGAAGAGCTGATAACGGGCGCTGCACAGGAACGCAAAATCGCGCACCCCCGGAGCGTAAATGTCTACCTGCTGCCGGCCGTCGCTCAGAGTGCGGCGAGCGAGGATGCTGCCAGTGCAGGCAATCTGCTGATCGGCCGGCAGAGTGGCGCGGACGCGATAGTGCGCCGATTCGTTGAAGAACGGCTGATGCCAGGGCAAAAACGGCGTTGGCTGCCAGACACAAGCGGGTTGCCGATCGGACGCGGGGGGACACGTCGGCGGATCGCGGCGGGGACCATAGTAAGCGAATACCGGCAGCCAATTACTCAGCGTTGTGACGTCTTGCCATTGGCCCCAGCGTCCCTGCTTAAGCGGCAGGCGCAGGGTGAATTCGAGCACCACCGTCACAGATTCGCCGGGACCGACCGGGCGCGGCAGCGGCACAACCAGCGACGTTTTCGTATCGCCTTCATAATGGAAGGTCAGAGGAAAGGATGCTCCGGAGCCGTCCGGCAGCAAGATGCGCTCGATTACCAGAGGGGGATCGTTAACGCCTAGCGCATCGCCGGGCGCCATCCGCAACAACTCCAGTGTTTTGGCCGTCAAACCGATCTCGGATTTGGGTACTACATAGCGCGAATGGGCATTGAAAACCAGCTGGTGCGTCGGCAAGGGCTGGGGATTGGTCCAGGTGGCGCGCATAAGGACGCGGACGGAATGGCCGGCCAAGTCGAGATCCATGTTGACCTCGTAGCGCGGCAGCCAGCTGGGCCATGCTTGGCCCGCTTCCCCATGACCGGGGAGAGGGGCGGCGGATACGGATGGGATCGTCAGCGGCAGCATCAGCAAGACGGCCAAGACCCCCCCGCCGAGCGTGGGAACGAGAGATGGACCGCAGCTTAGCCTCATTCTCACGTCCTTGGGCCTTGTGGCCCCGCCCCAAAATAGCACGGGAGATAATCCTCTCATCTCCCTTCATCTGCCCTGTCTCCCCCAATTGCCAGCGGCGATTTTGGTTTCGTCTCATATCAACTGTCCCGCATGTGTGTCCAGGGCAACTTGCGCGGGGGGCAGCTCGCGAGGGTTTGTGACGCTTGCTGGAAGTGTCACAGATCACTGCTTTTTCGCTAACTGTGAGCTAGAGTTTTTTAGGAAACGCTCCTGGCTTCTGATTTCGGACCCGGTGATGTCGATTGACAGCGTCGAAACCTTTCTCGCCGTTCTGCAACGCACGCAGGTCTTGACGCCCCAAGAGGCGCAAGACATCGCTCACCAACTGAGTCCGCACTTCACCGACCCGCACGAGCTGGCCCACTATCTCGTCGAACTCGAATGGCTGACCACCTATCAGGTCCGCCTGCTGTTCAGCAATCGCTGGGAAGAGTTGACGATTGGTCCCTATCTGATTCTCGATCGCCTGGGCGAAGGCGGCGTCAGCGAAGTCTTCAAAGCCTGGGACACCGTCAAGGGCCGGATCGTCGCCCTCAAAGTGCTGCACCAACACCTGACGAATCATTCGGGTGCCGTCCGCCAAATGCAGCGCGAGCTGCAAACGGTGACACGCCTGTCGCATCCCAACATTATCCGTACTTTCGATGCTACCCAGATTGGCGAGATGTACTACTTCGCCATGGAATTTGTTGAGGGGTTGGACCTGGACCGCTACATCCGCCGCTGCGGGCCGCTCCCCATTCAAGAGGCCTGCGATTACATCCGCCAAGTAGCGCAGGGGTTGCAACATGCCCATCAGCTGGGCTTGGTGCATCGCGACATCAAGCCGGCCAATCTTTTCCTCTCCGTACCCGGCGGGGGCTGGGACGGAGAAGCTGCTTCCCTTCGCCGCACGGCCGATCCGATAATCAAGATCCTCGATTGGGGGCTGGCGCGTGTGCGGCCTGATGCCGACCTTCCCCTTGATTCCCCCCAAGCCGAGGGGAACCAGGGGGAGACGGCCGTGGATTGGGACGCCGAGAAGGGCGCGTTGATCGGCACGGCCGACTACATCGCTCCGGAGCAGGCCCGCGATCCCACCTTGGTGGATATCCGTGCCGACATCTACAGTCTCGGCTGCACTCTGTATTTCCTGCTGACCGGCCAGCCGCCGTTTTACGGCAGGTCGTTGATGCAGAAACTCTTGCAGCATCAGGATGCCGAGCGGCCGCACGTGCGCAAGATCCGGCCGGATGTGCCGGAAGAGTTGGCCGCCGTTGTGCAGCGCATGATGGCCCGCTGTCCGGAGGAGCGCTATGCCATCCCACTGTTGGCAGCCGGCGCACTCCGCCCTTTCAGTGCGGCCGCCACACGCCCCAGCTCATCGCCGAAGATCGTTCGGCCCCCAAAAACATCCACGGCAGTCCGCCCCTTGTCCGCGCGACAAGCGGAACCAAAAGCGTAGAACGCATTGCAAGCGTGCCTTACGCTTTTGGCTTTGCTTATTCGCTGTCTTTCTTGCTGCCTGGCTTGCCTTGCAATTCCTGGAATTCACGAATCCAGATGTTGCGGAAGCGAACCGGATTGCCATGATACATCAGCACCAGCGGCAGCTTATCGGCGTGCGGCTTGTACGTCGGGGCGCGGTCGTAGAAAGTGGGTCCCAAAATCTCCGTATGATTTTGCACCAGCACGCCGTTGTGCAGAACGGTGACATAGGCCGGCTTTTGCAGTTTGCCTTCGCTATCGAAACGCGGGGCCGTGAAGATGATGTCGTAGCTCTGCCAGGCGCCGGGCTTGCGGCAAGCATTGACCATCGGCGGCCTCTGGTTGTACACCGCCGCGCATTGCCCTTCGGGATAGGTCTTATTATTGTAGGAATCGAGCACCTGAATCTCATAGCGGGCACCCATGAAACCGATTCCATTATTGCCGCGCCCTTGCCCTTTGCCTTTGACTTCCTTGGGCGTGGCGAATTCCAAATGGAGCTGACAATCGCCGAAATTTCGTTTGGTTTGAAGGACTCCCTTGACGGTGAAGCCGCCGTCCTCGTCCACTTTCCACCCCTCTGCACCCTTCCACTCCTCGAAATCCTTGCCATCGAAGAGCACAATGGCGTCCGAGGGCGCCTTGCCATCTTCACCCGGCGTCACCACTGCTGGCTCCGGCCAAACAATACCGGGGAGATACCTCTGCCCCAGCGAGCGGCTTCCAATCCACGCCGCCCCGATAACAATCACTACTCCCAGCAACCCTTTCCGCATCGCGCTTCTCTCCTGTGGTTATCGATTGCTTGTGAACAAAAAATCTCCGTGCCGATACACTAGCCCGCTGCGGCTCAAGAGGCCAGCTTCGAGAATGGACCGTTCCTGAATTCGGTGAGTTTACGACTCCTAACGGAAGCACCTCTCTCCTCCCCTTGGAGGGAGGAAAAAGGCCGCTTGCTCTTATACCGCCGCCAACTCGGAACACACTGGCTGGCTGGTCTTATCCCGCGCGACCGGACATGCGGCCAACAGTTCCTGGAACGTCTGCCCGTCCAGGGTTTCGCGCCGGAGGAGCTCCTGGGCGACACATTCCAACTGGCTGCGGTGCTCGGTCAAGATTTGCCGCGCCTCTTGATATGCCGAGTCGAGCAAGCGCTTGACTTCCTCATCAATTGCGCGAGCCGTCTGTTCGCTGCAATCCCGCTGAAGTGCGCCATCCACAGGCGCCAGGTAAAACGGACTTTGCCGCTGGCCGCAGTGGACCAGCCCGACGCTCTCACTCATACCGAATAGGCAGACCATCTGCCGGGCCAGGGCGGTGGCGCGTTCCAGATCATTCTCCGCCCCCGTACTGACTTCGCCGAAAACGACTTCTTCTGCCGCTCGTCCGCCCAGCAATCCCTTGATGCGATCCAGCAAGGCTGGACGAGTCAGAAGGAACTGCTCCTCGGCAGGCAGTTGGAGCGTGTAACCCAAGGCGGCTCGGCCACGCGGAACGATACTGATCTTCTGCACGGGATCGGCGTATTTGCTGTGCGCGGCCACCAGTGCGTGACCGACTTCGTGGTAAGCGACGCGGCGTTTCTCTTCTTCCAGGAGCCGTCGGCTCTTACGCTCCGGTCCGGCCACAACCTTCTCTACTGCCTCCTCCAGATCACGCTGCGTAATCTTAGAGGCATTCCGACGAGCGGCGAGCAGGGCTGCCTCATTCATAGCGTTGGCCAGATCTGCGCCGGAGAAGCCGGGCGTCGCCTGAGCGAGGCGGTGAAGATCGACATCGGCCGCAAGCGGTTTACCCCGCGCGTGAATTTTGAGGATCGCCTCACGACCGCCCAGGTCCGGCGCGTCGATGACCACCTGCCGGTCAAAGCGCCCAGGACGCAGCAAGGCTCGATCCAGTACTTCGGGGCGATTGGTAGCAGCCAGGATGATAACGCCGGCGTTGGCGTCAAAGCCGTCCATCTCCACCAACAGCTGGTTGAGCGTCTGTTCACGCTCGTCGTTGACAGGACCGACGTGGACGCCGCGTTGGCGGCCGATGGCATCCAACTCGTCGATAAAGATAATCGTGGGCGCATGGGCCTTGGCCTGCTGGAACAGATCACGGACCCGCGCGGCGCCAACACCGACGAACATCTCTACGAACTCACTGCCGCTGAGGGAGAAGAAGGGGACTTTGGCCTCGCCGGCCACGGCCCGCGCCAAGAGCGTCTTGCCGGTCCCTGGCGGGCCAGAGAGAAGCACGCCCTTGGGAATCCGCGCCCCCAGAGCACGATAACGCTCCGGATTCTTGAGGAAATCGACAATCTCTTGCAGTTCATATTTCGCTTCTTCGCAGCCGGCCACGTCTGCGAAGGTGACGCCTGTGTCTTTGTCCGCCACGAGTTTGGCCCGGCTTTTACCGATGTTCAAGACCGTCTCTCCTGCCATGCCTATGCGGCGGTTGACCGGCAGCCAGAGCAGGGCCATGATGGCAATCGGCACTACCCATGACCAGAACAACTCCGAAAGAAACCCAGGACGCATCCCGGCAAACTGAGCACCGTGGGCTTGCAGCTCTTCCACCAGTTTGGGATCTTCCACGCGTACAGTGCGGAAGAGAAACGGAGCAGACGGGGAGGGACTGTTCGCTTCCTGTTTCTCGCCGGCGCGGGGTTTAGGGCGTATTACCCCGCGAATCTCGTCCTGTTGGATGACACATTCCGCAACCTCGCCCTGGGCCAGATGAGCTTTGAATTCGCTATAAGGGATGGTCCGGAAGGCAAACTGATGATAAGCTCCTTGCCATATCCACAAGAGAACAAGAGTCAAAAAGACGTAGCCGAGAGGAATCGCCCACTTCTTGGGCAATTGGCTAAATATTGTCTTGAAGGTTTTTTTGCGATGGCGCATCCGAAATCCTCCTTTATCTGTCTTCCGAAACAGAGCCGTGGCCATGCTGCGGCCTGGACTCAGCCTCCCGCACCAAT
>JAJPHU010000254.1 GCA_021325115.1 Planctomycetota bacterium | reverse complement strand
GTCGCTGTGGTGCGGCGGTATGCCTTGAGCTGCAACGCCTGCATGTAGTGATAGGCGTGATCGTCGAGAATGAAGAACTTCACCGGCAGCCCCTCGCGTGCGGCCGTGGACAGTTCCATCGCTGTCATCAGACAGCAGCCGTCGCCGGTGATTGTCACTACCTGCCGATCGAAATGAACGCGCTGGGCGCCGATGGCGGCGGGGATGGACCAGCCCATTGCCTGATTGTCGGTTGGATTGAAATAGGTGCGCGGCTGGCAGACCGTGAACGCCTCGGCGGCCCAATGCTCCGCACAGGTCACATCCACAAAGACGAGAGCGTTCGGGCAGGTAGCCTTGCGCAAGGCGAGGATGAACGCCATCGGATCAACACCGCAGCGTGCGTAGCACTTGGCGTAGGTGCAGGCATCTTCGCCTTTCCATTTGCGGATACAGGCGAGGAGGTCATTGTCCGGCGGACGGCGAATTTCGTCGGCGTGGGCCAGCAGTTGGGTGAGGAACAAGCCGGCGTCGGCATTGACGCACACCTCCGTTTTGAGGATGCGGCCGATGTTATTGGGATTGATGTCAACGTGGATAATGTGCGGCGATTGAGGAATGGAGTAAAAGGCTGTCGAAACCTCACTGTAACGGACGCCGATGGCAAGCACAATGTCCACTTTTTTGAAGGCTTTCTCGGCAGTGTGGGTGCCCTGCGGACCGTAGCCCCAGCCGACAGAGAGCGGATGACACTCGCTGACGACGCCCTTGCCGGAGACGCTGGTAGCTACCGGCGCTTGCAGCAACTCGGCCACTTGCACCAGGGCCGGCCCGTAATCCATACAGCCCATACCGGCATAGATGCCGACTTTGCAGCCGCGCCGCCGCAGTAGTTCCAGGGCACACAGAAAAGCGCCTTCGTCAAAAGGCAGATCGCAGGGCGGCAGCGACGGACAAGCATATTTGCAGGTATCGATGAGCAGATTGTAGGGCACAACGACGGCAGTTGGTCCCGGCTCGCCGCACATGGCCAGGCGGAAAGCACTATGTACCGCGTTGGGGATCTCGCAGGCATGGCTGACCTCGAAGATGCCCTTGCACACTTGCTGTAACAGACCGAGTTGCGGCAATTCGTGGACCTGGAAAGGGCGGTATTTATCGCCGCGGGCCACATCGCCGACGATGGCCACCACCGGCACACTGTCCAGCCGTGCCTCTCCCAGGCCGCTGAGCGAATTGGTGACGCCCGGCCCCGGTACAATGGCAAGGACGCCAGGCCGGCCTGTGCTGCGGGCCACGCCATCGGCCATGTACGCCGCCGACATTTCATGCGTCACCAACAGATAGGGCAGGCACTGGCTTTTCATCTCGTCCCACAGCTCATTCTCCTGAGCGCCGGGAATGCCAAAGACGACAGGCACGCCTTCGGCTTTGAGTGCGGCAACCAGCGCCGCCGCTCCGGTCATTTTGCCGGCAACCACGTCAGAGGGCGCTTGATGTCCGGCCTCCGCGGGCGGCGTTTGGACGCTCGGCAACGACGCCAGACAACCGGCGGCGGCCACCGATTTCAAGACGTTGCGGCGAGAGATGGGGTGCCACATGCGGCGCTCCTTTCTGGCTATCGGCCGCCGGCCCTCAGCCGAATACAGATCCCGGATTGGGCTGCCTTGTTTATCGGCTTTTCCCGTCTCGCCCTTTATGCGGAATTTGCCGGCTTCTCGGTCCCGCCTGGGCTGTCGTCCCGTTTCCGCATTCAGGATGAAAATAGTGCAAATGATGTTCCGTTATTGCGCAGAGGATGTGTTTGTTTAGCCGGGAGCCGTAGGTGAGCGCGCTCGCCTATGGCTCCCGGCTAAACAAAGTTACTGGGCCATGACTTAGCTGATGGCACTGCGCATTGCTGTGGATGCCTTGCCGCCGCGCGCCAGCGCGCGCTGCACCAGATCGATGGTGAACTGTTCGTGGGAGATGCCTGCCGACTCCAAGCCGCCAGACAGGCCCGCCAGCGGACTGAAATCGGGATTGGGATTCACTTCGAGAATGTACGGCTTACTACCGCGGACGCGGAAATCGACACGGGCATAATCGCGGCAGCTCAGCAAGCGAAAGGCCCGCTTAGCCAGCGTTTCCAACTTGTTTCGCAGACGCGGCGAGATGCGGGCCGGATACTTCGGCGGCGTCGCCTCGTAGTCGCGCGTGCCCGGTTTCCACTTGGCATCATAGGTCACGATCGGCCAGAAATCGGGATCTTTATCGATGAAAAGGATCTCCGAGACTGGCAACACGCGCAACTCAGGTGTTTCGATCAAGCCGATGCTGAATTCGCGGCCGAGAATGAACTCCTCGATCAACACCGGCGGACCATAGTTTTCCAGCAGGTAAGCAACGCGATTGTTGAGGCGCTCCAGGTTGGTGACGACGCTGCCCTGATCAACGCCGACACTGGCGTCCTGCGTCGCCGGCTTAACGATCACCGGCCAACCGAGTGGACAATCCCCGACCGGCACATCTTCGACGACGAAGAACTTCGCTGTCGGCAAGCCAGCTCCGGTCAACAGATGTTTGGTCAGGTGCTTGCTTCGTGCCAGGCACAGTGTTTGATAGGGACAACCGGTATAGGGAATTTCTAGCCACTCCAGAAGCCCGGCGACGTGGGCCTCGGTGTCGCCGAAGTCGGCCAAACCCTCGAAGAGATTGAAAACCACATCCGGGCGGAGATCGCGGAGGCCCTCCAGCAACCCGGCAGGATCGCGCGATACGCCCAAGGTACAGACATCGTAGCCAGCTTCGGTCAAGGCTTGCTGCACGAAATTGGTGGTGAAAAGGATCTCGTGCTCGGAGTCTGCATCGGGATGGTCTTCCGGTAGAACGGGCTGATTGTGCAGGACAAGGACTCGGAGGGAGGAGTGGTCGGCGGCTGGCATCTCAGCGATCATAGGCAAGTCAAACTCGAGGAACTCATCGCTTTCTCGTTCCCGCAGTAGGCGTAAGAACGAAAGACACGGGAATAGTATTGAACAAAATCGTCTCCTATCGCAACCCCTATTTGTGCAAAATTGTGACAATTCGCTGTCTTCAGCTCGGATTATGGCAATCGTCACGGTCATAGCGATGCATTCTTCGCTGTCCGCTCCACAGCTGCTTGCAAAATGCTTTCGATCAGCTGCTCGTAACTCCAGCCAGCCAGACGGGCCAGGATGACCAGATCGCTCGATTCAGGGTTGAGGCCGGGCAGGGGATTGACTTCCAGGAAATACGGCGTGCCGTCTTTGAGGCGGAAGTCGATGCGGGCCACATCGCGGCAGCCCAGCGCTCGATAAACGGCGAGTGCGGCATTCTCCACGGCTTTGAGACGCTCCGGCGGCAGTTTGGCCGGACATTCGTAGTGGACGCGCTGACGATAATCGCGTTTCACCTCCAGGCTATAAATGAAACGCTCTTCCTTGCGCTTGGGAAGGACGCGCATGACTCCCAGGATCGTAGGAGGAGAATTACCGATGATTCCTACGGTCAGCTCATCCCCCTCGATGTATTCCTCGACGAGGATTGGCTGCTGGTAAGCGCGGCGGTGGCTTTCGATTGCCTCGATCAGTTCTTGCGGCGTATCCACAATGCACTTGCCGCGGATACCCTTGCTCGATCCCTCCCAGGCCGGTTTGACGATGGCTGTCCACGGCAAGCAGTCCCATGTCTCGATATCGTC
>JAJPHU010000179.1 GCA_021325115.1 Planctomycetota bacterium | reverse complement strand
GGTGGCATCCATCTGCCGCCGTCCGGCTATTTGCAGGGATTGAGAGAATTATGCGATCGTCACAATCTCTTATTGATTTTCGATGAAGTGCAGGCCGGCATGGGCCGGACGGGGCGCTGGTTCGCGCATCAGCATTGGGATGTACAACCGGATGTCATGACGTTGGCCAAGGCGTTGGCCGGCGGCGTCGCTGCGGGTGCGCTGGTAGCGCGGCCAGAAGCCGCAGAGAAACTGCGGCCCGGCACCCATGCCGCCACCTTCGGGGGCAATCCGCTCGCCTGTGCCGCCGCCTTGGCTACGATCGAAACCATCGAGTCTAACGGCTTGCTCCAGCGTGCCGAGGAGTTGGGCGCCTATTTCCAGCAGCGTTTCGAGGCGTTGCGGCAACGCTGTCCGCTCATTCAAGAGGTGCGTGTCAAGGGGGTGATGATTGGCATTGAATTGACCGTGGACGGAACACCGGTAGTTAAGGCGTGTCTGGAACGCCGCCTACTCATCAACTGTACGCATACTACCGTCCTGCGCTTGCTGCCCGCACTCACCTTGACCGACGCCGAGCGCGACGAAGGTTGCGATATTCTGGAAGAAGTGTTATTGAGCCTGAATCAAACACACTAACCGTCAAGGTGCCAAGGGGGCCAAGAAAAAGACAAAAGAGAATGAAAATATATAAGATTCATGTCTTGTCTTTATTTTTTTCTTCTTAGCGTCCTTGGCGCCTTGACGGTTCATTTGTCCTGCCCGGTGAGAATTTGCCATGCGACACTTTTTGAGTTTGATTGATTTGACGACGGAAGAGCTGACTTACTTGCTTGAGGAGGCGGCGCGGTTGAAAGCAGATGCTCAACGCGGCATTCGTCCACCGCTGTTGGCGGGGCGCGTTCTCGGCATGATCTTTGAAAAACCGTCGCTGCGGACACGCGCTTCCTTCGAGGCAGCCATGGCCCATCTCGGCGGTGCTAGCATTTTCCTCAGTGCCAGCGACGGCCCCATCGGCCAGCGCGAAAGCGTTGCCGACTTCGCCCGTACTCTTAACCATTACGTCGATGCCGTGGTCCTGCGCACTTACAGACATGCCACTATTGAAGAGTTCGCCAGTTATGCCACCGTACCAGTCATCAATGGCCTGTCGGATCTGTGCCATCCCTGCCAGGTACTCGGTGATTTGCTGACGATTCAGGAGCATTTCGAGGACGGCATCCGCGGCAAAACGCTCGTGTTCGTCGGCGATGGTAACAACGTGGCTCGCTCGCTGGCCCTGGGGTGTGGCAAGCTCGGCGCGCGCTTCGTCCTCGCTGCCCCAGAAGGGTATCGCTTCGATGCCGCTTTCGAGCAGACCTTCCGCCGCGTTTGCAGCAAGGGCGAATTGATCCAGAACGGTGTACCTTCTCACGCGGTCGGCCAAGCCGATATCATTTATACCGATGTATGGACGAGCATGGGGCAAGAGGCCGAGAGCGAGTTGCGCCGCGCCAAATTTGCCAGCTTCCAGGTCAACGCCCAACTCCTGGCCCAGGCGCCGCCGCAGGTGCGCGTAATGCACTGTTTGCCAGCCCATCGGGGCGAGGAGATCACCAGCGACGTTCTCGATGGCCCGCGCAGCATCGTCTTTGAACAGGCCGGCAACCGCCTGCATGCCCAGAAGGCGCTGCTCAAATGGCTTATGCTTGGAACCAACCATGCGTAACGATGGCCGACAACCCGATGAGCTGCGGCCCCTCCGCTTCAAGCGTCGCTACACACGCCAGGCGCCAGGCAGCGTACTGGTGGGCATGGGACGCACCACGGTTCTGTGTACCTGCTGCGTCGAGCCGGCGGTTCCGCCGTTCCTGGTCGGAAAGGGCAAGGGTTGGCTGACCGCCGAGTACGCCATGCTGCCCGGCAGTACGCAAACACGCAAACCACGCGACCGTGGCGGAAAGATCGATGGACGCAGCGTCGAGATTCAGCGTCTCATCGGCCGGGCCTTGCGGGCCGTCGTCAACCTGGAAATGCTTGGCGAACGCACCCTTTGGATCGACTGCGACGTTCTCGAAGCCGATGGCGGCACGCGCACAGCCGCCATCAACGGCGCCTATGTTGCTCTGATCGATGCCCTTAATGCTGAGCGTAGGAAGAGGCGAGCTGGAAGCGGAAGCGATGGTCTGTCCGTCACTTCCGCTTCCAGCTCGCCTCTTCCTCCCATTTCGGCCATTGTTCGCGGGAGTGTGGCGGCCGTCAGTGTCGGTTTGCTCGATGGCCGGGTGCTGCTCGACCTCGATTATAGTGAGGACAAAGACGCCGATGTCGATCTGAATCTCGTCATGACCGGCGGCGGCGATTTCATCGAAGTGCAGGCCGGCGGCGAGGAAGCAACTTTCAATCGCAAGCAACTCGATAGTCTGCTCGATCTGGGCAAGCGCGGCATCGACGCCATCACCCGCGCTCAGCGCGCGGCTCTCGGCTCAAATTGGCCTCTGGACTGAATTGCCTCGATTTGTTATGAGACGCCCCGTCCGTGACAGGATGACAAGACGGAAAAGAGAAGGGAAAGGAGAGAGGGAATGAAACGGATATTATTCCACGTTGGGACCGTACAATTCCTTGCTTTACTGCTCACCTTGTCCTCTTGTCCCGTTGTCACCTTGGCCCAGGAGTCCAACGGGCTGAACGGCCTCATCCAGTCCAGCCGCGAGGACATCAACGCGGCCTATGCCGTCACTCCGGAGGCCGGCCCGTGGATGATTTGCGTCGCCAGCTACCAGGGTGAATCGGCTGCGGAGTTGGCTTATCAACTTTGCACCTATTTGCGCCAGAAGCATTATCCAGCCTACGTCTACAACCGCGGCAACGCTGAACGCAAAAAGCTGCAAGAAGAACTCGATCAGTGGCAAAAGGCCTATCCGGGCGTTCCACGGCGCCGTGTGCTGGCTCATCCGCAAGAAGAGCAATTCGCCGTGCTCCTCGGCGGCTTCCGCGATATGGACGCGGCCAGTGCTCAACTCAAGAAAGTTCGCAAATGGGACTTACCCGACATCAAGCTTAAATCGGGTAAGCCCGCTTTCGATACCTACGATGTCTATGAGCCAGGCAAAGACAAGAAATTCGAGCTGAAACGCTATCCGGTCAATCCCTTCCACACGGCGATGGTGGTCCCCAATCCCACCGTTCCCCAGCAACGGAAGCCGATGGCCAAGGTCGATCCGTTATGGAAAAAACTCAATGCCGATGAGCCGCGCAGCCTCTACAAATGTCCCAAACCGTGGACCCTGGCCGTCCAGGAATTCCGCGGGGCTTACGCAATCCAAACGACTTCCTCGTCGAATGGTTTTCTGGAGAAGCTGGGACTGGGCGACCATGCCGGCCAGCGCCTCGACAATGCGGCGCGGATGGCCCAAGAAGTGTGCGACATGTTCAAGAAGCTCGGCTTCAAGAGCTACGTCCTGCACACGCGCTACAATAGTGTCGTCACGGTCGGCGAATTCGACAGTCCCAATGATCCTGCCTTGCAACGTACCCAAGAACAACTCGCGCGCATGTCGTTCAAAAACGGTAAGACCGGCGAGGTTGCTTTCAATCTCTTCGCCAAAGCACTGCCGATGGAAGTGCCGCGGTGAACGGCGAGAGGGGCTGGCGTCAGCCGGCTGGCATAGTTTTCACCAGCCGGCTGATACCGGTCGTTCACTATTCTGCGCAGAGGGCGGCGGAGCAGACAACTCGTCATCTATGTCTTCGCCGTGGCAGCCGTGGCAGAAAAGGAGATAGCCGCACAAAAGCAGGACGATCAGCCCGCTGCTCCAAGAGCGGAACCTATCGCTTACGCTTCTGGCTCGTGAGGTCGAAATCTGCCGCTTACGCTTCTGGCGCGCAGAAGATTTCGGATTTGGAATTTCGAGAATCATTTTTTCAGCTCCGTATCGAAGAAGTTCATCATGTGCGCGAGGCTGGTGAGGCGATGTTCATGGCTCCAGCCCCAACCGTGGCCTTCACCCGGCACGGTGATCAAGCGGGCGGATATACCCGCCTGCCGAAGTTTCTCGACCATCTGTTCGGATTGCTGGATCGGTACAATGTCGTCTGCCGAACCATGCACAAACAAAAACGGCGGCGCGCTTTTGCTTTTGCTAACGTAGGTCATGGGCGAAGCGCGGCGGTAAACGTCGGCTTTCTCTTCAGCTGTGCCACCCAAAAACGGCGTCAGATGGCGCTGGCGCACTTCCTTGCTCCAGACCGGCTGTGTGAAATCGGTCGGACCGAAGAAACTGACAACGGCCTGTACTGCACTGGATTGCTCGGCGTTGCCGCTGGCGCCTTCCAGACCGTCTTCCTTGCCGGTGACGCCGAGCAGACAGGCCAAATGCGCCCCGGCGGAGAAACCGAATACGCCAATCCGCTGGGGATTGATGCCGTACTTCTCGGCATTGGCCCGCAGCCAGCGGACGGCCGCCTTGCAATCCTCGATCTGGGCTGGAAAACGATCTTGCGGCGCCAGGCGATAATCAGGACTGACGGCCACGTAACCGCGGCGGGCCAATACCTCGATGGTCCCTTTCATCTGTTTCCGATCGCCGCCAATCCAGCCACCCGCGTGAAGGCAAATAATCGCAGGGAACGGTCCCATTCCTTCGGGACGGGCCATATCGAGCTTCAGATCCATACTCCCCCCCTTCCCGAAGACGATGTCGGCGTCTAGCCGGATCGTTTTCTCCTTGCCAGACTCAGCACTGTCCCTTTCCCGCCTATCGTTTAGACGGTTCGCCCCGATGAGCAGACCGCAGAGGACCACGATCCCAACGATCCCCCACACAGCCAACGAACCTCGAATCATCGGTATTCCTCCTTGAACGATGAAGGATTCAGCGAGCGGAGTTGCGTTAACGCTCCGAGTCTCGCCGGCGCGGCGATAGGATGATAATATCGCTTTCCTCCGGGCGAATTACAATAGAGGCACGGGCCAATACACCCTTGTACCACGAAAGACTACCATGATGCGAATCCCATCTCTGGCCCTCAGTGCGGCCGTTGTCGCCGCTTGTGTTTTGTTCTCGGTGTGGACCTACGATGGCTGGGGAAAACAGCGTGCTGCACGTGCTTATGCTCAAGAGCACGCCGAACGAGAACACCGCGCCGCAAGTGCGTTCCGCGACCTGCAACGGCTCGGCGACAAGGAAGATTTATCGGCCCAGATCGAGCGAGCCGATCGTTTTCTCCGCGATTTTGCTGGCACAGTCCTCGAGTCCGAAGTGCAGCGTCTTCGCGCCGCTTACCTGCTGCGCCTGGATGAGCGTGACATGGAGTCCGTCCGTGCCTATTCCGCCGCTCACCCACTGAATTTCCCAACGCGACGCAAACGCTATCAGCATTACCTTGAGCTTCATCCCGATGGCGCCTTCGTTGCAGAAGCCAACGCGGCGCTCCGAACCATCGACGCCGATTGGGACAAGCACGACTTCCGGGCCGTGCGTGATTCTTACCAGGCTCATCCGGGCGACGTGAAGGAATTGCAAATGCTCTGCCGCAGTTATCTTGCTGTCCATGCCAATGGCCGTTTCCGTACGGCTGCTCGCGATTTGCTGCGCTGGACAGAGCGCGTCACCCAGACGGGCGAATATCACGTCGTTCTGAAACACGGCAGCTTTGATCGCCAGGTAGCCTATTTGTTCAGCCGTGGTCCCTCGCTGTCGGTGGCCATCGAAGTCAACGGCGTTCGCCACGGACCGAGCAATATCGTACCGCATAGTTATCAACCGGAATGGAACTATGCGTTCCCGCGTCTTATCCGCTGGAAGCTCGGCGACAGCGTTCGCATCCTCGTCACCGATAATTACTACTGGAAACGTCCCTTACTCGACATTGTTTCTGACGAGAATGATCCACTGGCGATGCTCTTGCTCTGCGGCGAAGTGAGTGTAGGCAAGAATAGTCTGACATTCGCATCGGATTTTACCATGCCAGTGATGCCGGCGATCGAATGATACATACGAATTGCCGAGAGCCGCCTCAGGGATTCGAACCCTGAACCCCAGCTTTACGAAAGCTGTGCTCTACCGTTGAGCTAAGGCGGCTAAATCTTTGCGAGATAAGATTTTACGTCAACATATTCTTCTCGCTCTCCCAGCCTTGACAACCGCAGAATGAAGACGTGGCCTGCCCGTTGCTACGGGACAGGCCGTGGACACAGCAAACCTGGTTTTCGGGAGTTTGTTGCCATCTCTGCCAACCATTCTACCTTGCCCGCGCTGTCCGGCAAGCCCACGAAGACTGCCAAGCCCTTCCCCGGCTTCCCCTTGACACCGCCCCCTACTACGGGTCGATGGTGTAAAAAAGATTCGCGGTAAAATCCACTACTTCGGGCCAATTGACAACCCGGACGTCGCCGAAAACGAGTATCCCCCATCATTACCCCCCTCTGGCCGGAAACCGTGACGGCCTTCCGCGAAACCTTGGCAGTGCGTTCCGGGCTGCGGCCGAGAAGCTATCCGAAACCTTTTTCCACACAGAGGCTTCGGATGGTTACCAATCGCTCCCAGCCAGCGACAATGACACCGTCGTGATCGGCGAATTCGGACGATCTGGAAATAGCATAAGCTGGAGCGGATCGACCCCTTCAGGTCAGCCAAGCTGTCGAATAGTCGATTGTGCGTCGCTCGCCGACGCAATTGCTTCCCGAACCGCTCGATCGGGTTCAGTTGCAGGATGCAGCTGGGCAACCGCTGGAACCTCAGGAGATTGTTCTCCGCCAACGCCTCATCGATTGGTTTGCCTTTGGTGCCACGGCGCGTTATCGATCAGATTACCACCTTCCGGGTACTTAGCGTTACCGGACCAAACCTCCTCCCCCCTTGTGGAGGAGGGAAAAGTCCCTGACACGTAAGCCCTCCTCCACACCAAAATCGAGAGGGGCATCCTGGCGGCATACCCTCTGTGCAGATTCGCCTTGGCGGATGCTATGCTCGTCACTATAAGGGGCGGCCATGCGCCGGGCCGTTCGCCGCGGTACCGGCATCTCGATGCAGCGAAGGAGAACAAGGATGCTTCGGAACCGTCCGAATATCTGGCGCTCGTTGACGTGCGCTGCGGCCGTGTTGTTCAGTGCCGCCGGCATTCGCGCTGCCGACAGCGAGACGCGCGAGTTCGTCGTCAAGGTTGACGGCAAGCCGGCTGGCTATGCCAACATGACCATTCAGCGACAAGACGACGGCACCACCATTGTTTCCTGCGATACCAATGTCCGCGTCAAGGTTTTGATTAAGACGTACACCTACGTCTGCCGGACGCAGGAGACCTGGAAGGATGGCCGTTTGCAACAACTCGCCAGCCAATGTAATGACGATGGCAAACAATTTCAGGTGTCAGCAACCGCTCAAGCGGATGGCATTCATGTGCGCATCAACGGGCGCGAGCACATCACCAAAGCGGAGGCGTGGGTGTCGAGTTACTGGACCTTGCCGGACGCCAAGCTGCGCGAGGGGGTTATTCCTGTCATCGACGCCGACAATGGCCGCGACATGCAGGGCCGCTTGCAGTTCATCGGCACGGCGCAGATCCCCGTGGCCGGACAGCCGCAAAACGTCCAGCACTATCGTTTCCATGGTCCCAACCGCATCGAGCTTTACTACGATGCCGCGCAGCGGCTGGTGCGTCAGGACTGGGTTGAAGACGGCCATCCCACCACCCTGGAATTGGCCCGCATTCGCCGCTGAGCGCTGGCAGAAGCGCTCTTGTCAAAAATGCGACAGAAAAGGTAACTTCGTTTCACCGTGAGCCGCAGGCAAGTGCAGCCGCGCTTGCCTGTGGCTCACGGTGAAACAAGAACCTGTTTTTAGGAAGACAAAGTATGAAGGACCGCGCATTCATCCGCCGTACCCTCATTGAGCTGCTCGAAGCGGACACCGGCGAAAAGCATAGCGATCTCGACGAATCGGTTAATCTCCGTGAAGGACTCGGACTCGATTCGGTTGATGTCGTCAGCATCGTTTCGCAGATTGAGCGCCGTTTCCACATTCGCTTGACCCATCAAGAGTTGGAAAAACTCGTCACCGTTGCTGATGTGCTTGATCTGCTGCAAGTCAAGCTGACTGATACGTCCTCGTCCCAGTCGGCCGCGGCGTAAAGAACCAAAATGAACTACAGAGACATAGAGGATACAGAGAAATAAAACAAAAGATAGGAGAGGCCGACATCTTTAGGGCTAGCGGCTTTTTCCCTCCCTCCTTGTGGGGGAGAGTTGGGGTGGGGAGACACCACTCCTTGGCTCAATAGCCTTCTCCTACTCTCCTACGAGGGAAGAGGAGATTTTGTCCGGTAGCTCTTAATTCTGCGCTTTCTTTTTCTATGTTTTTTCTCTGTGTCTCTGCGGTTCATTTTTGTCTTTATGCCGCTTGGCGTCGGACTGTGTTTGGTCCCGGCAAGCGGATTATTTCCGTCAGTTTAGCCACGGCATCGAGCAGACCGGCGATCGATTCCGCCAAGTGATTGGCATTGACCTGGATGCGCAACACGCCCGCATGATAGGGCACGGCCGGGAACGTCACTGACTGCACGTAGTAGCCTTGTTCAAACAGGAAATTGCCCGCATTGAGTGTATCTTCTTCGTCACCGACAAGTACCGACAGGATCGGGGTTCGTCCCCCCAGCACTTCCAGGCCCAGATTGCTCAGACCCGTTTTCAGCTGGCGGACGTTGCGCTGCAAGCGAGCGGCGAGCAATTCATACTCCGGTGAGTTGAGAATGTCGCAGACAGTGCAGATAGCTTCCAGATAACACGGCGCCACCGGCCCGCCGAAAATGTAGGTATTCGAGCGCATCTTGAGCAGCATCTGGAATTCGCGGGTGCAGCCGATAAATCCACCCAGGCACGAAAAGCCTTTCGACAGCGAGCCGACAACAAGCGTGTTGTCGTAGTTTCCCAGAGCGTCCAGGACGGTGCCGCGGCCCTGCCGGCCCAAAACGCCGGTACCGTGGGCGTCATCGACGTACAGGACGGCTCGATGCTCCAGACAGATGCGGTTCAACTCCGCCAAGGGCGGCAGCTCGCCACTCATGCTGTAAACGCCGTCGATGGCGACGACGGCGCAGCGATAGTTGCCGGCTTCGTGCAGCACTTTTTGCAGGGCTTGCGGATTGCAGTGTGAAAAAAAGAAGACACGGGTACCGTTGGCCTTGGCGATCTTGGCCCCTTCTTGAATCGAGTTGTGTGCCTGCTCATCTACGATCAGCACATCTTGCTTGCCGACCAGTCCAGGAATCGCGCCCATGTTAGCCAAGGTCACGGAAGGATAGATCAGTGTCGCTTCGGTGCCCAGCCAGTGCGCCAGTTTTTCCTCGGCCTCGATATTGGCACGGACACTAGAGAAAGCGCGTGAGGCGCCGTTGTGCGTGCCCCAGCGACGGATGCCGCGTCGCAGGGCGTCCTGCACACGCGGATCTTGGTCCAGGCCCAGGAAGCTGTCGGAGCCGAAGTTGACGACTTTTCTGCCGGCCACTTCGATGATCCGGTTAGGCCCCATGCGCTCGACAACCATGTCTTTCATGTGCGTGGTCGGAAACAGCCCAGCGAAATGTTCGAGGAAGCGAATTAAGCCGTTCTGGCGCAGGGCGGCGGCCAGCTGCTGCATGGGAGAAGAACTCATACGGACCTTCATTTCCAGGTTCGGGGAATGCCCCATCCGGATTGCACCAGAGATGCCGGACATGAAAGCCGGCCCATCAAACCAAAAAACAGCAAAGCGGGCAAGCGCAATCGCTGTACACTTGGGGACATCATCGGAGATATCATCGGACCAGAAGGTCTGGTTAATCGATTGTAATTAGAGCCAACGGCAAGTCCTGTAGGGCAAGCTGATAGCGTGTCTGAATTCAGGCACGCTGTCAGCTTGCCCTACGGTTTTGTCCGCCAGTTCTTATAAGCAACCAACCGATCGTCAAGTTGCCTTATTTGCCCAATTCAGCAGCGCACTACCAATCCCTCATGCACGATCCGCGCTCGGCAGCTGTCTTCGGCGCGTCCGGCCCGACGCAGCTCTTCACGGAGAAGCTGGCGCAGAGAAACTTCCAGTCGTGCAATGTCTTCGTCACTGCGGGCCGGATCGCGGTGTCCCAGGTGCAACTCGCGCACGCCAGCAGCGACGGCAGTAGCTACGCAAGCTTCGATGGTGCTGTGCCCCCAACCTTGGCGTGGCAGCGCCGGGCTATTGCCGATTGGATCGCGGCCCTCGTATTCGCCGCGGGTGTACTGGCCTTCGGTATAGAAAAGATCCGCCCCCCGCGCGAATTCTGCCAGGCCGTGATCCGGCATCTCAACCTGCTCGTGGTCGGTGGCAAAGACAAAAACCCGGCCGGCGTTTTCCAGGCGATAGGCCAAACAGCCGCCGGGATGCATTAAAGGATGGGTACGGATCTGCGTGGAGCCGATCGGAAAAGCGCTGCCCGGTAGAATAGGCCGGAACTCTTTCAGCGCTTTCATCTGCTCGAAGGTGGGTGGAAAATAGCGCCGACTCATCTCCGATTGCGGGTCAAACAATACGCTGAGGTTGTGCAGGGTCTGAGGTGAGCCGTAGATGGTAAAATGATTTTCTGGATCGTAATAGGGAAGAAAATACGGCGTGGCGTAGATGTGATCGATGTGGGCATGGGTGACCAGGACGTGAGCGGTGCGTTCGGCGTTCGGTGCCTGCCAACGTACCGCCAGAGCGACGCCCAGTTCACGGAAGCCACTGCCACAATCGAGAATCAACAGGGCATCGGGCGTCTGCACTTCGACGCAGGTGGTGTTGCCGCCGTAGCTGCTGCGCAAGTGGAACGGCAGCTCTTCCTCGATACGGCGACGGAGATTCGCTTCCAGGTCCGGCCCTGACCGCAGATCGGCGAGACGATCACGCTCGATCAGGTAGTGGAGAGCGCCGATCAGTTTATCGGTCACTTCCATCGCCCGCAGCGGGGTCGTCAAGGTCCCGGTAACGCCCCAGTAGGTGATAGTGAACACGTTGGGTATAGACTGAGAATCGGAAGACTGTTCGTGCATGGAGACAACCTCCTGCACGCATCTTATCAGGTTTGTTGATGGCTTTCTTCATCCCCGGGGTGCAGGTGAAGGATAGTATAAGTGCTAGCGGACCCAACTTCCTCCCCCTGGTGGGGAGAGCGGGGATGTGGGAGAGAGGTATTTCCCTCTCCCCTGGTGGGGAAGGGAATGTCCGCGGCAGCAGCGGTACGTACTTTGCTATAATATATTCCTTGAGGGGACTTACCGACCACAAGGAGAACCGCCATGCCGGAGTACGAGTTTCAGTGCGCCAAGTGTGGCAAGCAGTTCAGCGTCGAAGAGAGTATCGCGGAGCATGAGCATCACCACAAGCTCAAATGTCCCAAGTGCGGCAGCACCAAAGTGGAACGCCGCTTCAGCCCGGTGTTTGTGAAAACGTCCAAAAAGTCGTGATTGGGGGAGAGGCCATGTCTGCGTCGCCTGGGGGGAAGCTGCTCTCCGGAGACGCCCATCCCACCTTGGCCCAGGACTTGGCGGGCGAGTTGAACGTCGCGCTGGAGCCGGTGACGATCACGACCTTCGCCGACGGCGAGGCCAGTATCTGCATCGAGGGTGATATGCGCGACGCCCTCGTCTTCATTGTTCAGCCGACCTCTCCGCCCGTTGCCGAGCATTTACTAACGCTGGCGCTGCTGATCGATGCGGCGCGGGCCGCAGGCGCCGTCCGGACTGTGGCGCTAGTTCCTTACTTCGGTTACGCCCGGCAGGAACAGCGCAGCCAGCGCGGCGAGCCGCGTTCGGCTCAGGTGGCCGCCCGGCTGTTGGCCGCCGTCGGCCTGGATCACCTGGTCACGCTTGACCTGCATGCGCCGGCTCTGGAGAGCGCTTTCCCCATGCCAGTCACCCAGCTGCGGGCCGAGGAGCTGTTTGTGCCGCGGCTTCGAGAATGGAAGCTGCACGATCTGACTATTGTGGCGCCCGATGCAGGAGGACTGAAGCGCGGCCAGCGCTACGCCTCGGCCCTGGATGCCGGTCTGGCGGTCATTGCCAAGACGCGGTCACGGCCCGATGTGGCAGCGCAGCGGCAAGTCCTGGGCGATGTCCAGGGGCGGACGTGCGTGTTGGTGGACGATCTGGCCAGTACCGGCCGCACTCTCGCCGGCAGTGCGGAAGCGCTTCGCCGGGCCGGAGCGCGAGAGGTACATGCAGTTTTCACTCATGCGGTGATGGCCGCAGAAGCCAGGGAGCGGCTTTTGTCCGCCCCTCTGGACCGAATCATGACTTCGGATAGTATTCCAATAGCTGAACATACCCGCTTGGAAGTGGTCCGCATCGCCCCACTATTGGCCCAGGCGGTGCGCGGCCTTAGCGGTGGTGATTCACCGTTTCAGGCGAAACGATGAATCTGCGGGGGCTTGTCTTTTGTATGGACAAGTGTATAATAATTGATGGATAAACCTATCGAAAACACTAAGGATGAACGGAAACGCTGACGGAGCAGCACGAATACGAACCTACCCCTCCCTCGCCACCCCGAAATGCTATCTCGGCAAGAAAGAAAAGCAGGGCCGCGAGTGTTGATCGCGGGTTTGCTCTTCCTGTGCCGTTTTGGCCCGGAACAGAGGAGGAATAACATCATGAAGCAATTGGACGATCTTTATCAACCGTGGAACAACGAAGAACAAAACCAGGCCGTGGGCCTTGCGGAGAGGGAAGAGCTGCACGCACCGAATCTGGAAGAAGAGCCAGAGTCTCTGGTGTCAGCCGCTGCGACGGAAGAGCTTGAGGGCGTTTCGGCAAGCGATCCCTTTGGGCTATATCTCCAGCAGATGGGGTCCAGGCCGCTGCTCAACCGCCAGCAAGAGTTGGAGCTGACCCAGCGTTTGGATCGGCTGCGTCAGCGCTACCGTCATGCGGCACTGTGTAGCCCCTCGGTCCTTGTTCGCGTGGCCGAAACCTTCGAGCTGATCCAGGCCGGCCAACTGCCGCTCGAGCGCAACATCGATGAGGTGCCCAGCTTGGGGTTGACTCCGGAGGCAATCCGCAAGCGAATACCGCGCCACGTGCCGAAGTTGCGGAAATTACTCGCCGAATCGGGCGAAGAGTTCCGCCGCTATCTCCACGCCCGCTCGGCTGCAGAGCGTCTGCGCCGGCGCCGGGCTTACGGACAGCGGCTGCGTCAGGCGGCCGCACTGGCTCAAGAGTTATCGCCGCGTATTGAGCTACTCAATGCCTGGACGGCGGAACTACGCCAGACAGCGGTACAGCTGAATGAACTGGCTCGCAAGGCCAGCAGGAAGCCGCGCTCTGCCGAAAGCCGGGCCGAGTTGGCCCAGCGACGCAAGGAGCTGCGCGCCTGGATGCTTCAACTCCAGACCACACCGGAACAGCTGGTCGGGTTGCTGCGAGTGCTCCAGCACCGCCGCTCTCTTTACCAAGAGACGCGGCGGCAGTTGGCCGAAGCCAACCTCCGCCTGGTCGTTTCCATCGCCAAGCGCTACCGCGGCCAAGGCTTGTCCTTCGCCGATTTGATCCAGGAGGGCAACAGCGGTTTGATGCGGGCGGTGGATAAATACGACTATCGGCTGGGCTGGAAGTTCGGCACCTACGCGACTTGGTGGATTCGCCAAGGCATCACTCGTGCTTTGGCCGACCACTCACGGACGGTGCGGGTGCCTTCTCATCAGGTAAGCGTGCTGCGTGCTCTGGAGCGTGCCCGCGGGGAGCTAACGGCCCGACGCGGCACGGAGCCGTCCTTGGAAGAAGTCGCCGCTGCTGTGGGCATCTCGCCGGAAGATGCCCGGGCGCTGGAAGCGGCCGGCCGCCAGCCGGCCAGCCTTGATCTGTCCTTTGCTGGCGATCAGGAAGACGGCACGTTGCAGGACTTTCTGGCCGAATCAACCACGCCGGATGCGGCCCGTGAGGTGGATCTGCACCTGCTGCGCGAGCGGCTCGATGAGGTGCTGCGCTGCCTGGCGCCGCGCGATCGGGAAGTAATCGAGCTGCGTTTCGGCCTCAAAGACGGCCGGCCGCAATCGCTCGATGAGATTGCTCAGCGCTTCGGCATCACCCGTGAGCGCATCCGCCAGATCGAGACGCGCGGCCTGAACAAGCTGCGCCATCCCGAACGCAGCGCTCGCCTGGCCGGCTTCACCGATGTGGCCTGATCAATTCTGGGCGAACGACTGGCCTCCCCGGCTGGTGGCATCTTCCAGCCGGGGAGGCTAGCCGTTCGCTTCGCCTCCTTCGAGGCGCTACTGAGTTTGATAATCCCTGGTCGTTTGTGCGATAATGCATTCAATTGTTGTCGCCCGACCCGGGGCCCCCTCATGCGTATTTTGCACACTGCCGATTGGCACTTGGCCGACCGCCTTGGCCGCATCGATCGTACGGATGATCTGCGCAAAGCTGTCGAGCGCGTGGCCGACTATTGTCGATCACACAAGGTCGATGTCTTGCTCATCGCTGGCGATCTGTTCAGCGAGTTGGCGGGGCCGGACGCCCTGCGCGAAACGATCAAGCACCTTCAGGAGACCTTTGGGCCGTTCCTGCGCGAGGGCGGCACAATCTTGGCGTTGACCGGCAATCACGATAAGGAGAACTTCTGCCAGACGCTCAAGCACGCCATGAGCTTGGCCGCTCCCAGTACCGGCAAGTTTGGCGCGATTGTGGATGCCGGCCGGTTCTACCTCGCCACCGAGCCTACTTTGTTGAAATTCATAGATCGAGAGACGGACAAGCCTGTTCAGTTCATCCTTATGCCGTATCCCACGCCGCGGCGCTATCTGGAAGATGAGGAGAGCCAACGCTATCAGAGTCTCGACGAAAAGAATCGCCATCTGATGACGGCCTACACGCGCCGGTTGAACGAGCTGCAGAGCGATCCTCATTTCGATTCCCATCTACAAACGGTTCTGGCCGCCCACGTCCACGTTCACGGCGCTCAGTTGAACACCCTTTTTCGCATCACCGAACAGGAGGACATGGTTTTTTCAGATGCCGATTTGCCGACGGGCTTCGCCTACATTGCTCTGGGCCACATCCATCGAGGGCAGTTCCTCGCCGGACAAAAGCACGTCCGTTACGCTGGCAGCATCGAGCGTCTAGATCTCGGCGAGAAAGACGATCCAAAGGGAGTGGTTTTATTTGATATTGGTCCAGAAGGATTGCGCGGCGAGCCGGAGGTGCTGCCGCTCGATCCGACGCCGATCTACGAGATTGAGATCCGTTCGCCTCAGGAAGAAATTCCCGGTTTGCGTGAAAGCTATGCCGGCGCCCACAACGATCTGGTGCGTATCATCTTGCACTATACAGCCGGTGTCGACAACCGCGAGGAGATCCTGCGTGAATTGAACGACATCTTCCCACGCTGGTATGATCGTGAGATCATCGAACGCAATGCCCTAGACAAGATCACGCTTGTGGGCGGTCCTGCCGGCCAGGTCAAGAGTTTCGAGCAAACCGTTCGAGATTATCTGCAACAAGAGTTGACCAACCACCCCGAAGAATTCCGCACAGCGGTGTTGGCGCGGGCCGAAGAGCTGATGAAAGAGGTACAAGCATGATTCCGCTCCGCATCAGTCTGAAAGGGTTCCTGTGTTACAAAGACGAACAAGAAATCAGCTTCGACAGCAATGCGACGCTGTGGATGCTGTCCGGACTCAACGGCAGCGGTAAATCGAGCATTTTCGATGCAGTGACCTACGCGTTGTTTGGCCATCATCGCGGCGGCAGCCAGCACGCCGCTGAGCTGATTAACAAAGACAGTGACGGCTTGGCGGTCGAGTTCGATTTCCGACTCGACAGTCAAGTCTACCGCGTGCGGCGGACCTTACGGCGCACGGCTAAAGGTGCATCGGCCGCAACGCAACAGATCTACCGCTACCAACCTTCTCCGTACGGAGGAGGGAAGAAAGGGGGCGATTGGGTCGCCGTCGAGGGCAGCAACTACAAACGCCAATTCGAGGAGTGGATCAACGAGAAAATCGGTCTGACATATGAGACATTCACCTCTTCGGTACTCTTGCTCCAGGGCAAGGCGGAAAAACTGCTCGGCTCCAAGCCGGAAGAGCGCCGGGCCGTCTTGGCCAGTATTGTCGATCTGGAGCGCTACGAACGGTTGTATGAGAAAGCAGACGCCAAGCGGAAGGAGCTGAAAGGCAAGTTGGAAGTTCTGTCCGATCGTCTGGCGGCGCTGCCGGAAGTCAAGCCGGAGCAGATAGCGGAGGCGGAGAAAGCCATCTGCGTGGCCGAAGAAGCCCAGCAACAAGCGCGTGCGGAAGTCGAGCGCTTGCGCGAATGGAAGCATCAAGCTGAGAAATGGATAGAGTTGCAAGATAACCTGAGCCGCGCTCGCCAACGCTGGCAGCGCGCCGAGGAGTTGCTCGACAAGGCTGCGGACATCGAGCGCGATCTGGAGCGCCTGCGCGAGCTGCGCGAAGTGTTGCCACGCTTGACCGAAATCGCCAATTGTCGCGTAGAAATTCACAATGCGCAAGCACGGATCGAAGGCTTGAGCAAGGAACGCCGCAAGGCGGAGGAGTTGCTCCACGAACGCACGATCGCTCTGGAGCAAGCGCGAAACAAGCGGGAATCTTTGCGGAAATTGCTGGATGCCGAAGAGGCCAAGCAGCGGACAGCCCGCGAGCGCTTGCATGAAGCGAAATTGCACCTGGACCGTCTCACTCGATATGAATCCCAGAAATTAGACCTCGCTAAAGTGCGCGAATCTTTGGCGCGTTTACCGGCAGATGCTGAGCAGGACGTGATTCAGGCGCGCGAATGGTGCAATCGATTGGCTGAAGTCCATCGCCTGACGCCTCTGCTCGAACGCTTCGCGCGTCAGCGGGACGAATTGCGTCAGGCCGTCCAGAGCGAGGCGGCGGCGCAACGTGCTCTCGAAGAAATCACGGCACGTGGCAACAAGCACAAGGCAGAGATGGAGAAGCTGGCTCCTCTTGTCGACGAAGCGAAACAGAAGCTCCAACACGCCAGTGATGCAGCAACCGAAGCGCGAACCCTGGTAAAGCAAGCACGGGACAGCCTGGCCGAGGCCAGCCAACTGGAAGGGGCAGCCGTATGCCGGCACTGCGGCCAAAAGTTGCTGCCAGGACATATCGAAGACGAGAAACGCAAACGAAGCGAGTTGCTTCGCCAAGCTCAAGCGCGAGAAGGGTTGGCCAAGGAAGCGCTGCGGCAGGCCCAAGAACAGGAACGAAAACTGCGCAACGATTATGCCAAAGCAGAGAGGGACCGCAACGACGCGCGAGTGGAGTTTGAGCAAGCACGGGCTCAACTCAATCAGGCCAAGCAAGAGATCAAGCGTTTGTGCGGGGAATGCGCCCACAGCTATGAGGAATTGCCGCACGAGCATCGAAAAAAGATCAGCGCGGTCGCTCCCGAGGATTGGCTGACGACGACCTATCCGACTGCGGCGGACTTGCAGGCGCTTCGCGCCGAGGCCGGCCGACTGCCGGAAGCGCAAGCCCAGCTGAGAAAAGCCGAAGAAGTACGCAACGAGTGGACCCAGCTCAAGGCCAAGGAAGCGGCCCATCTCGATCAACTGCATCATCTGGCCAAGGAGTTGCCGGCCGATCATCAGGCCGTGCGGGCGAATTATGCGCAACTCGATCTGGACGTTAAAACGCATGAGAAGACCATAGAGGCTCATAAGATCAACCTCAAGGGAGCGGACAAAGATATCGATCGGCTGGCTCGTGAGCGTGAACAGGCCGATAGTCAGCTGCGCGATCGTCAAACCCGGGTGCGTGATCAGGAATTGGTTCGGGAGCATGCCCAGAACTCGATGCAGAAACAGCTGAAAGCACTGCCGCCCGCCTGGCAAGCGCAGGCACACGAAGTGGGACTGGCCGAAGTACATCAATGGGAATCCGAGAAAACCGATCTGGAAAAGAGGCAAACCGATGAGCTTGCTCGAGAACTTCAGCAAGTCCGTCTCAACCGCGACGTGTTTCGCCAAGAAGTGGAAACGCTCGAGGGACGGCAGCGGGACTTCCCGGCAGCAGCCCGCCGCAATCCCTCGGATATCCAGGCGGAGTTGGAACAGGCCAAACGGACGGAAACCCAGCGCGACAAGGACTTGACTCAGGCGCGGCAACAATTGGCCCGACTAGAAGATTATGGCAAACAGCGGCAACAAATCAGCGACGATATGATTCGCCTGGAAGGCGAATATTCCCAGTACAAGACCCTGGCCGATCTTTTGGGCAAGGACCGCTTGCAGCTGCATCTGGTGCGGGAAGCAGAAAAACAGGTGGTTGAGTACGCCAACACCGTGCTCGATCGTCTGTCCGGCGGTCAGCTCTATTTGAAGTTGCGCGGTGAAGCGGAGGGCGAAGGCAATATCGGCAAGGCGCTTGAATTGGAAGCATACAATCGCGTCACTGGCGAAAGGCCGATTAACGTTGCCTTCCTCAGTGGCAGTCAAAAATTCCGCGTCGCCGTCAGTCTCGCCCTTGGCATCGGCCAATATGCCAGTCGGCAGCATCGGCCCATCGAATCGGTCATCATCGATGAAGGGTTTGGCTGCCTTGACAGTCAGGGCCGGCAAGTAATGATCCAGGAATTGCAAAACCTTCGCAGCCAGATGCGTTGTATCCTTTTGGTATCGCATCAGGAGGATTTCGCCGAGGCGTTCTCGGACGGCTACCGCTTCGAGTTGGAAGGCGGGGCCACACGGATCAAGCGCTTCCAGAAATAAGCCAAGGAGCTATCCCATGCTGTGCCGCTTCCCCTTGGTCCTGTTAGGCAGTCTGCTCTTGGTTGCCGGCGTTGGCCGCGCCGAAGAGAGCGACTTTCTTTCGGGTGGCGTCAAGATTCATTATCGGGTGGAAGGCCAAGGCGAGCCGGTATTGCTGATCCACGGTTTTGCCGCTACGGTCTACCTTCAGTGGGTCTATCCGGGCATCTTGAGGGCACTGGCCAGGGACCATCGCGTCATCGCTATGGACGTTCGCGGTCACGGCCAGAGTGACAAGCCTACCGATACCGACAAGTATGGTACCGAGATGGTCGAAGATGCCGTGCGCTTGCTCGATCATCTGAAGATCCCGAAAGCCCACGTAGTCGGCTACTCGATGGGAGCGGTCATCACGGGCAAGCTGCTGGCGACGCATCCCGATCGGTTGTTGTCGGCCACGCTAGGTGGCGCTGGCATCGTCCTGGAAGGAGGCAAGCTGCCGCCCTTTGTTGATCCCTTGGCTGCTTCCCTGGAAGAGGGCAAGGGACTTGAACCGCTCCTCACGTACCTGACGCCTCCCGGCAAACCCAAACTTTCTCCCACCGCTCTTCAAATCGCCAATCGTTCACTCGTTGGTGGCAACAGCAAGGCGCTGCTTGCGGTGGTCCGCAGCTGGAAAAAGCTGAGCGTCCGCAAGGAGCAACTCCGGGCCAATCAAGTGCCCACGCTGGCCCTGATTGGCGAGATAGATCCGCTCAAGGAATACATCGATCACATCCAAAACGACATGGCCAACCTGAAAGTCGTGGTGATCGACGGTGCGGACCACTTTACCACCTGTTCCAGTCCCAAATTCATCCGCACCCTGCGGCAGTTTCTGAGTGAACAGGCCCAACAAAGAAAGGAGAGAAAGAAAGCACCAGCGGCAGCGGGAAAATAGCGTCTCGTTCCCAAGCAGCGCCTGGGAACGAGCGCAGCGAGACGCATGGATCTTTTTTTCAGTTACTAAACTCTGGCCGCCGCTGAGCCAGTTGGGCCTGCAAACGGGCCACGATGCTCGAATGCATTTGACTGACACGCGATTCGCTCAGGTCCAGGGTAGCGCCGATTTCTTTCATCGTCATATCTTCATAGTAATACAAGATGATGATGAGGCGCTCATTGCGGTTGAGGCCGCGCGTCACCAGCCGCATCAGATCGCGGTTTTGCAGGCGGTGCGTGGGATCTTCGGCTTTCTTGTCTTCGAGAATGTCGATCTCGCGTACGTCCTTGTAGCTGTCGGTTTCGTACCATTTCTTGTTGAGGCTGACCTGGCTGACGGCGGTGGCATCACCGAGCATCTTGTTGTATTCTTCGAGGCTGACGCCGAGATGCTCGGCCATTTCTTCCGGGTGCGGTGGCCGGCCCAGGGACGCTTCCAGGCTTTTACGTGCCTCTTCCATTTTGCTGGCCTTGCTGCGCACCAGGCGCGGCACCCAATCCATGGTCCGCAACTCATCGAGCATGGCGCCGCGGATGCGCGGCACGCAATAGGTTTCGAATTTGACGCCGCGGTCCAGATCGAAAGCATCGATGGCGTCCATCAGGCCAAAGACGCCGGCGCTGATAAGGTCATCGAGATCGACACCGTCGGGCAGACGTGCCCAAATACGCTCCGCATTGTACTTGACCAACGGCAGATAGTGCTCGACAAGCTGATTTCGCAATTCGATGCTCGGCTGAGCACGATAGTCGCGCCAGACTTGTTGAATATCAACGTCCACATGCGTGGCCATGGACTCCTCCCTGCTGTAAGGCAAGTGGTCTTTCGGTCCCCCCGTTTCTCCCTTGGTGCGCAGAGCGGACGACGCCGCTGGCGGCGAACGTGTCTGCCTGGAGAGAACTCAGGAGAGGTTAACGGATAGCCTAAAGCGATCTCGCCACGACTCCCCCGTCGCCGCGAGACTATCTTGTCCACGCGCCCCACTGCCTGGAGCTTGGCGCCAAGCCGCAAGCAATGCGGCGCGTGAACAAGAACCATCCCATTTCCGCCCTCGTGGGCACCGAACCCCCTCTTACCAAACCCCCGTCCGTGACGGCCTCGATCGGGCCGTTTGCTTTCCATCTATCGACGGCCCAGACCAATCCCCTGTAGAAAAACTGTCCCATTCCAGCCGTCGCTTCTTCGGCTTGTGCCGAACGAAGCGGTTTCACAACCGGCGAGCGGGGCGTGTGAACGCCCCGGTGAAGAACAACCGGGACGTACGCACGCCCCGCTCACCCGTTTGCAAAATCATTTCTATGTGCGAGGGCGGGCTGATACGGCATTGGCGGCGTACTGTCAAGGTCAGCTTCTTCGTTACAATTTCTCATCCGCACGCCATTCCACGAGGAAATCTCTTCCCGTCTCCCATACGCCGCGCGGGGAGCGCGGGTAAACTACCGTTGCATCGGAGAGGAGCTGGCCCGGCTCAACGCATCAGGGTGGGTAATTTTCATGCGGAACGCAGACGAGCTAACCACAGAGTCGCAGAGAGAAAGAGCAGAGGAGAAAGGGCGGGGGATAGAGGAGAGAAGACAGAAAAAAGGTCTTTGGCCTTCTCTTCTCTCCTCCATCCTCTCTTCGCTGCTCTTTCTCTGTATCCTCTGTGTCTCTATGGTCAGTGCGGATGCCCTGCCGCGCCGCACGGAGTTGCTAGAGCGTCTGGGCGTGCCGGCCTGGCACGCTCAGGGATGGAAAGGCCAGGGAGTGAAAGTGGCGGTGCTCGACTCCGGTTTTCACGGCTATCAGGCGCACCTGGGCACCGCACTGCCGGCAAACGTCCAGGTTTGCTCCTTCCGTTTTGACGGCAATTTGGAAGCTAAAGACAGCCAGCACGGCATTCTGTGCGCAGAAATCATTCATGCCTTGGCCCCGGAGGCAGAGCTACTTTTAGCTAATTGGGAGCCGGAATGTCCTGATCAGTTCTTGGCTGCCGTCCGGTGGGCGCGGCAGCAAGGAGCGCGTATCCTTTCCTGTTCGCTTATCATGCCGAGCTGGAGCGATGGAGAAGGGCATGGCCGTATCCACGAGGAGTTGACGCATCTTCTTGCCCCCCTTCATCCTCCCCAAGATGGGGAGGGCAAGGGGGAGGCCGGCGATGCTCTGTTCTTTGCCAGCGCCGGTAATACGGCGCAGCGGCATTGGAGCGGCCCTTTCGAGGACGGCGGCCATGGCTATCACGTCTGGAGAGACGCTGCGGGCATCGTCCACCGGGAAAACGTCATCCATCCCTGGGGCAGCGAACGTGTGTCTGTGGAATTATGCTGTCCAAGCACAGCGGGTTATGAAGTGATTGTGTCCGATGCTGCCACGGAGAAAATCGTGGTCCGGGCCCAATCGATGAATGGGTGCGGTACCGGCAACGCCGTGGCTGCATTTCTGCCGGAGCCTGGCCACGTATATCAAGTGCAGGTCCGACGCCGCCCTCCCCTCTTCGCGCCCCAGGCAGGGGGGGAGAAAGGGGAGTTTCACCTTGTTGTCCTTGGCGGCAGCTTGCGCTATTTCCGATCAGAAGGAAGTATTCCGTTTCCCGGCGATGGGAGTGAAGTGATCGCGGTTGGGGCCGTCGATGCGGCAGGCCGGCGCTTGGCCTACAGCTCCTGTGGCCCCAGACATGGTAGGGCCAAACCGGACCTGGTGGCGATGGTGCCTTTTCCCAGTCGTTGGCGTGCGCGTCCTTTCGCTGGCACTTCCGCTGCTGCTCCGCAGGCCGGCGCTCTTGCCGCTCTGCTCTGGTCGCGCCATACCGACTGGAACGCTCAACAAATCCGCGCGGCCCTCCAAAATGCCGCTCAGCCCTGTCCGGTGAACAGCCCGGCCTGGGAGACCGGATACGGTTTGCTGCATCTTCCTCCTCCGGACTAGTCGCTATTTCTCACAACCGCCCTCGTTTCGCGTTTGGTGACGCTGGGAAGGCGGCTGGAGACAAATCGGACCGTCCTTGGACTGGGTTACGAACAAGTGGAACCTCTCAAACAAAAAGGTCGCTACGGCCTGGGATTCCCAGAAATACTCCTTAGAGTCCAGGTGCTCCGCCCATCGGGCGAAAAACAATGCCAGAAAATCAGCGACGAACTCCTGAATCAAAGTCTTGAAACGTTAGATCGTGATCGCTTACGTCTGTCATGGTTTGCTCATGCCCACAAAGCTGCCCTCATTCTCGCGCGCCAGCGCCCACAGGAAAGCGCCCAGGTCAGGGCTTTCGTAGAAGAACCCAATCGTGTTGATGCGCACACGTGGCTGGCCAGGCAACGGGCGGTTCCAGTTGCTCTGGAGCGTATGGCGGATGTGGCGGGCGAGCTGATCGTTGCGCTCCACTTCTGAGAGCGTGCTCAATAGCTCCGGACGGATGCCTTCGCCGAGGTTAGGCAACCCATCGGAGAACAGATAAATCGTATCCATTCCTTTGGCACGGAGGTGGAAGGCTAATTGCAGAGCGGCATACATATTCGTGCCGCCCTTGGGTGTGATTTTCGCCAGCGTGTTCCGCACGTGCTCTGGAGTCGATTGCGGGTTGAAGCTCAGCCAGTCTTCCCCATTCGCAAACAGGAACGCCGGCTTCTCGGCAAAGACGATCACTTGATATTTCTCCAAGTCTGGCAGGCTGCTCATCAGGCGGGCGACGGTGCTGCCCACGTCGGCCCATTTTGCCGGCGCTTTGGTGTTTTCGTCCACGAGATCCATACTGGCAGACATATCGACGAGGAAAAGGACACGCCGGCCAGTCAGCGTGATGCCGGCGAAGCGCTTCTCCGCTGCTGCCCGCACCCGCGCCGCTTCACCTTGCAGTATTTTGTTTTGTTGCCGTAGCATTGTCATCTCTCGATCGCGGGCTTCGAGGTCGCGCTGGAGTGAATGCCGCGAGGCCACGAGTTTCTCCAGGTTTTTATTGGCGTCCTTCAGATCGCGCAAGCGCTGGGCGATCTCTTTTTCGAGAGCAGACGCCAGCGCTTTCTCGGCGGCATAGTGCCGGCGTGTTTCTTTCAACTCCGCAGTCAATTCACGACTCCGTGCCGTTTCCTTCTCGCTGCGTTTCTCGCTGAGACGCAACTCCTTTTCCAGCGCTTCAGTGCGAGCGGCCTCCGCCTCGTAGCGTTTGCTGCGTTCGCGCAACTCGCTCTCCAGAGAAGCGATGCGCTGGCCGGAGAGCTTTAACTGCTGCGCGAGGTCTGCAGCCTCGGCTTGCTTGGCATTTAAGCTATTTAGAAGATTGTTTTTATCTTTTTGAAGCGATTCTATCTGCACTTCCAGCTGTTTTCTCAGAGCGATGGCTTTGTCGCGGTCGACGCGGATGCCAGCCAGTTCGGAGGTGATGCGGCGATGCTCTTCTTCGGCGCTCTCCTCGTGATGCTTGGCCTCGCGCAGATTAATCAACCACAACAGAATGACACAGCCCAAAGCGCAGCAGAGCACATCTACCATGGACAGATTGAAAATCGATGGAATACGATGGCGGACACGCATAAAGGATTCTCCGAACTCTGCCAGCGTCTAACGGCACCGGAAGCGTAAGCGACAGCAAGGCAACCATCTCTTACGCTTCCGGCTTGTTCGTTTACGCCGTACCGCGGAAGGGCAGTCGGGTGGGACTGTGTTCCTCAGCAGCGCTGCCGGGCAGAGAGACACAATTGAGATGGCCGCGCGGCAAGTCGTCGCGGTATTGCCGCAACGCCAGATCGAACGCGGCCCGGGCTACGGCGTCGTCATCGAGAACATGAACGCGCGGTGACAGCATGTTTCCCTCGATCAACCCCACACCGAAATCATTGTCATCCTCGATCATCGACTCGGCATCGGGCGGATGAATCTGTTCTGCGACTGCCGCTGCCAAGCCCGGCAGACGTGCAGCAGGGGCTGTCAACAGTACAGCACCGACCGAACCCAGGTCGGCGATGCTGTTCAAAAAATACTGCATTTCGGCCTGCATTCGCTGCACTAAAGGGGCACATAGGGCCGACAATTCGGCTGGCGAAAACTTCAAATGCTGATACCAGTGCGGCGTTTGCAGCACCAATTCGGCCGGCTCCTCGCCGGCACGGCTATCCAGCATGGCCGCCCATTGATCGAAGAGCGCCTGCTCGGTTTCGGCCAACTCGCGGGGATCGCGGCGGCTCAGACGGATACAGCGCAGAGCAGCGCCGTCGAGCAATCGGCCCAGCCAGACACCGCGACTCAACTGCGGGGTCGAGTACCCGTGCAGCAGGCGCACTCGATCCGCGCGCACGGCAACGGCAGACATCGTCAGTGCGTAGCCATCGAGATCGATAACAACAGCCAGGCCTGACCAGGGCAAATGCTCATGAGCGGCCAAGGCGACGGCCACAGGAGACGGTACAGAGCCAAGCAAGCGCCAGCGCGCCCGCTGCGCCACATCAGCCAATAGTGCCACCTGCACCGCACTGAAATACCCCGGCAGGGCCACGGTCACACCCTCGGCCCGGCCGAACCGGTGCTGAAGGTGTTCACAGATGCGGGCCAGGGCAGCAGCAGCGTCGAGTCGGTGCCGGCCACTATCCCAGATGCGATCGTCGCCGAGATAGGGCAGAAAATCCACACAGGCCAAGTGCGGCGAGCGGCGGCACAAACCAGTCCCCGCCCGCCCCACACGTGGCTGCCGTTCCTCCAAACTTAGAGCCAGGGGCAGATCACGATCATGGCCATCCAACAGCAAACCATGCAGCAGGTGCGGGCCGGACCTTGACTCCTCTCCGTGAACCGCCCGAGCACGGCTGGTATTCAGGTCCAGGCCAATCAGGATCATGATAAAGTCCTCAGGTCGAAGTGCAGGGTTCGGAGTACGGAGTGTACATTGTGCTTTTTGCGCAGTCCTCAGAACTCAGAACTCGGTGACGGCTCCAATTCGTACAAGCGCGTGACCAGGTGCTCCAAACAATATTGCTGGCAATCGATGACCAGCGCTTCCTCATCGCGCTGCACGGAATGAAGCAGAAACATGACCACCAGGCTCAGGGCCAAGGCCACCAGTGTGCAATCGAAGGCAACGTTGAGATGGCGCGTGGCGTCGCTGATGAATTGATTCATCTCCAGGCCGGTCTGTCCGCCGAGGGTCAAGCTGGTGGCCAGGCCGCGCACCGTGCCGAGAAACCCAATCGCCGGGATCGCCCAAGCCAAGTAATGCACCGTGGCCATGCTCGCCACCAAGCGGCCCAGATCGACGTCGGCCTGTGTCCGCACTGTATCGCTGACATCGCGCGCGGAACGGCTGATGGCGTACTTGCCCAAGGCCAGGCGGATCATGTTGGCCAGGATGAACGGCCCGCCACGCGCCGCCCGCTGCTCGACGCGCCGCTGCAACAGCCGGGCATCCTCCGGCAGAATGCACACGCCGGCATCGGTGGACAACAGCTCCAGATCGAAGGCACGGCGCTGGCGGCGCACTTCGAGATAGCGCCCCAGCAGGATGAGAGCGGCCCAAGTGAAACAGCAATAACTGGCAATCTGTTCGGGACCGAGCAAGAGCCGGCTCAGCCGTTCGGGCGTCCATTTCGACCAGTCGTTGCCAGCGTCGCCGCGTGTCGAAGACGCTTGCCAAAGCGGAATGCAAATGGCGCAGACCAGAGCCAGCGCCAGCACCAAAAGCGGCCATTCGCGTGTGGGACGATGCGAGGGAGTCAAAGCCATGCCACAATCCATGAGGGGGGCGATAGGGGGTTGTCCGCGATTCATTCATTAAGGGAATTGTGAGGGAGGCAGGGAGGAATTGTCAAGGCTGGCAGGAACGAGAGGCTCTTCTCTCGATTTGTACCGTCACTTTGTCCCATCACCACGGAGTAAAAGGTCTTTTGTCTACTCGAAATGGAGAAATAGTGTCCGTTCATTTTCGATCCAGCGATTGCTCCAAAAATGAACGGACACTACTCTTTCCG
>JAJPHU010000028.1 GCA_021325115.1 Planctomycetota bacterium | reverse complement strand
GCTTCTTCTCGGGGCGCTAACGCGGCCCCGCTCGCCGATAGACGCCCATCTTCCAGATAATATACCCGATCCGCATAAGGTACGATTCGTGCATCGTGGGCCACGATAAAGATCGTGGCCCCGCGTTCGTATGCCGCCGCGCGCAACAGCTGCACCACCTGCTCGCCATTGTGCCAATCCAGCGAACTGGTCGGCTCGTCGGCGAAACAGAAGGTCGGATTTTTAAGCAAGGCACGAGCGATGGCCACACGCTGCTTTTCGCCACCGGACAGCTGATCAGCGGTCAGATCGGCGCGATGCTCCAGGCCGAGCCGCTTCAGCGCTTCCTCAACGCGCCGCTCGGCTTCGCGCTGCGAGGTTCCTTCCCCCCAGCGTAGCACCATCTCCAGCTGTTCACGCGGAGTCAGTGATGGAAATAAGTTGAACCCCTGAAAAATGAAGCCGCAATGCCGTAAGCGAAACCGACGTTGCTCGCTCTCCGACATCTGCCCCAATCGCTGTCCCAGGGCGATCACTTCGCCGCTATCGGGCCGCAACAAACCAGACAAGAGCGCCAACAGAGTCGACTTGCCGCTGCCCGAGGGCCCCATCATCAGGGCGACTTCGCCGCCGTACAGGTCGAGCGAGACGTCGTGAATTACGGTCGTTTTTGTGTCGCCGGCGCCAAAGGACCGGACCAGGTGACGCGCTTCCAGCGTTCGTTTCGCCGACGACATGCCCAGGGCCCCCTCAACGCAACAACGTAATCGGTTCGACCAGCCGCAGCGAGCGCAGCGCGGCCAGGCCGGACACCAGGGCCATCACCATTGTCAGGACGTTGCCGCCGATGAACAATTCCGGCGGCAGCAGCACACGCGCGCCAGCGAAGTTGGCGGCGGAGCCGAGCGCGAAAATCACCGGCATGGCCACGGCGATACCGAACAGCCCCACCCAGAATGATTGCGCCAACACCATCGCCCCCATGCGCCAGCGCGAAATGCCCAGGGCACGGAGAACGGCATATTCCCGTAGCGAAGCAGCGGTGGCCGCGTACAACGTCTGGCTGGTGACGACCAGGCCAACCAGCAGGGCCAATGCCGCCGTGCAGCCCATGCCGATGCCGGCATTGGTCTGCGTCAGCCAATACCATTGCGTTCGCCGCGAAAATTCCGCGCGTGTGAACGCCGACAAATCTGGATATTGCCGCAGGCGCTCGATCAATCCGTGGGCCGTCGCAGGATTGCGGCAGCGCGCCAACAAGTACATGGTGTCGTGCGGCTTCTCTTGAAACAATGGCAAGATCATCCGTGCCGTTCGCAGCGAGCAGAACACGTAAGGACCGCCGACGCTTTTGAAACCGTGCAATAAACCGACTACAAAGACGCGATGGCCGAAAACTTCAGCCGTGTCGCCAATGCCGTGAATGCCCAGACGGTCCAGTTCCGCAGCGTCAACAACGACCGCGCCGGGCTCAGTCAGGCGCGTCCGCATGTCCGACGTCAGATCGGCCAGGGCGCCCAGCGCGTTCTCTCCCAGATGCGAGCCGACGACAATGCACACTTCCGAACCGCCCGTTGGCTTGTGCCAATAGCCGAAGCCGAACAGATAGGTCTCGGTGCGCTCGACCTCCGGTTGACTGGCGACGCGCGATTCCCATTCGTTGGGAATGGGATGGCCCAATTCCAGGCTTAGTGCATTGCGAGACGCTACCCACACGTCTGCACCACTGCGGTCGATCGGCATCGACAACACCGACAAGGTGCCCAACAACACGCCCCATTGCAGGATGTTCAGCTGCGCACAGAAGGCGACGGCGAGAATAGCCGGCAGATACCGGCCGCGCTCCCGACCGATGAGGATTAAGGAATAAGGAAGTCTCACCATGATTTCTCCGTGTTCCCCCATTCTATCTTCGCATGAGATATAGTTGCAAGGAATGAACAATTTTATGCTTTCTCGTGAGGCAAATTGTCCGTGGGCATAATATTTGTTACGATCAAAATAGAAGGACACCGCGGACTGACATCCCGTTGTCTTTACCGGAGCAGAAAGAGTTATGATTGATCAGCACCACGACGGGCCTCTCGGCAAATTTTCTTTTGTCCCCGCGCTTGGTCCACCTTGTTCCCGCGAACCTCTCGCCCTTATCGGCATCGGCTGTCGTTTTCCCGGAAAAGCGAACGATCCTGCCGGTTTTTGGGATCTGTTGGTCAATGGCGTGGATGCAATTACGGAAGTGCCGCCAGCGCGTTGGAATAAAAAATTCTTTTACGATCCAGAAATAGGTAAACCAGGCAAGAGCCATTGTTGCCGGGGCGGCTTCATCGAGAACATCGATCAGTTCGATGCAGCTTTCTTCGGCATTTCGCCACGTGAAGCGGCACACATGGACCCGCAGCAGCGGCTGATTTTAGAAACGGCCTGGGAGGCGCTGGAGGATGGCGGGCAGGTGCTGGAACGGCTGGCCGGTAGCAAGACGGCCGTGTTCGTGGGCATCTCCAGCTGGGAGTATTCCTTCGCCCAGGTCAACTTCCGTGACCGCGCCGCTATTGATGCCTACACCAACACTGGCGGAGCGCTGAGCATCGCCGCCAATCGCATTTCTTATTGCTTCGACCTGCGCGGACCGAGCGCTGCTGTTGATACCGCTTGCTCGTCGGCACTGGTGGCTGTGCATTTAGCCTGTAAAAGTATCTGGGAAGAGGGGTGTGAGTTGGCGCTGGCCGGCGGCGTCAACGCTCTCTTGTTGCCGGATTGGTACGTCGGCTTCAGCCGCCTGGGCATGTTGTCGCCGGACGGCCGCTGTCATGCTTTTGACGCAGCGGCCAATGGTTTTGTCCGCGGCGAGGGCGCCGGCATGATCGTCCTCAAGCCGCTGTCTCGCGCTCTGGCTGATAACGATCGTATCTACGCCGTCATCCGCGGCAGTGCCGTCAATCAAGACGGTCGAACACCCGGCCTGACCGTTCCCAGTGAAGAAGCGCAAGAATCTCTGCTGCGTCAGGCGTACCAAAATGCCGGCGTGGACCCGGCGGCGGTGCAGTACATCGAATCGCACGGCACCGGCACGCTGGTTGGTGATCCCATCGAGGCGCGGGCACTGGGGCGCGTTCTCTCGGCGAATCGGCCGGCGGACCGGCCCTGCCTGATCGGCTCGGTGAAGACGAACATCGGTCATCTGGAGGCTGGCTCCGGCATCGCTGGCCTTATCAAGACTGCGCTGGCTCTGTATCATCGCTGTATCCCCGGCAACTTGCATTTCCATCGGCCCAATCCGGCTATCGATTTTGCCCAGCTGCGCCTGCGCGTGCCGGTACACGCGGAACCGTGGCCGGACTGCGCCACGCCAGCGACAGCGGGAGTCAACTCATTCGGCTACGGCGGTACCAATGCCCATGTGGTATTGCAAGAAGCGCCGCCAACAAGCGGGGGGTGTCAACGTCCCGGGGAGAGCAACCGGAATATTCACACGTCTCGCTCGCCGGTCCTGGTACCCTTGTCCGCTCGTACTCCGCAAGCGTTGCAGGCCTTGGCTGATGCCTGGCGACAATTTGTGGCCGACTGTCCGCCGGATGTCTCCTTGCATGACCTTGCCTACAACGCGGCCCATCGCCGCAGCCATCACGATCAGCGTCTGGCCCTCGTCGCCCATTCGCGCGAAGAACTGATCGAACAACTCGCCGCCAGTGCGCCGTTGGAGCAGGGGACGGTGAAGCAGCAGCCGCGCCTGGCCTTCGTGTGTTCTGGACAAGGTCCGCAATGGTGGGCGATGGGCCGGCAACTTCTGGAGCAAGAGCCGATCTTTCGCACAACTATCGAGCGTTGCGATGAGATCGTGCGCCATCTCGGTCCGTGGTCGCTCTGGAAAGAACTGACCGCCGACGAAGACCGTTCGCGCATGCACGTGACCGCCATTTCGCAGCCAGCCATTTTCGCGCTCCAGGTAGCGTTGGCGGCATTGTGGCGCTCTTGGGGCGTGCAACCCGAAGCGGTTCTGGGACACAGTGTCGGCGAAGTGGCCGCCGCTTATCTGGCTGGCGTTTTCACGCTCGAAGATGCTGTGCGCGTGATCTATCAACGCGGCCGCTGCATGGAATTGGCCTGTTCCACAGGCCGGATGCTCGCGGCCGGTATCACGCCAGAAGAAGCGCAGCAACGGATCGCTCCTTATGGCGAGCGACTTAGTCTTGCCGCTGTCAACAGTCCCATCTCGGTCACACTGTCTGGCGAGGCGGGGCCGCTGGAGGAGGTCGCCCGCATGCTGGATCGTAGAGGGGTTTTTTGTCGCTTTTTGCAAGTGCAATACGCCTTCCACAGCGCACAGATGGATCCTGTGCGCGAGGAATTGTTGGCCTCGCTACAAGGTATCCAGCCGCGCAAGGCGCGGCTGCCGCTGTTCTCCACAGTGCAGGGACGCCGTATCGATGGACCGGAGATGGGACCGGAGTACTGGTGGCGCAACGTGCGGCAAACCGTACAGTTCGCTGCCGCCGTCGAGCAGCTTTTCGATGGCGGCTACGATACTGTCGTGGAACTGAGTCCGCATCCGGTGCTGGCCACATCCGTGACTGAATGTGCGCAACAGCGCGGCAACAATGTGCAAGTTCTGCCGTCGCTGCGCCGCCGTGAGGAGGAGCGCACCGTCATGCTACGTTCGCTCGGCCGGCTCTACGTGCTGGGGCAGCCGATCGATTGGTATGGTGTTGCGCCCGGTCCTGCACAAACGCTGCGGCTGCCGTCTTATCCCTGGCAGCGCGAGCGCTGCTGGTCCGAGAGCGAAGAATCACGCCGAACGCGCCTGACCGCCCCTGCTCACCCATTGCTGGGAACATCGCTGGGCGGCCCACAACCTGCCTGGGAAACGCGGCTGGATTTGCGCCTTTTCCCCTATTTGAACGATCATTGTATCCAGGGAACGACGATCTTCCCGGCGACCGGCTATTTAGAGTTGGCCTTCGCCGCAGCCCGCGAACTGTTTGGTGATAGTGTCTGCCGGCTAGAGGATGTCCGTTTGGCGAACCCTTGTTTTCTGGCTGTGGATCGGCCACGCCGGCTGCGTGTGCTTTACCAGGCCGAAGACGCTACTGTGCACATCCACAGCCGCGCCATCGATGCCGAGGAGGAGTGGACGCTCCATGCCCGCATCGTTTTGCGTTCCGGCGAAAAAATCTCACCCATCCGCAGCGCCAGCAAGGTCGAAGCAACCCTTGCTGGCGCTGCGAGCCGGCCGTTCTCGCGCACTAATTGCTACGATTTTTGTCGCAAGATCGGCCTGAATTATGGACCGCTGTTTCAGGGCATCGAAGGCGGCCAGCGCAGCCGGCGCGAGGCGCGGAGCGAGGTTCGGTTGCCGGAAGCAATTACGGTGGAAGATTATTTGTTTCATCCTGCTCTTTTGGATGCTTGTTTCCAGGGTATCATCCCTGCCAGTGACGATTTCGGAGACGAAGGAGGTAAGCTCTATCTGCCGGTCGAGATCGAACAGGTCCATCTGTATCGCCATCCTGGCCGCCGATTGTGGAGCCATGCGCGCATTCGGGAACAGACGACACGTGGATTGTCTGCAGACATCGATATTTACGATGAGAATAATCAGTTAGTGGCTCATGTTCGCGGACTACGCAGTCAACGGGTTGGCGGTGATGCCGAGGAGAAGCTGGACGATCTGCTCTACGCCTATGAGTGGCAGCGACAACCTGTCCGCAGTGCCGGCAAGGGCAAACGTGCTGATGCTGCCGGTTGGTTGATCTTCGCGGATCGCAGCGGGGTTGGCGAGCAGCTGGCGGTAAAATTGCGTGCTGGCGGCGCAGAATGCACGCTGGTATTCGCCGGAAGCACGTTCGTATCAAACAGTGACGACCGCTATGAGATTCAGCCGGGTCGTAGCGAAGATATGACAAAGTTGCTACAGACCCTTCAGCGGAGGGCTGGCACGTCCCGCTCGCCCTTGTGCTGCGGCATCATCCATTTATGGGAGCTGGATGCGCCGCCGTCGGAAAATCTCAGCCTCGCAGAATTGGAAGCGGCCCAGGAGACAGGGCTGTTTAGTGTGCTTCATCTGGTGCAAGCCTGGGAGAAAACCAGCAGCGACGCTGCCGTGCCCTTGTTCCTGGTGACGCGCGGAGCGCAATCGGTCGGTGACCATCCCATGTCCGTAGCCGTAGCCCAAAGTCCTGCAATCGGTCTAGGGCGCGTCATCGTCAATGAATATCCGCGCTTGCGCTGCAAGATGGTAGACCTCGATCCTACAGATGAGGAAGGCAGCATCGCGGCGCTATTCGGTGAGTTGACGGCACAGGATGATGAAGATGAGATTGCCCTGCGCGGCGGCGAACGCTACGTCCATCGCTTCGTGCCATCCACCGGAGCGTTAACACGCCCCGCTCGCCGAGAAGAATCGTATCGTTTGACGCTTGCGCGCCCGGGCAATCTTGACGAGTTGGCGCCGCGTGTCCTGCAGCGTCAAGCACCCCCAGCAGGGCATGTCGAAATCGAAGTTGTTGCTGCGGGCCTGAATTTCAGCGATGTTATGAAGGCGCTGGGGATTTATCCCGGACTGGGCGTTGGTCCCCTTCCGCTTGGCGCCGAGTGTAGCGGACGTATCACGGCGGTCGGTGAAGGAGTTAATGATCTCCGCATCGGCGATGAGGTGCTGGCTGTAGCACCGTTCGCCTTCGGCAGTCATGTGCTGACGCGCGCCGAGTTGGTCGTGCCAAAACCGCCGCAGTGGACGTTCGAGGAAGCGGCCACATTGCCGATCGCCTTTCTGACCGCTGCCTATGCTTTGGAACATCTGGGCCATCTCAGTGCCGGTGAGCGCGTGTTGATTCACTCGGCGACGGGCGGCGTCGGCCTAGCCGCAGTGCAGCTGGCTCGCCGTGCCGGTGCGGAAATTTTCGCCACCGCCGGAACACCGGAGAAACGCGCGTATCTGAAGGAGATAGGCATCGAACATGTCATGGATTCGCGCTCGTTGGCCTTCGCCGATCAAGTCATGGAGCAAACTGGCGGACACGGCGTTGATGTTGTCTTGAACTCGTTGACCGGTGAGGCACTGGTGCGCGGTATCGACATTCTGGCCGATTATGGTCGCTTTCTCGAAATCGGCAAGCGGGACGTGTACGGCAACAGCCGTCTGGGACTGCGGCCGTTTCGGAAAAACTTGTCCTTCTATGCTATTGACCTCGATCGCCTGATCCGCGACCGTCCTGCTCTTTTGGGCAAGCTGCTGCGGCGGCTTGCCCAGGACGCGAACGATGGCCGGCTGGCTCCGCTGCCGCAGCGCGTCTATCCGATCGCTGATGCGATTTCCGCGTTTCGCTTCATGCAGCAGAGCAAGCACATCGGCAAGATCGTGCTGGCACTGCGCGAACCTCGGGGCGCGAATAGGGCTCCACTCGTCATTGCTCCTTCGGAGGAGCCGATCGCTTTTCGTACCGAGGCTACCTACCTGATTACCGGCGGCCTGGGTGGTTTTGGGCTAGCGGTGGCGCGCTGGATGGTCGAGCGGGGGGCGCGTCATCTCGCATTGCTGGGTCGCCGCGGCATCCATTCCGAGGAAGCGCGGAAAGCTGTCGCACATATAGAACAAAGTGGATGTCAAGTGTCCGTTTACCATGCTAATGTGGCCAAAGAAGACGACCTTGCCACGGTGTTGGCTGCGATCGAGCGTGCTGGCCCGCCATTGCGCGGCGTCATTCATGCTGCGATGGTCCTTGAAGATGCACTGCTGCTCAATCTCGACCATCAACGAATGCGCCGCGTCCTGGCGCCGAAAGTAAAAGGGAGCTGGAACCTCCATCGTCAGACCCTGCACGATCCACTCGATTTCTTCGTGCTGTTTTCATCGCTATCGAGCGTGTTCGGCCACGCTGGGCAAGGCAACTACGCGGCGGCCAATCTGTTTCTCGATGCGCTGGCCTGGCACCGCCGGGCGCACGGTTTGCCAGCGTTGACCATCAATTGGGGTTATCTGGGCGAAGTTGGCTATCTCGCCGAGCGGCCCCAGCTGGGCGAGCGTCTGGAACGTCAGGGTGTGTTGAGTTTCACCGTCAAACAAGCCTTGACTTTGCTGGAGCGATCCATGCAGCGCCAGGCGATTCAGGTCAGCGTCATGCGTGTGGACTGGTCGCGTTGGCACGGCTTGGGGGTGACAGGACACGTCTCGCCGCGTTTCGCTCATCTTATCCGAGCTGCAACCGTCAGGGAACGGTCTTCCCAACCGCTCTCTAACGGTCGCGGCTCCGATCCAGGTCAGCTGGAAACGCTGATCCGCGATAAGGTGGCGCGTGTGTTGGGGACTACACCAGAACGACTCGATGTCAACAAGCCGTTACTTAACCTCGGTATTGATTCGCTGATGGCCGTCGAGCTGCGCAACTGGATCGAGCAGGAATGGCGCGTCCATGTGCCGATCATGGAGTTGATGCGCAGCCCCAGTTTAGCGAACCTGACACAATTGTTGCAGAAACAGCTGGTGAACACCGGGAGCCACGCTGCTCCTGCTCGCCAACTTGCCGAGCCGCAAGAGGCGGAAGAGCTGCTGGCGAAAATCGAGGATCTGCCCGACGAAGAGGTAGATGCTCTGCTGACTGCTCTTCTGGATGAGAAGTCTCGTGATAGGAGCGCGATCCCATGAGTCAATCTTCCCCGCCAACGACGAGGCTTTCGCTCACGGAAAAGCGAATGCTGTTGGCGGAATTGCTGCGTGAGAAAGCGAAACAAGATACGGTTTTCCCTCTCTCCCACGGTCAACGCGGCCTGTGGTTTCTCGCGCAGCTGGACCGCGACAGCGCTGCTTACAACATCTTCTTCCCAGCTCGCATTCGCTCCCGCATCGATGTGCCGGCCTTTCGCCGTGCCTTAGAGACTCTGATCGCCCGCCATCCCAGCCTGCGGACAACGTTTGAGCACCAGGACGGCGAGCCTCGCCAGCGCGTGCATTCTTCCCTTGCCGACGGTGCGGCGATCCGGTTGGAAGTTCATGACGCCGCCTCGTGGAGCGAGGAAGTTCTGTATGCGCGTATTGAGGCGGAGGCCTATCGTCCTTTCGATCTGGAGCGTGGGCCGCTGGCACGTATGCACTTGTTCTCCCGTGCGCCGGAGGAACATATTTTTCTGCTGACGGCGCATCACATCATCGGCGATTTTTGGTCGTTGGTGCTGCTCATGGAGGAAATGCAGCAGCTTTATCCCGCCGAATGCGCCGGTATGCCGTCATCTCTTCCATCGTCAGCGACGCACTACCGAGATTTTGTTCGCTGGCAAACGGAGATGCTAGCAAGCGACGAAGGAGAGCGTTTGCTGTCATACTGGAAAAAGCAATTGGCCGGTGTGCCGCCGGTGTTGGAGCTGCCGACCGATCGATCGCGTCCGCCACGCTTTCGGCCGCGCGGCGCGGCAGTGCCATGCCACATTGAGCCGGAGTTGACCGGACGTCTCAAGGCGCTGGCCGCCGCCGAAGGCGTGACGTTGTACACCGTCCTGTTGGCTGCGTTTGAGGTGCTGCTCGGCCGGCATAGCGGGCAGGATGACTTCGTCATCGGTTCACCCTTCGCCGGCCGCAGTCGCTCCGAGTTCGAGCGCGTCGTCGGCTGCTTCATCAACATGCTGCCGTTGCGCACGAACCTGACTGGTGATCCGACTTTCCGTGAGCTACTGCGCCGGACCAGCGTGACGGTGCTGGAAGCGCTGCAACATCAGGATTATCCGTTTGCCCTGTTGGTAGAGCGCCTGAACTTGCCGCGCGATCCGAGCCGCACGCCGTTGGTGCAAGTGTCGTTCACGCTGGAGAGAGCGCATCGGCCGGTGGGCCTGGGCTGCTGGGGCTTTTTTCTGCCGCAAGCTGGAGTCCGCCTCAACGTCGGCGGATTACGCGCTGAGCCGTATCGTCTGGAACACCGCACCTGCCAGATGGACCTGGAAATGATCCTCGAAGTGCATTCCCGGATGGAGCCTGGGGACGAGGAAATTTTTGGAATGCTTCGCTACAACACGGATTTATTTGATGAAGAGACGATGGTTCGCCTGGTAGAGCATTATCATGTGCTTCTAATAAGCGCATTAGATAGTCCGCAAAGGAAAATATCTGAGCTGCCGCTGTTGAGGCCTGCCGAAGAGCGGCGCCTCCTTTACGAATGGAACGATACCCACGTCGATTTTCCGCGTGATCTGTGTCTGCATCAGTTTTTCGAGCAGCAAGCGGCGCGAACTCCTCAGGCGGTTGCCCTCCGCTTTGGCGAGCGAACGGTCTGCTATGGTGAACTGGATGCATGGGCGAATCGGCTGGCGCATTTGCTGCGCCAGCGGGGCGTCGGTCCCGAGGTGCTTGTTGCGTTGTGTCTGGAGCGCTCGCCGGAGATGATCGCAGCTATCCTTGGCGTTCTCAAAGCCGGGGGTGCTTACGTTCCACTCGACCCCGCTACTCCGGCCGAGCGCTTGCGGAGCATCCTGACCGACATGCGCACATCTCTTCTGCTTACCCAGCGCCAGCTGATGAAGTGCTTGCCTGCTTTGGAAATACAGATTATTTGTGTGGATGATGTAGGGTACGCTGGCAGCGTGCCGGGTACGCTACCAGCGTACCCGGCAACGCCGCGGCTAACCGCGGACAACCTCGCCTATGTCATCTACACCTCCGGCTCCACAGGGCGGCCCAAGGGGGTGATGATCGAGCATCGCGCCATCTGCAATACCATTTGCTGGCACCAGCACGCCTTACCGATGTATCCGGATGATCGCGTGCTTCTGCTTGTTCCTTACGTGTTCGATGCTTCCCTGGCAATTATCTTTCCTGCGCTGGCCGCCGGCGCCGAGTTGGTCCTTGCCGCGCCGGGCGCGGAACGTGATCCGGTCCGTATCCTTGAGTACATCCGCCGTGACAGGGTGACAGTCCTTCCGCTTCCGCCCTCTCTGCTACGACTGATGTTGGATGAGCGTCTGCGCGAAGCGGGCCGTACGCTGCGCTGGATCTGTTGTGGCGGTGAGGCAATGCCGCCGGACTTGCCAGCCCGACTGTTCGAGCTTGTGGATGTGCCATTGTACAACCTGTATGGTCCGACCGAGACGGCGATTGATGCGACCTGGTGGACCTGCCGCCACGGCGAGGATCGGGCCAGCATTCCGATTGGCCGGCCCATCGCCAACGTCCAGGTATATGTCCTGGATGCGCAGCGCCGGCCGGTTCCCATCGGCGTGCCGGGCGAACTGTACATCGGCGGCGCGGGATTGGCGCGCGGCTACTGGAATGATCCGCAGTTGACGGCGGAGCGTTTTGTGCGCGTCGGAAGTGTTAGCGACAGCAAGACACCTGTCGCTAACACTTCTGGGCCGTTGTTCCCTGAAAAACGGTTGTACCGCACAGGTGATCGCTGCCGTTGGTTGACCGATGGCAATTTGGAATTTCTCGGCCGAGTCGATCAACAGGTGAAGCTGCGCGGCTACCGCATCGAGATCGGCGAAATTGAAGTGACCCTGGCGACGCATCCGGCGGTACATGAATCGGTGGTGATTTTGCACGGCGAGGATAGCGGCAATCCGCGATTGGCAGCCTATGTGACGGCGCGAGCCGGAGCGGGGCTGCCGACCGCCGAGGTGCTGCGCCGCTATCTTCAGGAGCGCTTGCCCGAATATATGGTGCCGTCGGCATTTGTGCTGTTGCCGGTGATGCCGCGCACGCCGAGCGGCAAGGTAGACCGCAAGGCGCTGCCTGCTCCACTAGCCGAACGACCAAATCACCACCCCTTTGTCGCGCCGCGGACGCCGTTGGAAGAATATCTCGCTGGCTTGTGGCGGGAATTGTTGAGTATACAAAAGATCGGAATTCTCGACAATTTCTTCGCGCTGGGCGGTAGCTCTATTCAGGCAGCGGTACTTATCAACCGTGTACAAGAGAAACTCGGCCAGCAAGTCTATACGGTTGCCTTGTTCGATGCGCCGACCATCGCCGGACTCGCTCAATATCTGACGAAACTTTGTCCTGATACTATTCGTACCTTGTTCGGCGCACAATCACTGGATGTAGGGTGGGCCGACGGAGGAGGCCCACCACGCCTCGCGGGTGGACCTTCTCCGTCGGCCCACCCTACGGGAAATCTACTGGTCGCACTGCAACCCAACGGGACGCGACCGCCCTGTTTCCTGGTGCATCCGCCGGGAGGTATCGTGGTTTGCTATCAGGCGCTGGCGCATCATCTTGGCGACGAACGCCCCTTTTATGGCATCCGTGCGCGCGGCTTGCATGGCGAGACAGAGTTGCCCGCGTCGCTGGAAGAGATGGCCGCCGAGTACGTCGCTGCCCTTCGCGGTGTGCAGTCTCAGGGACCGTATCACCTGGGCGGCTGGTCGATGGGCGGCGTCATCGCCTACGAAATGGCGCAGCAATTGCGCTATCAAGGACAAACCGTCGGGCTTTTGGCGCTTTTGGATACGACTATTCCGTACAACGCCGCCAATGCCCCTTATGCGGAGGATGCTGCCCAGTCTGCCCGCGAGTATGGCCTGGATCTCACGCTGGAAGAGCTGGACCGCCTCGGTCCCGATGAGCAATTGCCGTACCTGTGGGACCACGTGCGTAAGCTCGGCCTTGTGGATGATGACACGCCCTTGCCTTTGGTGCAGCAGATCCTCAACGACCTCAAGCGTCTGTTTCATGCCCACATTCAGCTGGGCAGCAACTACGCGCTTCGTCCCTATCCAGGCCGGCTGACACTCTTTCGTCCTCAGGAAGCGCCGGTGCCGGTGCAAACAGCAACAGATCGTAATTGGGGCAAATTGGCTGCCGCTGTCGATGTCCATTTTGTGCCCGGACAGCATCACACCATGGTCAAGGAACCACACGTGCAAGTGCTGGCCCAAGAGCTGCGGCTGTGCTTGCGGCAGGCGGAGGATTCATCGCTTCGTGCGAAATGATAAATCACGCTCCATTCTTCCTCTTCTCCGCCTCTTGCCGACACGGGCCAAACGACCGGCACAATCGTTATCTTCGGGGCTTTTCCTCAACTCTTTGTTCCCGGCAATCGATACAAGAAATGATCCAACACCGCTACCAAGTACGTGAATTTCCTATTGTTCCAGGAGCCTCGTGACGATGAGTCCACGCGATCCTCAACGAGAGACCGAAGCCACGCCTCCGGAGCCGACACGGCGGCGAGCCGTCCTCTTGACCTCCTACCAGACGGGAGCGACGCGGGGTAAAAACCTGGGCGTGCCGGGCTACTCCTACGACCTGGTCGCCCAGCTGTTTGTGCCGCTGTTGGCGCGTTGGGGGGAAGTCCTCCCGGTCGCTCGTGATGCCGGCGCTCTGGAGGCAGCGGCCCGCGACGCCCGCCGCCGCGGACTTGATCCGGTCCACGTCAGTTTCCTGCCTTTCCAGGATTTCTGCCCGGCACCGTCGGTCCCCAATGTGATCGTGCCAGCCTGGGAATTCCCGGATGCGCCCGATCACGTCTTCGACGGCAACCCGCGTAACGACTGGATTGCCGCCTCGCGGCAGTGCGATCTGATCCTGGTCGGTGGCCAATTCACGGTAGAGACATTGCAGCGGGCTGGCATCCGCACCCCCATCCGCATCGTGCCAGTGCCGACGCCGGACGACTATTTCCGCGTCTCGGCCTGGCAGGCCGATCGCTCCATCCGCATTCCCTACTCGGCCTATGTCTTCCCTCATCCCGATGTGCCTGCATCGGCATTGTGGGACGCCCCTGACCCCAGCGGAGAGGAAGGAGACAGGCTGTCTGTTTCTGCTCCGGGGCGATTGTGCGACACGATGCGCTCGACCTATAGCCAGTACGTCAAACCGCTGGTGCCGCCGACTGCTCACACCTGGATCAAGGCCCTCGCGCGGAAGGCAGGGCGCAATGCCTGGGAACGCTACGTCGAAAGCTGTCGGCAGCCGTACGTGGACCTGTCAGGCGTGGTCTACACCTGCATTTTCAACCCCGGCGATGGCCGCAAAAATTGGGAAGACCTGTTCAGCGGCTTCCTCTGGGGGTTGCGCGATCGCGACGACGCCGTCTTGGCCGTCAAGCTCGTTACCAAGGAACCGATCTGGATCGAACGCATCCTCATGTACTATCGCCGCCTGGGTCTGGCCCATCGCTGCAAAGTCGTGTTGCTGACCGACTATCTCCGGCCGGAACATATGCTCGAATTGGTACGAGCCAGCGCTTATTACCTGACGACCACCCGCGCCGAGGGCAATTGTCTGCCAGTGATGAACTACCTGGCTGCAGGTCGGCCGTGCGTGGCACCGTGCCATACTGCTCTTAGCGACTATTTTACTCGTGAAATGGGTTTTATCGTCGAGACGCATCCGGAGCCGGCCATCTGGCCGCACGATAGCCGCTTACGTTTCCGCACCACCTGGGGCCGGGTCGTATGGCCGTCGCTGGTAGAGCAATTACGGCAGAGTTACCACATTGCCCGCTGCGATCGGCCGACTTACGACGCGCTGGGCGCTTGTGGCCAGCGCAAGATGGCTCAATGGGCCAGCACGGAAAGCATCTGGCCACGCTTGCAGGCGGCTCTGGACCTGCTCGATACCTTGACGCCGCGCAAACCGCTGGCGGCGTAGGAGCCAAACCATGCCCGTAGGCAAGTATCTGAAACCCATCGTGCCACTATTGCCCAGCTGGCTGCTGAGCCGGGCCATCCAGGCGCGCCCTGCCTTGCTCAACCGCCTGCCGCCCGGCCGCTCCCTTCGCTGGTCCCATTACCTGGGCGATGTTGTCGTCTGGATCGATCCGGCTAACGCCATCGAGCGGAAAATGCTTGCTGGCTATGAATCAAGCGTCCTCCGCGCCGTGGAACGCTTCGTGTCGGCAGGCAGCTATTGCATCGATGTGGGCGCCAATGTCGGTGCTGTCGCCCTGGCTCTGGCCCGGCAGATAGGGCCGTCCGGCCGCGTCCTCGCCATTGAGCCGGGACCGCCCTACGTTGCCCGACTGCGGCAGAATTTACGAGCCAATCCGCGCCTGGTTAACCGCGTTATCATTCTGCCGGTCGGACTGAGCGAAGCCGAGGGGTCGCTGCTGTGGCGGCCCGATCCACTTCACCCTTTTAACGCTGGACTGTCACAAGTACACAGTGCTGCTGTCCCCGGTGAATTACCGGTTGCCGTCACGACCTTGGATGTCGTCGTTGCCCGCCAAGGGTGGGAGCGAGTCGATTTCATCAAAATCGATGTAGAAGGAATGGAGTTGGAAGTGCTGCGCGGCGCACGCGACACATTGGAATCGCTGCGGCCAGTGGTCTTATTTGAGACCTTGGAGATTTTTCGAGGCTGTCATGCAGCAATCAACGGCATTGCCGATGTCTTTATCGCCATCGAGGAGTTCTTGCATGGACTCAACTACCGCTTGTACGACCTGCAGCCCGACGGATCGTTGCAAGACGTGACAGCTGCGGCTTTGCCCGATAATACCTTGGCACTACCGATCGAATTCCAGGTTTAACTACCCACAGAATCACAGAGAACCCAGAGAATACATAGATAAGGAAGAAACAAAAATCAGGTATAACCGATCTTTGGTTTATTTCTGTCTCTTTTTTGTGTTTTCTCTGTTTCCTCTGTGGTTCTGTAGTTCGTTTCTGTGAGGAATATCATGCACGACGAGCCAACACATCATGCCAACGGTGATCCATTGTTGCTCGTCACCTCGATGTATAGCGAAAGCGAGCTGGCTCGCCTTCTGGGGCGCGATGCCTATTCGTATCGCTACGTCTACCGCGCCTTTGCGCCGCTATTGCAGCGCTGGGGCCGGCATCGGGAAGTGTCCGGCCCGCGCGGCGTCCTCGAACATGCCGTTGCCGAAGCGCGGCGCCAGCAATACCAGCCGATTCACCTTAGTTTTCTGCCGCTCCATCTGATGGAAATCGTGCCCGAGGTGCCGAACATCGCTGTGCCCGCCTGGGAATTCCCCGACATTCCTTCCTTCGATCTGGAGAACGATCCGCGGCAGAACTGGGCACGGCGGGCCGAGCAGATGGATTTGCTTATCACGCACACACAGTTTTCGCGCGCCGCCTTCTTGCGGGCAGGTGTGCGGACGCCGGTGCATGTGGTGCCGGTGCCAGTCCCGACGGCTTATTTCCAGGTCCCGGACTGGCAACCGGTCCAGCGCATGGCGCTCAACTGCCCGTGCTACACTTTTCCGCAACCGGTCGCGCTGCCGCGAGCACCGCGGCCGTGGGTCAGCCGCGAGACCGGCCATCTGTCGGCACAGCCCAGTCTTCGCCAGCTGTACAAGAAGTGCATTAAGGCCGTGCCACAGCGTTTCGGCAGAGTCATGCACCTGTCGGCGCGGGCCGTCCGCGCCGCCTTGTGGTCGGCCCGGCAAGTCTTCCAGGAAACCGATATCCGCGAGTTGTATCCACCGCGGCCGAATTTAGAACTATCTGGAGTTGTTTATACCACGATCCTGAATCCATTTGACGCCCGTAAGAACTGGCAGGATCTGCTGTCCGGCTATCTGCTGGCCCTGAAGGACCAGGGCGATGCGACGTTGGTGGTCAAGTTGGTGGTGTCAGCAGATTGGGAGGCGGCGGCGCTGGCCGAGATGTTCGCTTTCTACCGCGGCACCGGCCTGAGCCATCGCTGCAAGCTGGTCTTTGTGACGGCGTATCTATCCGAGGAGCAGCTGGTCGAATTGGCGCGGGCCAGCACTTACTATGTGAATACATCGCGGGCCGAGGGATCGTGTTTGCCGCTGCAAAACTTCCTGGCGGCGGGCCGGCCAGCGCTGGCGCCGCCGCATACCGGCATGGCTGACTCCCTCGATGAACAGTGCGGCTTCATCCTGGAATCGCATCCGGAGCCGGCGCCCTGGCCACAAGAAAGCGGCGGTGGCTATCGCACCACCTGGCATCGCCTGGTCTGGCAATCGTATCACGATCAACTGCGGGCCAGCTATGAGACTGCCAAACACGAACGTGCGCGCTATCAGGCATTGGCCCAGTGGGCGCGTGAGCACATGCGTGGATTGGCCGGAGCTGAAGCCGTTTGGCCGCGGTTGGCAACGGCGCTGAATTCTGTTCGAAGTTCTAAGTTCCAAGTTCTGAGAAATGGTACTGCTCAGGACTCAGGACTCCGAACTTCGAACTCCGAATTGCGGCAGGCGATTTGATCGGGATTTTTCATGGGGCGACTTACCCTACTGCTGATGATGGGAGCGTTCCTGGCTGCGACGGCCGGCTGTTCGCTGTGCCATCCGTGCCGGCACTCCTGCGCCTGCGGTCCCGGCGAGCCTCTCCCGCCTGCTGTCGAACGGGTTTCTCAAGAACAGGCCATCCAGGAGTTGGCCGCATCGGTGCAGCCCCCACCAGTATTGGATGAACTGCCGCTTGTGGATGCTTACCGCGCTCTTCCTCCACTTTTGTGTCAATGCTTGGCTGCCAAGCATGCCCCTTTGGCTGATGGGTTCGATAATCAGCGTCGGCAGCTCGAAAATTCTTCATCCGGCCGCCGTGCCAGCAAGGAATGTCCTGGCTTGCGCGGCGGCCTGGCACAAGGTGGCAAGGCCCAAAAACAACAGAAACAACGTGAATTCCAGGAAGCGATACTGCTATATAGTGCCCTGGAGAGCCGCGATCAAGCGGCCGGCGCGGCGCTGGAATGGTACTATCAGCTCGCCGCTGCCGAGGCCAAGGCCGACTTGCTCACCATTAGCCTGGAGAGCAGCAGCAAAACACTTCAGCGCATCGAAGAGATGAAAAAACTCGGCATCCCTCTGCCATTGCCTATTGAAGAATATCAACGACAAATTGCCGAACTGCAATTGCAACGAGCACAAAATCAGCTGATGATCGAGCAACTCAACCGCAAGCTCCGCTTGGCACTGGGCTATGATCTCACCCCTGCTTGGCGCATCTGGCCGGACCCGGGAATGCCGCTTGGCACCCCTTCTGAAATGCCGCTCCTCTTCGTGCCAGGTGTCGAGGCTGCGGTCCAGCTCGGGTTGCAGCAGCGGCCGCAGCTTCTGTTGCTGCGAAACACGATTGCCAATCTCGACCGCGATACGCTCGGCTCGGCGCGCACGTTGCTCCAGACAATCAATCCGTTGCTGACCCTATCCAGGCCGGGACCGAGTTGCCAACTGCTGGCGATCCTCGGCAAGCTTCTGCACATTCAACCGGGTCAGGAAGAAGAACTGGAACGCATCCGCGCCCAACTCTGCGACTATCTGCAGGAGCGTGAGCGCACGACCGAAGCCGAGATCCGCGCGGCCGTCTACGAGATTGGGGCGCGGCGCGAAACGATCCTGCGAGCGCGGCGAGCGGCCGACAGTTGGCAGGAACGTATCCGGGATCTGGAAAAACGGCAGGCCGAAGGATTGCAGGGTGCCCTCAGCTTGGCCTCGGCTTATCTGGAGTGGTACAAGGCGCGCGGCGAAGTGATTAAAGAGTTTGTGAGTTGGAAAATTGCCATCGTCAAGCTCAAACAAGCGCAGGGCATCCTGCCGGCCGAATGCGGCTATGCTGAGTGCAAAGAAAACTAACCACAGAAGGCACGAAGAACCCAGAGAAAAAGAAACAGAAAGAAACAAAGAAAATTCAGGATAATATTAGATTAACATACTCTTTTTTGTGTCTTCTTCTCTGGGTTCTTCGTGCCTCTGTGGTTAGTTCTTCTTTTCATCATTGCCGTTGGAAGAGGATCTTTTCCAACTCCTTACGGAATGGCTCACTGGAGGCCAGTGCCGATTGGAAGCGCGGCTTGTCCAGCGTGTACAGATCTACGTCTTGCACGGCCAGGACCGTGGCATTGCGCGGCGCGCCGGTCAAGAGGGCCATCTCGCCGAAGAACTGGCCTTTGCTCAGCGTTGCTACTTTCGCCTCGTTGGGTTGGCCTTGATTGACAATCACGTCCACCACGCCGCGCTTAATGAGATAGAATTTGTCGCCTTCCGCGCCTTGACGAATGAGGATCGTGCCGGCCGGATGACTCTCTTGCTCCATCACCTCGGCGATGTTGGTCAGGGCGCTTGTCGTCAAGGATGAGAATACCTCGCATTGTTTGAGGAATTCGCAAATTTCGACCATTTCCTGCACCAGAACATTCGACCGGATACATCCTTTGACCATGCTGATGATACGATCGCCGACGTCCAAAATGCGATTGGCATGAGTCACGATCAGACAAGTGCAACTCTCTTCCTGAGCCAGCTTCTTGAGCAGATCGACGACGTTGCGTTCCGATTCCTCATCAAGGGCGGCGGTGGGTTCATCGGCGAGGATTAGACGCGGCCGATTGGCCAAGGCGCGGGCAATGGCCACGCGCTGCTTCTGGCCGCCCGACAGATGGGAAGGTTTGCGGTGAATATGGTCCTGCAAGCCCAGGGCCGTCAGCACCTCGACGGCGCGATGGTGGATGTACCTGCGATCGCGGTGTTGCAATTCCAGGGCCATGCGCACATTCTGCAAAGCCGTCAGCGATCCGAATAAGTTATGGGCCTGGAAAATGAAGCCGATATCGCGGCGGGCTTCGACTAATTTCTGTCCCTGTAGCTCGTGCAGGCGCCGGCCCAGTACTTCGACCTCGCCATCTTGCACGGTGCGCAGAGCACCCAAAAGCGACAGCAGCGTCGTCTTCCCGCAGCCGGACGGACCCGTTATGAAGACGATCTCGCCCTGATGCACCTGTAAATGAATATTGTCCAGGTTCTTCTTTTCGCTGTCTGCGTATCTGTGGTTGAGAGCCGCGGCCCGAACAACCAGCGGACGTTTTAGGAATTCTGTCGAACGCACACGTTGAGGGATGACCGCAGTACTCATGCGAACACCTCCGCAGGATCGGCTGTTTGCACCTTGCGCAAGGCGATCAGTCCCGAGATCACGCACATCAAGAGTGTAACAAGAAGCACAAAAAGAGTGCTTTTGTATTGTAAGATCATGGGTAGGCCGACCAGGAAATCCACCAGACGATAGAGTAGCCAACTCAGCCCCAGCCCCGGCATGAAGCCGAGAAACGCTAACCATAAAGCCTCGCGTAGCACCACGCCGTTCAAGTAGCGATCGGCATAGCCGATGGCCTTGAGCGTGGCGTACTCCGACAGATTCTCGGCCACGTCCGTGGAAATGATTTGATAGCAAATGACCACACCAACGATAAAGCCCATGATCATGCCAATCCAGAAAATATAGCCAATCGGCGTGGTCTTGAGCCAATAATCGCGCTCCCGTTCGATGAGCTGCTTCTTGGTGTAGACATCGACATCAGGG